>CAYWNE010000146.1:0-10847 GCA_964459555.1 uncultured Burkholderiaceae bacterium | reverse complement strand
CGTTCTTCAGATGCTTGCTCTGATTTGTTGAGTGAGTCCTTAGGATGAATGTGATTGAAAAGAACATGATTAAAAAAATACCCGCAACGAATGGTTCGAATGCTACGCAAGCTGGGGCGCAGGAGCCGCGCCTCTATCGTGTGGTGGCCGACAAGATTCAGCGTTTGATTAGCGATGAAGGGATTCGTCCGGGAGAGCGCTTGCCATCGGAACGTGATTTGGCGGCAAAGCTAGAAGTAAGTCGTGCTTCATTACGCGAGGCGATTCTGGCGCTCGAGTTGGGCGGTGTGGTTGAGGTGCGCGGCGGTTCGGGTGTGTATATCTGCGAACAAGCGGAAGAGCCCGATGTGCCGGAAGTTGGTCCTGGTCCGTTCGAAGTATTGTCGGCGCGTCGCTTGATCGAATCGGAAGTGGCTGCGATTGCAGCACGGGTTGCAACGGACAGTGCGATTGATGCGATTTTGAAAGCCGTGTTGGAAATGGAGAAGCATCATGCCGACTATTCCAGCAATGAACACGCTGATCGTGAGTTTCATTTGTCGATTGCTCGTGCGACCGGTAATAGTGCTCTCGTTGGTACGGTTGAATACTTGTGGAATCAGCGTGGCCGCTTATGGCACCGCTTGAAAGAACATTTCCAGACCGAAGAGTTGCGACAACTAACATTGACCGATCACCGCAATATTTTGGAAGCGATTGTGGCGCATGATCCAGCAGCAGCGCGTAAAGCAATGCGAGCTCATTTGGAGCGCGTAACCCGAACCTTCTCGCGCGGTTGAGATTGACGTTGAAAAAGATTTTTGCAGTATTTGTTTTAAAGATGTGAAGCATGACCTGTGTACTCATTACAGTGGGTGCACATTTTGGACCGGCTAGACCTCGAAGCAGCGCAGACTGCTTCCTCGTCGATGCGGCACGGAGTACGCGAGGTGCTCTTACTAGACTTTTTGCTCACCCCCACATGAGCGTTCACTAAAAATTAGTAGGAGACAAGAATGAAATCCCATAAAAAGCCAGGCTTGCAACAGCTGACCCTTTCCGCCATTGCCGTAGCCGTTATTAGTTTGATTGGCCAATCACAGGCGCAAGCGCAAGATGCTTTGCGTGTTGAAGTGACGGGTTCATCGATCAAACGTTTGGCAAGCGAAGCATCTTTACCAATCACTTCTGTGACTGGGGAAGAATTAGAGAAGCGTGGTATGACCACATTGGCTGATTTGATGATGGCTTTGCCACAATCTAATTCCTTAGCACCTTCCAACGCTGGCTCAGGCACCAATATCAACTTGCGCGGTTTGGGTGTGAACCGTACCTTGGTGTTATTGAATGGTCGCCGCTTAGCGAACGAGGCGATCGCTGATGGTTATGCCAATCTTGACGTCATTCCTATGAGCGCGATTGCCCGCGTTGAAGTCTTGAACGACGGTGCTTCTTCCATTTATGGTTCCGATGCGATTGGTGGCGTCGTCAACTTCATTACCAAGCGTGAATACAATGGTGCCTCCGTGACTGTGCAGGCGGTGGACCCACAACGCAAAGGCGGCGCGGACGAGCAACGTGTGAGCTTTATCATTGGTGCTGGCGATTTGCAAAAAGATGGTTGGAACGTGTACGCAACCGCTGATGGACATCGTCGCAGTCGTTTGCTCGGCATGGATCGTTACGAATTGAGCTCACCAGAGTTATTGACCAGCATCGGTCGTGCACCATCACTAGCAAGTGGTGGTTTCGCGATGCCAGCGAACTTTACGATTCCAAGTAATAAGTCTTTCCAAGCGGCGAATCCTTATTACGCAACCGGCTGTGTCGCACCGTACTCGATTCAAGGCGGCAAGAATACTTGCGTCATCAATAATCTCACTTACAACACTGCTTTGTACGCGAATGATCAAGTCACTTTCTTTACCAAAGCGACTAAGCGCATCAGCGACGATCACACAATTTCTCTCGAATACAATCGTGGCGAAGAGCATATTTTTGGCACCAAAATTCCGACTACCAGTTTGGCTGCCAATGGTGTGACCGCTTTGTTGCCGAATACAAGTAAATGGTATCCAGGCGGGAGTGGTGGTGTGCCGGCGGTAGCAGGTACCAATGGCGCGCCTTTGCTGGTGACTTGGAGTGTGGCAGACCTTGGCCCTTATATCACTAAAGACGAGCAAATCAACCAACGTTGGAACTTAACTGATGAAGGTGTGTTGTGGGGTTGGGACTATAAGGCCGGTTTGGTGGTCGGTATTAGTGATCGCATTGGTTATCTGAACTCCGGCGCGGTTGATGGTCCTAAGCTTTTGGCAGGTATCACTAACGGCACTTTAAACCCATTTGGTTTGCAAGACGCTGCAGGTAAAGCCTATCTCGATAGTATTGGCTTAAATGGTCAAAAACTCCGTGTTTCTAAGAGTACTTACACCGGTGTGGAATTGACTTTGAACAAAGCCGTCATGAAGTTGCCAGCGGGTGACTTGGGGATGGCGGTTGGTTTTGATTTTCATCGCGATACAACCGAGGATACTAAAACAGATCTCGGTAATATCGCGACGTATGCGGGTTCTGCACCGTCTCATGGACAAGGTGCACGTAATGTCGCAGCCTTGTATGCGGAATTGGAAATTCCAATCACTAAAGAATTGACGGCCAACGTCGCTGTGCGTGATGACCATTTCAGTGATTTCGGTAATACGGTGAACCCTAAAGCCAGTTTCCGATATCAGCCAAATCAAGTGGTGATGTTCCGTGGCTCAGCCAACACCGGCTTCCGCGCACCAACTTTGTTCGATCGTTATGGCTATCGTTTGCCAGGCGCGACTACAACGACTGGTGCGGCATGGGATGATCCTGTTCAATGCCCAGGTCCGACACCTGCAGTCGCTGGTACGGGTAAAGCCTTACCTGGCTTGGTTTCCGCCACGGTCTGTAATGTGAAATTGCCGAAACAAACCGGTAGTAACGCTGAGCTGGTTCCAGAAACCTCAGTTGGCGGTACGCTCGGTATGGTGGTTGAACCGATGAAGAACTTGACCGTAAGCCTCGACTACTGGCGCATCACCATGGATAAGATGTTGGCCAACTTGCCTGAGCAAGCTTACTTCTTGAATCCAACGAAATACGCTGATTTGTTCGTGCGCGATGCAACCGGCAAGCTCTTGTACATCAAGAACGTGACGATGAATCTCGGCGGTCAAAAAGCAGCCGGTCTTGATTTGGCAGCGAACTATACTTTGCCAACGCAAGATTGGGGTATGTTCAAAGTCAGCTTGAACGGCACCTATTTGACGCAATTTGATAATCAGTTGGAAAAAGGCGGTGAATGGGCTTCGAACATCGGCCGCTTCGGTTTGGCTAGCAACGGTACAACCAGCAGTTTGCCTATCATTACCTTCCGTTGGAAACATACCTTGGCATTGAACTGGACGAAGGGTGATTGGTCTGCACAAATTACGCAGAACTATAACACCGGTTACCATGACCAAAACTTGGTGGCGGCTCAGTACTTCCGTGATATCAAGCCTTACCAAGTGTTTAACTTGACTGGGACTTATCGTGGCTTCAAAAACTTCACTATCGTTGCCGGTATCACCAATTTGTTTGATGTGAATCCGCCAGTAACGAATCACAATGGCTACAACGGTTATTTGAGTAGTGCTGCCAGCCCAATCGGCCGTGCCTTCAATACCCGTATCACTTACACGTTCTATTGATCGTTAGCCCCGCTTAGACAATTTAATTTGATCTGAGCGGGGCTTTTTTCTGTACATCCCAGCATTGTGATCTTCGTATGAATTCTTCTAAATCTCGTCTCTCTCCTTTGCTTAATCTTTCACCGACGCTGGCGCGTCGTCAATTCTTACAAAGTGCAGCAATCGCCGGTGCAGGCTTAGCGACGATGGCGCCTTGGCAAGCTCAAGCTTTTGCAAAGGCGGACGATCCGTGGCAGCAAGCGGATGCCATCATCAAACGCGTGCGCCATCCCGTTAAGTTTCCTAAAAAAGATTTTCCGATTACTAGCTTTGGCGCCAAGCCTTGCGAGACCAGAGAAATCAAGGCTTGGGTGTCTTTCGTTGAGAAAGCCACGATGCAGACGCCAGTCAAGGGTTCGCATGATTGTTATCCGGCGATCACGGCCGCAATCCACGCTTGTAATAAAGCCGGTGGTGGTCGTGTGACGATCCCAAAAGGAAATTGGTATTGTGCTGGCCCGATTGTTTTGCTGTCGAATGTGAATGTGCATTTGCAAGCAGGAGCGCACGTTTATTTCAGTAATAACCCGGACGATTACGCCAAGTACGGTGCTTTCGATTGTGGTGCGAATGGTAAGTTGTCGATCACACGTTGGGAAGGTAATGACTGCTTAAATTTCTCGTCCTTGGTTTATGCCTACGGACAAAAAAATATCGCTCTGACCGGCGAAGATTGGACCAGTATTCTCGATGGTCAAGCGGGTGTCGATTGGAATGAAGAAGCTGAATGCTGGTGGTCATGGAAGGGTCGTCAAAAGCCGAGTTCTGCAGGTGATATCGCACCAGGCACCACTGGCAATTGGATTCCTCACATTAAAGGCCGTACCGAAGAATCGGTGAACCCGAACAACCCAACTTCGTTGGAAGCGATTGCTCCCCATTTGAGCGCCGAAGAAAGAGCGATGATACAAGGTCAGGGCGACCGTTGGCGCCGAGATTCGGCGTATTTACGTGCTTTGGCCGAAGCCGGGGTGCCGATTGAAAAACGTATCTTCGGTCATGGTCACTATCTGCGTCCTCACATGGTGCAATTTATTAGCTGCACCAATGTATTGTTCGCCAATTACCAGAGCACCAATACACCGTTCTGGCAACACAATCCAGTGCATTGCAAGAACATGCATGTCAAACATATCTACGCTAATAGCTTGGGCCCGAATAGTGACGGTTTTGATCCCGAGTCATGCGACTACGTTCTGATTGAAGACTGTACCTTCGATACTGGCGACGATTGCATCGCGGTCGATTCGGGCAAAGGCCCCGATGTGCAATATGGCCCATCACAAAACATCGTGATTCAAAACTGCAAGATGCATAGCGGCCATGGCGCGATGACCTTTGGCAGCATCATGTCGGGCGGTATTCAAAACGTGTTTGCCCAGAACTTGGTGTTTGAAAACAGCCATTGGCAAACTGACCCACTGAATATTGCCATTCGCTTCAAAACCAATATGAGCCGTGGTGGTTTCTTGCGCAATCTGCATATTCGCAATGTCACGGTGCCCAATGGTATTCGCACCACGCCAGCGTTCTACAGCACAATTCCAGGTTCCGTCATTCCAAATAAATCGGTCGCCACATCAGCAGGGGGTGTGATCACGATCGACTGCGGTTACGATCCCAACAACGACAATGTACGCAATCGTCCCCCAGTCGTCAGCGATATTCATATCTCGAATGTGAAGGTGTCGAACGTGGCGATTCAAGGTGGTCAGTATTCGTGCTACCAAGGCTTGGTGATTTTGGGGCCAGTGGTGTCCGACTATAACGGCAAAGGTACACCGACGATTTTGCCTGTCACCAACGTTACGGTGACAGATTGCGACCTCGGTAATCCGGTCAACGCAGCACAACCGATCTTCCTTTACAACGTCAAAGGTTTGAAGTTGAAGAATGTGAAGATTGGAGATAAGACCTATAACCAAGAGATGTCGGCATAGGTGGAGCTTGAACGAAGCGGCGAGTGACGTTCCGCAAATTTTGAGGCGTCGTCCCTGCGAAGGCAGGAACCCAGTGTCGTTAAGTCGTAAAGATCTCAACGTTGAATAAGGAAAGTCACTGGGCTCCCGCCTGCTCGGGAGCGATAGTGCAGCATGCATTGAGCGTAGTAAGCACTTCTAGCAGAAGAGGCTAAATAGTAGTAAGCATCACACTAAGCAAAACGGGAATCCCATCATGTTTCACGCCTTACAGCATCGTAAACTATGGCAAAGAGTTTTTTTGATTTGCAGTCTCAGTAGTCTCATCGCCTGTAGTTCTAACACCGCGCTTCAGTACAATCAGAGCAGTAATTCTTCAGATCTCAAACGCATCGTTCTCGTCGGCGATTCCACCATGGCCACCAAGAGCGGTTATGGCGATGCCCTTTGTGCGCAACTGAAAGCAAACGTTGAATGCATCAATCTCGCTCGGGGTGGCCGTAGTTCGGGTAGTTTTAGAGCGGAAGGTTTGTGGAATCAGGTGGAACAGATTTTGCGCAATCAAGGTGAGCGTCGCACATGGGTCTTGATTCAATTTGGCCACAATGATCAGCCCGGCAAACCGGGGCGATCGACCGATTTGGTAACCGAGTTTCCCGTGAATATGGCGCGCTATGTTGATGAAGTACGCGCATGGGGTGGGATTCCTGTTTTGGTGACACCGCTGACACGGCGCAGTTTCCGTGATGGCGTTTTAGAAAACAACCTACTGCCTTGGGCGCAAGCCATCGAAAAAATTGCCGCTGAGAAGAAAGTCTTGTTGTTGCCGCTTAATGCAGAAAGTTATGCCGCAGTACAAGCGATGGGTGAGGCCGAAGCAGATACTTTGGCTGTCGCACCGCCGCCTAGCAATTCGAATGCTAGTCAAGCTCAAAACACCGGCGCTAACAATCCAGCAGCTACCGAACCGCAAGGCACGCCAAAGTCTGCCTTTGATCGTACTCACGTCGGAACCAAAGGCGCGAAGTTTTTTTCGACCATGGTTTTGCATCAGTTGGTCAGCGTTGCACCTGAATGGCGATCTTCGCTACAAGCGCAATGATGCGTATGTTTGATCTCCACCGAACCAATCAAGACCTAATCAAGACTTAATGATGCAAAACGACACAATGAAATCGTTCACAAAATCTTTGAGCAATCTTCCCGCTTTGGTCACCTTAGTTACTCTGGCGCTGTGTGCACAAACGGCCTTCGCTCAAGATCAAAGAAATGTGATCGAACCACGCATGCCTGCGGTCTGTACCATCATCACCGCCAATTACACCGCACGTGAGGCTACTGCAGCCGTCGAACCCAATGTCGAGACTGCGAAGATCCAAGCGGCATTGGACCAATGCCCACAAGGACAAGCGGTCCAACTCGCAGCGGATAATGAACGCGATAGTTTCGTCGCCGGCCCCTTGCGTATTCCAAGCGGTGTGTCTTTGCGCATTGATCGTGACGTGACTTTATACGCCAGTCGCAATCCTCAACTTTACGACAAACCAGGCGGCGCGGGATTGTGCGGCGTCAATGCTGAAAAGGGCCGTCAATGCCAGCCCTTTATTCGCATCGAAGAGGCGCAAGGTTCGGGCTTGTATGGCCCCGGCGTGATCGACGGACAAGGTGGCGCTGTCGTCAAAGATAAAACAGAAACTTGGTGGCAAATGGCACGCCGTGCTCAGCGTGAGAATAATGAGCACAATGTGCCACGTTTGATCGAAGTGAATCGCTCGCGGGACATCACTTTCTATCGACTGCGTTTGCAAAACTCGCCGAATTTTCACGTCACGCTCAATCGTGTTGACGGCTTTACTGCTTGGGCAGTGATGATTGACACGCCATCTGATGCGCGCAATACCGATGGCATTGATCCGATTTCCTCACGCAATATCACGGTGGCGCACAGTTATATCCGCACCGGCGATGACAACATCGCCATCAAAGGTGGCAGTAGCGGTGTGGTTGAGAATATTTCGGTTTTGCATAACCAATTCTATAGTGGTCATGGCATGTCGATTGGTAGCGAAACCAATGGCGGTGTCCGCAATGTCTTGGTGCGCGATTTGAGTATGCAAGGCACGACCTCTGGCTTGCGTATTAAGAGTGATGTTTCACGCGGCGGAGTGGTGGAGAATATTCGTTACGAAGACATCTGCTTGCGGGATATCAAGCGCGCTTTCGATTTTGATACGCGTTATAACCCGAAAGCGCAGGGCAGTGCCTTGCCAGACTATCGCAGTGTGATCATGAGCAATGTCCATAGCTTAACGACTAGCCAAATTATCTTACGTGGTTTTAACGCTGATCTACCTCTGCGCATGCAAATGCAAAAGACCAACGTGGCGCCTGCTTCCAAATTCACTGTTGAATTCTTTGATGCGCAAATTGATGGCAACAGTTTTAAAGTTTCCGGAAAAGAGCTACAAACAAATTCTAGTTCGCTTGAAGCGGATATAGCGAAGAGTCTCACTGCAAGCAATGATGCCGGTTTTTGTGCGAATAAGTTCAAGGATTTTCCAAAACGCGGAGAAGGTTTCGGTGGGCAGGGTGCACCTGACTTCCGACCGCAACTCAAGCCTGAACAAGCACGGCTGTTTGAGATCGATGAAGTCTTGAAGTATGTCGGAGAAGCGGGCAAAGAGAAAATCGATCCTTGGATGCCACTCAATGATCCCTTGGTCAAGGATACGAAATTCAACGCCGATTATCGCGTCAATCGAGCACTCAAAGCCGATGGCAAGACCGTATTCCACACGATACAAGCAGCGATTCAACAAGCCGTGATCGATGGGCGTAAGCTCTCGCAACAGGGAGCAAGTAAAAAGCGCCTCTATATCGAAGTGGCGCCAGCCGAATATCGTGAGTTGCTGTATGTGCCAGCGACCGAGCTGCCTATCACTTTGTATTCGAATGAGAGCGATGCCAGCAAAACGAAAATCGTCGCGAACCTCCATGCGGCCTTGTTGGGGCGCGTCTACACGCAACGCTTTGGCCCACAGTTTGCCGACGCGGATGCCAGCATTGTCGAGATGTATAACGCGATCAAAGATCGATCGGTGATCGGCACCAATGGCAGCGCTGTGGCTTGGATACGCGGTGCTGGTTTCCAAATCAAAAATATCACCATAGAAAACGCCTACAACAAAGAGCCAAACGACCAAACCGCTGAATGCCCAAACAATAACTGCGGCGCAACCGCAAGCAATGCGCCAGCACCCGTGGTTGTGGTGCACCATCAAGCAGTGGCGATGATGGTGGAAGGCGCTGATCGCGTGCAGTTTGAAAATATTCGTCTGCATGGATTCCAAGATACCTTGTACTTGCGTTCGAGTAAGCTTGGCCACAGCGTGCGCAGCTTTTTCCATCGTTCCTATGTCGAGGGGAATGTCGATTTCATTTTCGGTGATACGACTGCCTACTTTTATCGTTGCGAGATCAAGTCGCTCGGTGATCGTTCCACGTCCTATGTCGCCGCACCGAATACGAATTTGCGCAGCGCCTACGGTTTTGTGTTCAATCAATGCCGCTTCACGCATGACGGCAGCGCCAATGCTTTAGCCGGCAAATTCTATTTGGCACGCCAATGGTTTCATACTCAAAAGTGCACACCGTACGCCAGCATCAATGTGCCCGGTTATCGTTGCGAACTCGGCGCGCAAGACTTTTACCAAGCGCCACTCGGCGGTATTAGCAAGCAGGTGTTAGAGACGGTCGGTAAAGTCGTGATTCTGAATTCGCAGATTGGTCCGCATATTCAGAAACAACACCCTTGGGCTGATTGGAATAAGAAAGGCAGCTTGGCGTATCGCCCGGCACAGTTTGGTGTGGCAGACTTTATCGACAATTTGCGTGAAGCAGGCCTCGATCCCGAAAAGCAATTGCAATATCGCTTGCCCTTAGATTTGTCGCCGAACGCCGCGATTTTCTTGGCGGAGTTCAATAATCAGAACGTGGATTAATAGGATTTTTCAAAACACGATCAAGCGAAGTTGATCACAAGCACAGCACATAAAATGACGAGACACAGAATTATGAAACACAAACTAAGCATGAGTCAGCAAACGGAATCATTTGCTACACAGGACGCGGCACAGAGCGTGACTCCCACATCACGGCGACGCTTCTTGCAAACTAGCACGGGTGCCTTGGCAACCAGCATGGCGGCCCCTTCGCTGGCAGCGCTGTGGACAGCACCCACGGGGATGGAGCAAGCGAACGACCCGTGGCAACGCGCGCAGGCGATTGTCGATCGTTTCGCTAAGCCATGGACTTTTCCTGACCGTGATTTTGTCGTTACGGAATTTGGTGCAAAGACGTGTGAACTTAGCCCAGTAAGATCTTGGATCTCGCATGAAGAACAGGTGATGCTAGATAGCCCCAAAGCTGGTAGCTTCGATTGCTATGCGGCGTTTGCGGCTGCCATTCAGGCTTGCCATCAAGCGGGTGGTGGCCGAGTCATCATTCCAAAAGGGACGTGGTATTGCGCTGGGCCTATCGTCTTACTGTCGAATGTGCACGTGCATTTGCAAGCGGGAGCCCACATCTATTTCAGTAATCAACCTGAAGATTTCGCAAAATACGGCAGTGTTGACTGTGGCGCCAATGGTCGTCTCGTGATTTCGCGTTGGCAGAGCAATGATTGTCTGAATTATTCACCCATGGTCTACGCTTTCGGCCAAACCAATATCGCTTTGACCGGTGAAGACTGGACCAGTATTTTGGACGGCCAAGGCGGTGTTCCGTTTAATGACGGCGGTGACTGTTGGTGGACATGGAAGGGCAAACAAAAAACCATTAATTCAGTCGGCCAAGATGGTACGCCGAACTATAAAGCAGGCAAGATGTCGGAGAACACCGTCAACCCATTGAATGCGAAAGCATTGGCTGACATTGTCACTATCTCGGCTGAAGAGGCGGCTTTGATCCAAGGTGAGGGCGATCGTTGGCGCGCCGATGGTGCTTACTTGCCTGCCTTATCAGAAGCCCGTGTGCCACTCGCAAAACGCGTGTTTGGCAAGGGACACTATCTACGTCCACCGATGATACAGTTGATCGGCTGTGATCGCGTTTGGCTGCAAGGCTATCAGGTGCGCAACACACCATTTTGGCAGCATCATCCTGTCAATTGTCGCGACATCCTTATCCG
>CAYWNE010000145.1:0-11219 GCA_964459555.1 uncultured Burkholderiaceae bacterium | reverse complement strand
CGACGAGCAATTTGAAGTTAATACGGGCGGTCCGCTCGCCATTGCCTCTGCAATAGGTAAGCCAAAACCTTCGTACAACGAAGGGTAAGTGAACAATCGCGCCCCTGCATACAAAACCGGTAGATGTTGTTGAGGGACATATCCCAAGTACTTGAGCCATCCTTGCGCCGATGCCTGAGCCATTTGCTCATGAATCTCGGCACTATTCCAACCGACGCCACCCGTCAAAACTAAGGGGTAAAGTTGCCGCAAGGCTTCGGGCAAACGAGCATAAGCAGCCAGCAAAGCTTGGACGTTCTTACGAGGTTCGATGGTTGAAACAAACAGACTATAGGAGCCGCCTTGCAAGCCATATTGATCGAGCACCGGTCTCAATGCAGACATATCGTGCCGACAATACGCGCGATCAACACCTAAAGGAATAGCGACAATCTTGTCGGCATTTACATCGAATTTCGATAACAATTCGGTACGAATCGCTTCCGAATCTGTCAATACGATCGTCGCCATTTGTAATGCCCGCGGAATCAATTCGCGCATTCTGTCGACTCGAGTTTGAGGGTGCCAGCCATTGTTCTCATAGGCTGACAAATCATGAATCGTCACGACTGAAGGAAGTGATATTTTAGGAACGAAGAAATTGGGGCCGTGGTAAACGGTCTCGCGCAAACGCCCCAACTGAAACGCTGACAGGCGCGGCATCAGTGCGCCGTACACGCGAGAGACAAGAGGATTTTTTCCTAGTAAATGGCGCCAATCGGTTCGCAAAGTAGTCTCTTGTGTCGAACCCTCGTCGAGCTTCGGTAACGCGCGCCATAAACCGTCCGACATAAAACGAAGGGATTCAATTTCCGGCGATTGCGGCAGGCGCGTTGCCAGTTCCCATACATAGCGCCCGATGCCAGCAAGCGGAGGTCGAACGGCTTCTATCGACAGAACTACATTCACCCAGCAACCTCAAGAGCTGGTACGCTCTTACGGACTTTGGCACGCGCAGGAATGTGCAACGCGGCCGCAGCATCCCCCAACATCCAAGCTAAAGTGTCACTGAGGGGAATATACGGCAAAGGACCAATTGCACGATGCAATTTACGCGGATCGCCAACTAACTTCCGAACCTCATTCGCTCGCACGAAGGCTGGATTGACTTTCACTTCAATACTATAACCCGCGATCTGCTCCACCATGGCGATGATCTCGCGCAAGGTGTACGAGACGCCTGAACAAATATTGAAAGTCTCACCTTGTGGCGCACGCAATAAGAGTTCGCGATAAGCACGAACCACCATACGCACATCAGAAAAATCTCGTGCCACATCGAGATTACCGAGTTCGATCTGTTTTAATCCGCGTTTGAAATGACTCACGATTTTCGGCAATAGGAAATTCTCTGCCTGACCCAAGCCGGTGTAATTGAACGGGCGAGTAATGAAGATTGGCAGCTTATCCATCCACAAACGCGCCACATGCTCCATTGATAGCTTGCTGACTGCATAATCATTGGCAGGTAGCGGTGGCTCAGCTTCCGTAATCACCTCACTCGCAGCGTTACCATAAATATTTGCGCTGCTAGCGACTAACACAGACTGAGGACGGTAGGATTGCGAGGCAAGACATTCCAACAAATTGCGGGTGCCCACGACATTAATGCGGTAGATATCTTCGACATTACCGTGCCCCACGAATGATATCGCGGCGAGATGCGCCACGATATCAGGTTGCACCTCATCGACGACAGCTTGTAAGGCAGTGCGATCACAGAGATCCACGTAGAAAACGCCTTTGCCAAGCGCCTCGTTTCCGAAAGCGGTACCGAAGATCTCATAGCCACATGCTTCAAGCTCGCGCGCCAAGTACTCGCCTGTGAAACCGCGCAGGCCAGTGATCAGGGCGCGCGGACGCGCATGTTTAGAATGAATTGCCATGCGTATTTCGTTTCAAATCAGCTTCGACCATCATCTGGCACAGTTGTTCCAAAGTCGTCTTTGGTTCCCAACCCAAAACATCCTTGGCTTTCTGCGGATTACCAATCAACAACTCTACTTCGGCTGGGCGGTAATACTTCGGATTCACCTTGACCAAAACTTTGCCGGTATCGGCACAACGAGCGATCTCGTTTTCTGCAGAACCTTCCCAATTCAAACGAATGTCAGCCGCTTTGAACGCCATGGTCACAAAATCACGCACTGTTTCGGTACGATTAGTCGCCAACACAAAAGTGTCGGGCTCAACCGCTTGCAACATGCGCCACATACCTTCGACATACTCTTTAGCGAAGCCCCAATCGCGCTTGGCATCCATATTTCCGAGCTCCAAGCATTCAAGTTTACCGAGCTTAATCTTGGCCACAGAGTCAGTAATCTTACGCGTGACAAATTCACGTCCACGTAAAGGTGATTCATGGTTAAACAATATTCCGCTGCAGGCAAAAATACCATACGATTCGCGATAATTGATCGTCATCCAATGCGCGTAGAGTTTGGCTACCCCGTAAGGACTACGTGGATAAAACGGGGTTGATTCAACCTGGGGCACGGCCTGAACTTTACCGAACATCTCCGAAGTCGATGCCTGATAAAAACGAATCTTCGGATTGACGACCCGGATCGCTTCCAGCAGATTCAATGCACCCAAACCCGTGATCTCAGTCGTGGTAACTGGCTGCTCGAAGGAAACACCAACAAAACTCTGTGCTGCGAGGTTATACACCTCATCGACCTCAGTCGATTTAATCAAGCGTACACTGGAAGACAAATCGGTAAGGTCGTATTCAACCAAATGGAGATTTGGATGATTTTGAATGCCAAGTTCTTCAATACGCCAAAAGTTCACTGAACTGGTACGACGATAAGTGCCATACACAACATAACCCTTCTCCAACAGGAGCTCGGCCAAATAGGCACCATCTTGTCCAGTAATACCAGTGACTAATGCTTTCTTATTCATGCAATACCTTTCGCCGTAGCGAATATTATTTTTTAGTTAATTTTAACCTGATACCAGATGGTTTCACGTTACGTGGAGCATTTCTGTGATGAATGTCACATTTTACCAGTATACATGCCGCTTGCGCGTCAGATGGTAAATTTTTGTCATCTTTTTGTAAGCAAGTGCTTCTGTTTCTGCCAAATTCTATGAAGTCGCTAAAGTCTTAAACCGTCCCGTACTTTGCTCGATAGGCGCCCACCGCATCCTTAAACTGGGACAAGGAACTTTCAGCATTTGCGCCAGACAGACACTCAAACAAGTCATTAAGGTTAGCAATAGCAATCACCGGAATACCATACAAGCGGCTCACTTCTTGCACCGCAGAGTGCGGCGACAATGCGTCATCAGGACCTGCACGCTCCATACGATCAAGAGCGATCAATACCGCTGCAGGCATCGCCCCTGCAGAGCGAATCAGCTCGACCGATTCACGCACCGAAGTCCCAGCAGAAATTACGTCGTCAACGATGACAATCTTGCCTTCCAACTTCGCACCGACGATGGTTCCGCCTTCACCGTGGTCCTTAGCTTCTTTGCGATTGTAGGCGAAAGGAACATTACGTCCTTTGGCTGCAAGTGAGACCGCAGTGGCAGAAGCCAACGTAATGCCTTTGTAAGCTGGGCCAAATAACATATCGAATTCAATACCTGAATCGAGCAAAGTTTGCGCGTAATAGTCCGCGATTTTGCCCAAATTGGCGCCGTCGTTAAACAGGCCTGCATTGAAGAAATACGGCGATTTACGCCCTGCTTTGGTGAGAAATTCACCAAAACGAATAACTTGTGCGCTTACCGCAAATTGAATGAATTCCTGTTTGAGGCGTGTATTCATAAAAGTGTATCTCCGTTCGGATGTAATGAAATCTTTCGGCTAGCGGAATGCAGCGAGAACCTTATCTATAAACTTGTCGTGAGGCTCGCTCTTTCCATTCGGCTCTGCCAAATCAAGCAAAATCTGACGAGCATTCGCGAGCGTGACCTCACTCAAAATCGCTTGAGTAATCACATCGGTATCTGGCTGTTGATTCAATCTAAAATGAATCAACACATCTGACCTAGTAAGGTTAATCGGTTGCAAATCAACTTGGGTTGCAGCGTTGGTCGAAAATGCCAATAGTTTTTCAAATTCCTTGGCTGCGATTCGAAAATAATTCTCACGCCAAACAACTGGAACAATTTGCACATATTGAGGTAGGTTTTCGACTAGCTCATCAAGTATGGAACGAATTACATCTGTCTCCTTTACCTTACCCAACGAAGAGCAATCAATCAGTAAACGAGCGCGTAAGGACGTGATTCGATTGCGCTCCAACACACCAGCAAGTTGAATCGCATCTTGCGCCTCAAATGCGTAATCTAACTCTGCAATCCGATCTATGGTTTTCCTTAGAGTACAAGCCGCCCCTTTACGATAAAAATCTTCAATCGCAGCGTGATAGTGCTGCCCTATCATATTGGGGCCATGCTTCTCGCGTATATGCGTTCTCGCTCTTTCGCCATATTCTTGACGTAGACGCGAATCATTAGCCAATCGTTGCAACTCACGCGACAAACTCGGCACATCAAAATTCTCTTCGAGCTGCACTAAAGGCCCAGAGGGTAACTCAGCCATCGCCCCATTTTTGTTAATAATCGTCGGCACGCCATAGGCCATACAGTCAAGTACAGTTCCTGAGGTTTCGCCGCGAGAAAGTCCTCGCAATTGCACCGCGATGTCCGCTGCCTGCAAATAACGCCTGAATACCTCGACCTCTGCAAAACCAGTGATAGTCACACGTCCTTCAATTCCAGCGTCCTTGATCTTGGCGAGCAGCTCAAGCCCATAATCGCCGCCATCATTTTTTCCGACGAACACCAATCGGCAATTTAAACTTTCGAATAAACCGGATTGTATGCAGGCGTCCAACAACTCATGATTTAGCTTCGTAGGTCCAAGAATGCCGAACGAACAAATTAATAACTCATCCTCTTGGAGCCCCAATTGGCGGCGTGCAGAAACTCGGTCTATTCGCTTGGGCAATACGCGCAAATGCTGAATAAGTTTCCATTCATTTGCGGCGCCCGGCCCGTACCAGTCACGCGCCAAAGATGTCGAAAATCCGGAGTGCACAATTATTCCAAGTGCACGATCGAGTACAAATTGATTGCAGGGATACTGCCAAATGATGTTACTGACATCAGCAGTCTTTGCTTTTTTGTATAGCGGGGCATAGCCATGAGATTGGAACAAAAAGCTGTCCCAAATTCCAGGACGCCTTCCTGTCATGTCTAAATGCGAAATTAAGCCACTATGATAAAAATCGTGCAGCACGACCACGCCCGGAAATTGTTCCAAAAGGTCTAGCATGTACTCATGAAACATCGAATTGCCAAAATTGTAGAGGATGCGATCAAATCGATCTGCATGCTCGACAAACCATTCAATGGATCTCATTTTGAAATTGGCGGCCAACCATGCTTCAGTACAATCATGCCGATCAGAGACAATTTCAATATCAAAATGCGCAGCAAGCTCCGGCAATAATTCAGCACTATAGTCGGCAATTCCTGATTGAGCTGGAGGCACCGGCGAGATATACGCTAGCTTTGGTCGCACGCCTACGGTCTTCGCACAGACGCTCACTTGCTTGGCTTGCTTGGCGCTAACTAGAGTTTCCAGTGCAGTAAGTGCTCTCTTTCCAGATGCATCCCATGAGAATTTTTTCGCCTGTTCGATTCCATGCTTGATCAGTTCTTGGCGAAAGTCCGCATCCATCAAAACCTGGGACAACTTACTCGTGATTGCGTCAATGTCATACGGATCAAACATGGCATTAGACCACCCAATTACCTCCGGTAGGCTGCTCGTATTTGCCGCAATCACAGGCGCACCACAACTCATCGCTTCTAATGCTGGCAACCCAAACCCTTCATGCCACGAGGGAAATACAAATAGCTTACAGGAGTGATAGAGCTTAGGTAGATCCTGATCGGGTACAAATCCTGTGAGCACAAATTCCGTTGCTTGTAGTCCTAGGCTGCGCGCCAACGCCTCCAACCTGACACGATCATGCTCATGCACACTGCACACAATGGCCAGCTGATGTGCCTTGCGAAGCGCTTCAGGCATACGCGAATATGCTTGCATTAAGCCTTCAATATTTTTTCTAAGATCAATGCCGCCTGTGTACATCACAAAGTCACGATCAAGCCCGTATCGATGACGAACTTCTAGAATTTCTTCATGTGGCGCTGATCTCAAATCGAAGCGCTCATCAACCGCCGAAGAAATATTGACGATCCTCTCTTCAGGAAAAAAAAGAAAATCTATTCCCTCTTGGCGCGAGGATTCTGAAATTGATAAAAGGAGATCTGCACGTTTGAGCGACTGTGCTTTGCGGTAATACCAGGAACGCACCTGATCATTTTGCAAGTACGTTGACGCGTTAATTAAAGGAATAAGGTCATACAGTGTAACGGCAACGGGCACCTCTGAGTCTGATAACACTGGCACGCTCACAATGGCGTCATCATTAAGCCCTTCAAATAGGCTGGTGATGTGCAACACGTCTGGCCGAATTTCACGAATTACCTGCTCGCGAATCAGTTCATTTGCTCGCAAACGCCACGCGTTTCTCGGGTCAAGTTCATTACTCGGATACAGACCATGCCAAAGATGGAAATTTTCTTGGGGTAAGTGTGTTTCAAACACCTTACGTATCTCGGTGACGGCATCGGGGAAAGCAGCATTCAAAAGCAAATGAATATCATGATGCTGCGCTTGGCGCACCATGGCCTTAGCCAGTTCCATCGAGTAGCGCCCAATGCCACGGGTCTTGCTGCCAGTTGACTGGCAAGCCTGAAGATCGATAAGCAGTCGCATACTAGGCTTTCCGTTTTAAGCTTCTTTGCACTTCTCGATAGATCAGCGCTGCCTGCGAAGAGAGTGGAGGGAGATTAGCGTTTGCAAGTTCGTCGAGATTTGCAAGTTTTGGCGCAACATACACAATCTGCTCGTTGAGTAATACTTGATGTGCAAGCCTTTGCATACGCCCATGCAGACCAGGAACATGCGAAAGCAAACGTTTTACGAATCCAAGAAGTTTGGGGCGGCTCACCAAAAAATGTGTCAAGACGCGGAACCAAAATCGCGGAGACAGCGGTCTCAATAGATAACTTCGAACGAAGAGAGACAAATAGCGCAAAGGCGCGGTAATGCGCCAAGATAAGCTCGAATAAACCGCATCTAACTCGGCGCGCAATTGCTTTTCATCCATGATCGTCAAAATTTTGAAGAAGTCCGCTAGTATAAACCATGTACTCTCGATTCCTTTCATCAGACTGTGTAACTTTGTCATCAAGTATCTGGTATTCTGCAGACTTCAAATGCAGACTTCCTAAAGCCGCCCACCTTCATCATAATTAATTGATATTAAGCATGACTACCAAAGTAATTTCCGCCAATCTCAACGGCATACGCTCCGCTGCAAAAAAAGGCTTCTTTGACTGGATGCGCCAAGAAGCGCCAGACTTTGTCTGTGTGCAAGAGCTCAAAGCCCAAGAAGCCGATATGACCGAAGAATTCCTGCGTCCGCACGGTTATCACGGCCATTTCCACTACGCCGAGAAAAAAGGCTACTCTGGCGCCGGCGTCTACAGCAAAAAGAAACCAGACAATGTCTTTATTGGCTTCGGCAGTGAGGAGTTTGATGCTGAAGGGCGTTATGTGCGGTGCGATTTTGGTGATCTTTCTATCATTTCGGTCTATTGCCCTTCTGGCTCTTCATCGGAAGAAAGGCAGCAAGCCAAGTTCCGCTTTATGGATGAATTTCAACCGCACCTCGCCGAGCTGATTGCCAGCGGCCGTGAATTCATTATCTGCGGCGATTGGAATATCGCGCACAAAGAAATCGATCTGAAAAACTGGAAGAGCAATCAGAAAAATTCGGGCTTCCTGCCGGAAGAACGGGCGTGGATGGGAGCTTTGTTCGAAGATCTCGGTTGGGTCGATGTGTATCGTCAATTACATCCAGAGACCACTGGCGAAGCCTACACATGGTGGAGTAATCGCGGTCAAGCATGGGCCAATAATGTGGGGTGGCGGATTGATTATCACGTCGCCACACCTGGCATTGCGAGTAAAGCGAAATCGGCAGCGATTTACAAGGAGCAGCGCTTTAGCGACCACGCACCGCTGACTTTGGTTTACAAGTAAGTTTCTCGTGTAGTCAAGAACAAAAAGCCTAGGACAGTTCCTAGGCTTTTTGTTTTTGGTCGTTTTTCGATACAAATCTTAAGCTTTATCACTGCACGTCAGGAATCACCTTCACATTGGACTTGTACGGCGCGAGGCTTTCAACACTCACACCTTTAGCTCTCGCATACAGTGGCATCACCTCAGGGAAGTGTTTGCGAATTTCATTGATGCGATCTTTGCCTGCAGGGTGAGTCGATAACCATTTCGGTGGTGAATTCTTATTCACGTAACCCATTTTCTGCCACAACGCGACACCGGCACGCGGATCATAGCCAGCGCGTGCGGCAATATCGAGTCCAACGATGTCCGCTTCGGTTTCATCATCCCGTGAAAACTTCAACATCGCCAAATTCGCCCCCGCGCTACCGACGCCTTCGACCACGCGACCATCATAGCCTTTGTATTCAGCAAACAAAGCGGCTGCGCGTACCGCCAAGTTCGCAGCGACAGATTTACCGGCGCGCTCGGCACCGTGTTCACGCAAAGCATGCGCAATTTCGTGACCCATGACGATGGCGACTTCATCATCTGTCAATTTCAAGGTATCGAGAATACCCGTGTAGAACGCAATCTTTCCACCCGGCATACAGTAGGCATTGATCTGTGTAGAACCAAGCAAATTCACTTCCCATTTCCATTCCTTGGCGCGATCATTCCACGGCAAGGCGTAAGGAATCAGCTTCTTTGCAATGGCACGCAAACGTATCACTTGAGGATGATCATCCGGTGCCAGCGCTTTCTTTGCTTGGGCATCGCGCATGGTTTGCACATATTGTTGCGCAGCTTGACCTTCTAATGCACCGGTTGGCACCAGCTTGCGCATGATCGACATCTTCTCGACCTTCACGCCTTCTTGTACAGGTTCTGCTTGTTCTGCTTGAGCATAGACGGAAGTCGCCAGCACCAAAGCCGTACCACCTAAGACTAATTTGATTGACTTCATAAACACCATCCTCGTTGATTCAAAACGCCACCATCTGCATAGTGTAATCGAAACTGTCGCCTAGCATTGTGAAGGATCATTAACCGATCGATGCAAGTAATCAAGTACGTTTGCGCAAACGAAATACCGCTAAACTACCGCGCAAATTCGGCAACCAATTAATTTGTTTGCCCTCATGCAAAGCGACACATTCGGTAACGGTTAAGCCGACATCTTCAGCCAAATCAGCAAAATCATAAATGGTGGCACAGCGCACGTTCGGTGTGTCATACCATTCGTACGGCAAAGATTTCGAGACCGGCATTTTGCCGCGCAACAGCGCAGTACGATGTGGCCAATAGCCAAAGTTAGGGAAGGACACAATCGCTTCGCTACCGACCCGGGCGATATCACGTAACAACTCTTCGACCTGCTTCATCATCTGCAGCGAGGATAAGCACAGGACGTTATCAAAACTTTGATCGCCGAACAGCTGCAAGCCCTGCTCCATATCGTGTTGAATCACATTCACGCCACGCTGAGAACAGGCCAACACTTTATCGTCAGCGATTTCAATACCATAGCCGCTGCATTGCTTCGCGCTCTGCAAATAATCGAGCATGACGCCATCACCACAACCGACGTCGAGCACGTGAGAATTAGGTTTGATCCAATCAGCAATAAAGGCCAAATCGGGACGCAGTAATTTCAGTTCTTGCGCGTTCATACAGACTCCTTAGCGATGCGATCAAAGTAAGCGCGCACAAAATTCAAATACCGCTCATCCTCCAACAAAAAGGCATCATGCCCATGAGGTGCATCGATTTCGGCATAACTTACTTTGCGCTGATTATCGACGAGGGCTTTGACGATCTCACGACTGCGTTCAGGTGAAAAACGCCAATCCGTAGTGAAGGAAGCCAACATAAACTGCGCTTTGGTGCCAGCGAGCGCCTTACTCAAATCCCCTCCGTAATCGCGCGCCGGATCGAAATAATCGAGTGCTTTGGTAATCAACAAATAGGTGTTGGCGTCGAAGTAGTCGGAGAATTTATCGCCTTGATAGCGAAGATAAGATTCGATTTCAAACTCGACGCCATAACCGAATTGATATTCACCTGTTTTAAGATCGCGTCCAAATTTTTCCGCCATATCATCATCGGACAAATACGTGATATGGCCGATCATACGAGCGACTTTCAAACCATTACGCGGCACAACCTTGTGCGCATAAAAATCGCCGCCATGGAAGTCAGGATCGGTCAAAATCGCTTGGCGCGCGACGTCATTAAAGGCGATGTTTTGAGTTGAGAGTTTTGGTGTCGAAGCGATCACCACGCAGTGTCGCAGGCGCTCGGGGAACAAAATACTCCACGCCAAAGCCTGCATTCCACCAAGTGAACCACCCATGACAGCAGCAAACTGCGCGATGCCCAATTGATCGGCGACGCGGGCTTGAGCACGCACCCAATCTTCGACCGTCACTACAGGGAAATCCGCGCCGTATGGTTTGCCAGTCGCAGGATTGACATGCATAGGCCCGGTCGAACCAAAACAAGAGCCCAGATTATTGATGCCGATGACGAAGAAACGATTAGTATCGACTGGCTTACCAGGGCCAACCATGTTGTCCCACCAACCAATATTTTTGGGCTGATCTTCGTAGTAACCGGCGACATGATGTGAGGCATTCAGGGCGTGGCAAATCAACACTGCATTTGATTTGTCCGCGTTCAATTCGCCGTAGGTTTCGACCATCAAATGATAGTCGCTAATCGATGCGCCACTTTGCAATTGCAAAGGCTCGCTAAAACGAAAAGCTTGAGGCTTTACGATTCCAACTGAAGACATAATGTTCCCTTAAGGATCAGTTTTCACTGATGCAAATATCAAAACTTAGGGGCTAAAAGGTGGGCTGAATGGAGGGAGGTACTGCGGCATTCAAGCTCGCTTTAGCCGTATTTATTTGTTTAAGAAAGATCTCAAACTGCGCCCGCAAGCTGAACTCAAATCGGCGCGATGTGCGAAGGATAACCAAGTATTGCGGCAACGTCAAATTTGCCAAGATAACTT
>CAYWNE010000144.1:0-11360 GCA_964459555.1 uncultured Burkholderiaceae bacterium | reverse complement strand
CAAGATCTTACCGCTGAGGTTTTTTGCTGCTTTCAAAGTTGAACCCTTGTCGTAGCCTTCTTGATTGTCTTTCGGCAGACCCATGTAACGTTCAGTGTAGATGCTGTCATACAAGCGCCAGTCTGTTACCGGGGCACCAACGAAACCAACTTTCCATGCTTTGCTGTGGGTCATCGCGTAGGACGTGAAATAGCCACCGTAGCTCCAGCCGTTAAGGGCGATGCGATCCATATCGGCGAAGCCTTGTTGACGCAACCAGTCCAAGCCATCTAACTGATCTTGTAACTCCAATTGTCCTAACTTCTTGTGAATTGGCCATGCGCTGGAGACACCTTTATTACTCGCGCTTTGATTGTCCATCACCCACACCACATAACCTTGTTGTGCGAGGAAATGGTAGTACAAATTGGTGCTCCATTGATCACGCACTTGTGGCGCCATTGGACCCGCATACAAGTGTTGGTAGACCGGATACTTTTTCGTGGCGTCGAAATTTGGAGGCAGGAACAAGACGCTTTCCATCAAGAAGCCGTTGCGTGATTTCACTTGTTGATGCTTCATGGTTGCCAGTTGTAGCTCTTTGTATTTCGCTGGCAAACCAGGATCGTCAACCAATTTCACTTGTGCACCTGCATCGGTGAACAAAGCTTGTTTCGGCGTTTGGGTCATGCTCGACCAAGTGTCGATGTAGTGCGTGAAGGTCTTATTCCAACGCACCATATGCGTACCTTTTTCTTCGGTCAAACGTTTCATCTCGCTGCCGTCGAGTTTGATGCTGTACTCGTCATTGCCAATTGGATTGCGCTCGTTCGCAGCAAATAAGACACGACCTTTTTCTTCGTCGACACCGTGCACCGCGCGTACATCCCAATCACCTTGAGTGATAGCATTTACTAATTGGAAGTCTTTGTTATAGCGGTAGACATGATGATGACCGGTGCGGCTTGATTCCCACAAGAAGCTGCCATCTTTCAAGAAGTGGGGCAATGGCAAACGTTCAGTCCAAGCTGGGCTAGTCTCTTTGACCACGGCTTTGCTGTTGTACTTGGCATCATAAATGCGCAAGTCTAACCACGTTTGTACACGATCCTGCCACGATGCCACCAGGCGACCATCAGGAGTCCAATCAACTTGCACGATCAAGGTTTCTTGGCCTTGATAAGGATCCTGCGTCCATGTCACTTTACCTTTGAGATCCACCACGCCGAGTTTGGTGATCGGGTTAGGGTCACCCGCTTTAGGATAACGTGTGCGGTCGGTCTTCACTGGTTGGGCGTGATCTCCAGACAAAGTGTAGACCGGTACTTTGGTTTCATCGAAGCTTAGGAACGCGAGTTTTTTCGAATCAGGAGCCCAACGGAATGCACGGAAATCACCGCGACCATAGACCTCTTCTTGATACACCCAATCCAAACGACCATTGAAGACGGTTTCGCTACCGCCGGTAGTCAAACGCGTTTCTTTCGCTGTCGCTACATCAGTCACATACATATCATTGCCTTTGAGGTAGGCAACTTGTTTGTTGTCAGGAGACAGCAGGGCTTCGTCTTCTTTTTGATCTGGCGTATGCGTCAACTCGCGCGCTTTATTAGCGGCCAAGTCCAGTAACCAAATATCGTTTTTGTAGGTGAAGATATAGGACTTGCTTTCTGGTTTGATGCGGGCACCCAATTGGTCTGCCAGTTTTGCAGCTTCTTTGTCGTCGATCTTGGCGGCCTTCAAGATTGCGATGATATTGCCATCCGTTGGCAGTGCCGTTTTTTCCCATGTGCTCGGGTTGACAACAAATAATTCCGCTACGCCTTTGTTGACTTTGGATTCAATCAAACGATTTTGATTGTCCCAAGACAAGCGAGTTAAAGGCGCAGAATTAAAATTAACGCGTTCGTTGGGGTGATACAGCATTTCCAACGTTAATTTGCCATCGCCAGCATAGGCGTTGGCAGCAATACCGGTGACGATCGTGGTAGCGATTAGGCTTAGTTTAAAAGTGTGTTTCAACATGGTTCCTCCAAATATTTTTTCTTGAGAGCGAGGCGAGGCAAAATTTAATTCTTTTATCGGCAAGTGCTTGTTTATCCGAGTCATTTCAAATGGATACGCGCAGGCACTATCATACAAAATGCTGACGTTTTGAGACCAGTAAGGCGTGAATTAGTTCAATTTCTTGAGGCTAGAAATAATCAGAGGCAAAAGGCGTTCTTTGATTTGTTCTTGTTTGCTTTCTTGTACATTCACATAGAAAGCTTGTAAGAAAGCCTTAAGATTGTGGCGTCGGGCCATGGCTGCTTGGGTAGTGCCTTGGCTGGCAGAGAGCGAACCTTGTAGTAATTCGTCGAACCAAGTCTTCCAAGCTGCATCGTCGAGCTTGGAGCGCATCGCCATGAAGAAAACAGGAGCCATTAAGCGCTCTGGTTCCCCATAGGTGTAGAAATGCTTTTCCGTCTTAATTTGGGTGGCAAGCGCATTCAAGATTTGTTGGTGCTGGTCGACGCTGATTTGGGGATTGAGCGCAAGCTGCAGCATCCAATCGGCCGCATGGGCGACACCATGTCGCCAACCTTCCTTTTCGTCAAAGCCGCGATAGTCGGTGATGGCGCTCAAATACTGAACGGCAGCATCAACCATCGCTTTGCGTTCTTCATCGCTCATGAATGCTTGCAAGCGATCGACGCGAGACACTTCAGCTAAAGTCAGTGCGGCGAAGGGCTTTCTGAAATCGGCATTTGCGGCCGGCTTAGTATCGGCGAGCTGTTTGAGCAGTTGTTGTTCAATCTGGCGAATGCTGATGGTATCGAGGAGTTTGTTGCGCATCCAAAATGAGAGCGCCTCAAATGCTATCTCATCACGTAGTTGCGGATCTGGCGAGGCAAGGCAAGGTAAGAGCGCGAGAGCAGTTTCCTGGCGCTTTTTGTCATTCTTGATGTCCCATTTATTTTGGCGAAGCTCCATCAATGATTGTTTGTTGTAGCCAGCAGGCGGGCAAGATTGAGCAAGCGCCGAGCTGCTGATCGGTGCCAGAACCAAAAGGCCAAGAATAAGTGCAACTTTGGAGAGACGAAACGACTGAGTTTTGTGTGTTGTGCTTCGCCATTGTTGATGCATCGTGATCTCCAAATCAAATATTTTCTATGAGATAAACTTCTCTATCGCTTGCATGGTGCGCTGGGTGGCACCTTGGTGCTTCAAAAAGAAACCATAAGCGGTTTGCCCCATCTCCCGTCTCGTATCGACGTTATCGAGCAGTTTCTGTGCTTGTTTCAACATATCTTCAGCGTTTTGCGTGCGAACCGCACAGTTCGCTGCGATCGCTTGTTCTGTGATTTCCGAAAAATTGAAAGTGTGTTGACCAGTCAAAACCGCCTTACCCATCGCGAACGCTTCGATCAAATTATGACCGCCAAGTTCCACCAGACTACCGCCAACAAATGCCAAATCGCTGGCAGCATAGTACATATACATTTCACCCATGCTATCGCCAAGCAGGATTTGCGTGTTCTCAGGGATCGGTAGTTCGTCAGCATCGAGATCTAAACTTGAACGGCGCACATAACGCAACTTGTGTTGTTCGATGATCGCTGCGACTTGGTCAAAGCGTTGGGGATGGCGAGGCGTGATGATTAACAAAGCTCGTGGTAAATCGAGCTTCATGTAGGCGTCAAGAATCAATGTCTCTTCGCCTTCGCGAGTGCTGCCACAAATGAACACGGGACGATGATCGAAATAACTTCGCAATTTTGCACCGCGCTCAGCCATATGTGGTGGCGGCGTGACATCGAATTTCATATTCCCTGTAATGCAGAAATGTTTGACACCCAACGTTGCAAGGCGCTCCGCATCAGGTCCGGATTGGGCGGCCACATAGTCGATGGCGAAAGCAGCAGGGACAAATAGCGATGAAAGTCTTTGGGCTTTGCGTAGAGAACGTTCGGATAAGCGCGCATTGACCAAAGTCACAGGCACGCCAGCCGCCTTACATTGTGCGATCAAATTCGGCCAAACTTCGGTTTCAATCAGTATACAAACGCTAGGCTTGAAATGGCGCAAGAAGCGTCGAATCATCCAATTGATGTCGTAGGGCACAAAGACTTGCTTGATGCGATCGGCGACATTGGCAAACAAGATTTTGCCGGTGCTACGCCCCACTGGGGTCATGTGACTGAGAAGAATCTCATGTTCAGGGTATTGCGCCAATAAGGCCCTAATCAAAGGTTCAGCAGCGCGGGTTTCGCCAGCTGAAACCGCGTGGACCCAGATTCTTTTTTTACTTTTGCAAACAGGGAAGAAGCCAAGACGTTCCCCAATATGCTGGCGATAACCAGGTTCCTGACGACCACGTATCCACAAACGGAGGAGAACAAAAGGAAGGGCTAAAGACCAAGCCAAAGAGTAAATGATGCGCATGTATTATTTTTTTAAGCGGTAGCCGCGTTGGATTTTAGTTTAGGTGGTGAATATACCTTAAATCCTTTGGTGAGAAGCAAGATTTCGCATCAAAAATGATCTTACTAAAAATCTACTTTACCTTTAAATAGTTTAGGTTTAAAGTATTTATGCTTGTTAGGTGTTCTGCGAAAAATTAATTAAAAATAATCTGACATTAGTAAGTACAAAGTCATAAAACACCTCCCTAAAAAACCATGCCAACCCGATAGTGGAGACCATTCGATGGCTGTTCGTTTTCCTTCTTCTGCACATGTTGATACTTTTGCCTTTGACCATTTGCCTCCGGTGGAGCAATGGCCTGACTTAGTATTTGATCTGCCTGAGCTGCAGTACCCAGCGCGTTTGAACTGCGCCAATGCATTTTTGGATGAGATGCTGGCAAAGGGTTTTGCCGATAAAGTTGCGGTTCGCAGTGCGACGGCGCAATGGACCTATGCTGAGCTCACACAAAAGGTGAACCAGATTGCGCAGGTCTTGGTGCAAGACATGAACTTGGTGCCGGGCAATCGCGTTTTGCTGCGTGGCGCTAATAATTTGATGATGGCGGCCTGTATTTTGGCTGTGTGGAAGGCCGGCTTGATCGCCGTACCCACCATGCCTTTGCTCCGTGCCAAAGAGTTGAGCGTGATTATCAATAAAGCGCAGATTAGTGCGGCGCTCTGTTCGGCAGCATTGCATGAAGAAATGAAGCTGGCGCAGGAGATGAGCCCTGTGCTTGAACAAGTGAAGTTCTTCAATGTGGATCTGAACAGCGCGGTCAACGCCGAGGCCAGCATCGACGCTTTGATGCAGACCAAGTCGTCCCACTACCAAGCAATTGATACCGATGCCGAAGACGTGTGCTTGATCAGTTTTACTTCTGGTACGACCGGCATGCCCAAGGGCACCATGCATTTTCATCGCGATGTCTTGGCGATTTGTGATTGCTTCCCGCGTTCAACTTTGCAATCACAAGAGAGCGATGTCTTCATCGGCACGCCACCCTTGGCTTTCACTTTTGGTCTCGGTGGTTTGCTGTTGTTTCCTCTGCGCGTTGGTGCCACGGCGGTCTTGTTAGAAAAGCTGACGCCTGAGACGCTGCTCAAAGCGATCGATGAATTTCAAGCGACTACTTGCTTTACGGCGCCGACCTTTTATCGCCAAATGCTGCCCTTGGTGAAAAATTTCTCCTTGAAGAGTTTGCAGAAAACCGTCTCAGCCGGCGAAGCCCTACCGGCTGCCACACGTGAGGCTTGGCAAGCGGCGACCGGATTGATCATGATCGATGGCATCGGTGCCACCGAGATGCTGCATATCTTTATTTCTGCCGCCGGCGAAGAGGCGCGTGCTGGGGCAACCGGTAAAGCGATTCCTGGTTATCAAGCCTGCGTGCTCGATGAAGAAGGCAAGCCAGCAGCGGTCGGTGTGATAGGCCGTTTGGCCGTGAAAGGGCCAACTGGTTGCCGCTATTTGGCCGACGAGCGCCAGAAGAATTATGTGTTCCAAGGTTGGAATTTAACTGGTGATGCCTACGAAATGGATGCCGAAGGTTACTTCCATTATCGTGCTCGCACCGATGACATGATTATCACCGCCGGCTATAACGTGGCGGGTCCCGAGGTCGAAGAGGTCTTGTTGAAACATGCCGACGTCGCCGAGTGCGCTGTGGTCGGCTTGCCCGATGAAGAACGCGGTCAGATTGTCAAAGCCTTTGTGGTGTTGCGCGATGCCAGCAAAGCGAGTGACGCGCTCGTTAAAGAGTTGCAGGATTTTGTGAAGAACGCAGTCGCACCGTATAAGTATCCCCGCGCGATTGAGTTTCGCGAAGCCTTACCGCGCACCGAGACCGGCAAAGTCCAGCGCTTTAAACTCAAACAATAAGATGGCATAGGCGAGAGCAGCGTGCTGAGTTTGAAAGTCATGAGAGAAATCGTATCAAGCATGAAAGCGATCAAGTAATGAAGATAGTCTGTATAGGTGGTGGACCAGCCGGCTTGTATTTTGCCCTGCTGATGAAGAAACAAAATCCAGCGCATGAGATCACTGTGATCGAACGGAACCGACCGTTTGATACCTTCGGTTGGGGGGTAGTGTTTTCTGATCAAACTTTAGGGAACCTCGTCAAAGCCGATGAGGCGACTGCGCGCACCATCTTGCAAGCCTTCAATCACTGGGACGATATTGATGTGCACTTCAAAGGAAAGGTGATTACCTCAGGCGGTCATGGCTTTTGCGGGATAGGGCGCAAGCGCTTACTCAATATTTTGCAAGAGCGTTGCCAAGAACTCGGTGTGAACTTGGTGTTCGAAACCGACGTCATCGATGAAGAACAAATTGCCCGTGATTACCAAGCCGATTTGGTGATCGCCAGCGATGGTTTGAATAGTCGTATTCGCACCAAATACGAAGCGAGTTTTCAGCCCGATATCGATACGCGTAAGTGCCGCTTCGTTTGGCTTGGTACTAAGAAACTCTTCTCGGCTTTTACGTTCGCTTTCGAGCAAACCGAACATGGTTGGTTTCAAGCGCATGCCTATCAATATGATGGCGACACCGCAACGTTCATCGTCGAAACTCCCGAAGACGTCTGGTTGAAATCCGGTTTGGACCAAATGTCGCAAGAAGAAGCCATCGCCTTTTGCGAGAAACTCTTTTCCAAATACCTCGATGGCAATGCACTAATGAGTAATGCCAGCCATTTACGCGGTTCCGCTAATTGGATTAAATTCCCGCGCATTATTTGTCAACGATGGGTGCACAATTTAGCGGTAGATGGTAAAACCGTACCCATCGTCTTGATGGGCGATGCAGCTCACACCGCGCATTTCTCAATTGGTTCGGGCACCAAATTGGCTTTGGAAGATGCGATTGAACTCAGCGAATGCTTCGCCAAACATCAAGGACAAGGTATCGATGAAGTGATGCAGGCCTATCAGGAAGTGCGGGCGATTGAGGTCTTGAAGATACAAAGTGCAGCACGTAATTCCATGGAATGGTTTGAGAATGTCGAGCGTTATACCGCGATGGAAGCGCCACAGTTTGCCTATTCGATGTTGACGCGTAGCCAGCGCCTCTCGCATGAAAATCTGAGATTGCGCGATGCCAATTATGTGCGTAGTTTTGAAGCGTGGATCGCCGAGCAAGCGTATCAGCAAGCAGGCATAGCCAAAGTCAAAGCCGCGAGCGCATCGACTGGTCTACCACCGATGTTCACTCCCTTCAAACTGCGTGATGTGGTTTTGAAAAATCGTATTGTGGTCTCGCCAATGGCACAGTATTCGGCTGAAGATGGTGTTGCTGGTGACTATCATCTGGTGCATCTTGGCAGCCGTGCGATGGGCGGTGCTGGATTGGTGTTTGCTGAAATGACCTGTGTCTCGGCGGAAGGGCGCATCACTCCAGCTTGTCCGGGTTTGTATAAGCCAGAACATACGGCAGCGTGGAAAAGTATAGTCGAATTCGTCCATACCAACACCGATGCGAAGATCGCCGTGCAGCTAGGTCATGCCGGTGCCAAAGGCGCAACCAAGCGCGCTTGGGATGGTATCGACCAACCTCTAGAAGAAGGTGGCTGGCCTCTGATCTCGGCCTCGGCTCAGCAATACTTACCCGGTGTCTCGCAAATGGCCAGAGCCGCGACGCGTGTGGAGATGGATCAGGTCTTGCAGGACTTTGTCTCGGCGACGATTGGTGCTGATAAAGCCGGCTTCGACTGGTTGGAACTGCACTGCGCCCACGGTTATTTCTTGTCGAGTTTCATTTCGCCATTGACCAATCAACGACAAGATGAATATGGTGGTTCGCTGGAAAATCGTTGCCGCTATCCTTTAGAAGTATTCGCTGCGATACGTCAAGTGTGGCCGGCTTCAAAACCTATCTCAGTGCGTATCTCGGCGCATGATTGGGTGGAAGGTGGCATTACTCCTGATGACGCGGTTCAGATCGCCAAACTGTTTAAGCAAGCTGGCGCTGACATGATTGACTGTTCCTCCGGTCAAGTCAGTAAGCAAGAAAAACCGGTGTATGGCCGCATGTTCCAAACGCCGTTTTCAGATCGCATTCGCAATGAAGTGCAAATTCCTACCATTGCTGTCGGCGCGATTTTTGAAGCGGATCACGCTAATAGCATCATCGCCGCTGGGCGTGCTGATTTGTGTGCAATTGCTCGCCCGCACTTGGCCGATCCTGCATGGACTTTGCATGAAGCGGCTAAGTTGGGCTACACCGACATCACATGGCCTAAGCAATACATCGCGGGTAAATTGCAGCTTGAACGCAATCTGGAACGTGAGCGACAAATGGCGGCGGCAAGCCGTGGTTTAAGCCCGCAAGAAATCGCGGCAAAGCTGCTGGAAGGATGAGGTGAAGATCATGTATGAATCCCTCAATCAAACTTTGATCGGTAAGCATGCCTTAGTGACTGGCGGTGGCAGCGGCATTGGTTTAGCGATTGCGCAGGCTTTGCTGCAGCAAGGTGTGAAAGTCACGATTACTGGCCGCACTGAGACGAAATTACAGGACGCTTTAAGTAGGCTTAATAGTGAGCAAGCCACGGCAGTGGTGATGGATGTCAGTGATGCTGAATCTGTGCGTCAGGGTTTTGCGCAGGCGAGAGAAAATTTCGGCGAGATCGACATCTTGATCAATAATGCAGGCCAGGCCAGTTCAGCACCATTTTTGAAAACCGATGAGGCACTCTGGCAGCAAATGTTGGCGGTCAATTTGACCGGTAGTTTCTTGTGTAGCCAAGAGGCGCTACCAGCGATGTTGAAAGCAGGTTGGGGACGCATCGTCAATGTGGCGAGCACCGCGGCATTGAAGGGCTATGCCTATGTTGCTGCCTACTGCGCCGCCAAACATGGCGTGCTCGGACTGACGCGTGCCTTAGCGGTCGAGGTCGCGCAAAAAGGTGTGACTGTGAATGCGGTGTGCCCGGGCTTCACTGAAACCGATATCGTGCAAGACGCGATTCGGAATATCGTGGCGAAGACAGGGCGCACTGAAGACGAGGCGCGCGCAGAATTGGCCTCGGCCAATCCGCAGAAACGTTTGATTCAACCGCAAGAAGTAGCGCAGACCGTGGTGTGGTTGTGCCAGCCAAGTAGTGCCTCACAAAATGGTCAAGCGATCGCGATTGCCGGCGGCGAGGTGATGTGATGGACGACGCTAATAAAAAACGCGAGCAGCTAGACCGTGGACCGCTGGACCTCGAAACACGTTTGCGTGAAGATCATCACCAATCCTTGAAACTGTGGTTGCGCATGCTGTCGACCACCACCATGATAGAGAATGAAATTCGGAATCGCTTGCGTGCCGAATTCGGTATCACATTGCCGCGTTTCGATTTGATGGCACAGCTGGAACGCCATCCTGAAGGTCTACGCATGGGTGAATTGTCGAAACGTATGATGGTCACCGGTGGCAATATTACGGGCATTACCGATCAATTGGAGCAAGAAGAGTTGGTGGTGCGTGTCGCCGATCATAAAGATCGTCGCGCTTATAGCGTCAAGCTGACGCCAGCGGGGCGCAAAGCTTTCGAGCGTATGGCAAGCGTGCATGAAGCTTGGGTAGACGAATTGTTTGCCAATGTTGAGCCTGATCAAAAGAGTGTGATGATGAAAACTTTGGCACAGTTGAAGTCGCAATTTGTGAGCGACAATGAGGATGAACAAGGAAGTGCAACAGCGTAAGCGAAACAGTAGTCATTGAGCAGGTTTATACCAAGTAGCACGTTGAGCTGGCGATTTTGAGAGAATGAGTTCCTCCCAACAGCGTTCTTTTTTGCAGCTCGTGGTGCAGTGTGATGAAAAGTAAATCACCACAAGCTGACTAATCGTCGGTGTGTTACTTGGTTTTTTTATGTGAAGTCGCAATCCTAGATTGCGCAGCGAGCCCTGAACTCCATTGGGCCGATATTTTTGAGTGAAAGCATATGAACTATTTAGAAGGCGAAGCCAATACTTTAGCGGGAAACCACCTTCAGTTGGCGCACTACCAAGCCCAACACTTTGCCTATAGTGTGCAGGGAAAAGTGGCGACGATTATTTTGAATCGTCCTGAGCGCAAGAACCCGCTCACATTTGATTCCTATGCCGAGCTGCGCGATTTATTCCGTCAGATGAGTTATGCCGACGATATCAAGGCCATTGTCATCAGTGGAGCAGGTGAGAATTTTTGCTCGGGCGGCGATGTGCATGAAATCATCGGGCCCTTAACCAAACTCGATATGCCGGGTTTGCTGCAATTCACGCAGATGACGGGCGACCTCGTAAAAGCCATGCGTGCCTGCCCACAAGCTATCATTGCGGCGATTGATGGCGTGTGTGCTGGGGCTGGTGCGATCATGGCGATGGCGTCGGACATTCGCATGGGGACGGCGCGCAGCAAAACGGCGTTTTTGTTCACACGCGTTGGTTTGGCTGGTTGTGATATGGGCGCCTGTGCGATTCTGCCGCGTATTATCGGCCAAGGCCGTGCTGCTGATTTGCTGTACAGCGGTCGCAGCATGGGTGGCGAAGAGGCTGAGCGTTGGGGCTTCTTTAATCGCTTGTGCGAGCCAGAGCAAGTCTTGAGCGAAGCACAAGCCTACGCTGAGATGCTGGCAACAGGTCCCACCTTTGCCCATGCCATGACCAAGAAAATGCTGCATCAAGAATGGGATATGGGCGTTGATCAAGCGATTGATGCCGAAGCACAAGCGCAGGCGATTTGCATGAAAACCAATGATTTTCACCGTGCTTATCATGCCTTTGTGAACAAACAAAAACCTCAGTTTGAAGGTAATTGAACCATGGCAGATCATAGCTATTTACAGTGGCCGTTTTTCGAACAGGTGCATCGCGATTTGCACAGCAAATTGGATGCATGGGCGGCGCAATCGATCTCCCAAGAACATGGGCATGATGTCGATCAGACTTGTCGTGATTTGGTCA
>CAYWNE010000143.1:0-11432 GCA_964459555.1 uncultured Burkholderiaceae bacterium | reverse complement strand
TGGCAGGGGAAAAAGGATTCGAACCTTTGCATGCCGGAATCAAAATCCGGTGCCTTAACCAGCTTGGCGATTCCCCTACACAACCGTTTATCCGTTGCTACAAAGAGTGGCGACATTTTATCGCTTCTATTTCTCTACTACTAGCAACCGACCAAATTTTATCTTGCAAGAACATCCAACAGAGGATGTCGTTGCAATGACTTTGCTACCCAAGCTTTCCACTGTTTTGGTGCTTGTGCGCAAACCTCGTTTGCCTGTGTCTCGGTGCTAAAACCGCAGAACACACAAGAACCAGAACCTGTCATCTTGGCACTCGCTAATCGCAGATTTCCAGACTCATGCTGGAATTGACTCAACCAGTCTATCGCTACTTTGATTTCGCTGTGCAAAGTACAAGCAACGGCTTGCATATCGTTTTTCCAAGCAACTGTAGTCGCATCAGGAAAGTCCGTTATTCTGACTGCTTTCGTATCCCTTGTCAACTCTTTCGCCGAAAAAATCGAAGGTGTCGGTACGTGCACTCCCGGTTCAACGACAACGAAGAATTGTTCTTGAGTCTGAACCGCTTGCAATCGTTCGCCGATTCCCTCGACGAAGGCATTGCTACCAAGCAGGAAGAAAGGGACATCTGCGCCGAGTTTTAAACCTAGAGACATCAGCTCTGCTTGCGAGAGTTGGCAATTCCATAAGTGATTCAAGGCCAACAGGGTCGTGGCCGCATCGGAGGAACCCCCGCCTAAGCCGCCACCCATTGGTAATTGTTTATGTAATTGAATGTCTGCACCGTGTTTCACATCACAATGGGCTTGCAAGAGCTTCGCGGCACGTACCACTAAATCACTTTCCGCCGGCACGCCTTGGACTTCATTGATGCGGATGATTTGCCCGTCTTCACGCACTGAATAATCGAGGTAATCGCAGCGATTAATGAGTTGAAATACACTTTGCAGCAAGTGGTAACCATCCTCACGTCGCCCGATGATATGGAGGAAGAGATTCAGTTTGGCTGGTGCAGGGCAGTTTTTGAGAATGCCTGTGGGATTGCGAACGTGTGAATTCATCTTGCTGTCCAGCTTCATCTAGTTACTGGGTGTGCCAGGCGTCCACTCCAGCACGGCGACGCGAATTTTAAGATCGCCGACTTCTTCAGTGCGACGATAAACATCGATCACACGAGGATGGATTTGGTTTTGGTCTTCTTGCCAGCTTGTGAAATCAATCTGCCAGCCTTGACTCATGATGCGTTGACGATCTCTTGTGGCGACCATGATGCGTTGCCCCGTGGTCGAACGATCGAAGCCCTGCAACCAATCACGCAGACCAGCGACGGGTAAGGTCCACCCTAAAGATTCGTACAGCAACTGTTCGACGTCCGCCGCGTAACGTGCCTCTTGCTTTGCTTGTTGTAAGCTCGCTCCTTGAGGCGTTTCGCGAATAATGGCGATGGTTTGCCCTAAGGGTGAGCTCAGTGTGATCGTCAGTTCTTGAGCAACTTGTTGCCATTCAAAATTGCCGCTGAGCGTTTCAGTTTTCTCGTTTTGTTGGTATTGAATAGAAATTTTGCCCGACATTGTCACTTGCTCTTGGTATTGTCGTGAGCGAGACATTTGCTCTTGATTGAGTGGCGTGGTGGTCGTGCAGGACACAAGTGCACTGCTACCTGCAAGCAGGGCAATTGTCATGAAAATTCGATGGAGAATATTCCGATAAAAAATGGTGCGATCAAGTGCGTACATAGAATTCGACAAAATAGGGAGTGGGGCTGACCTTAAGGTAAGGTGATACCTAGGCGCTTTAGTGTGCTTTGTAGCAGCTCGTTCTCAGGATCTTTTTGACGTGCCGTTAGCAACAAGCTCTGTGCTTCTTTTTGTTTATCCTGCGCCCACAGAACTTCGGCGAGATGAATTTCAATTTCGGGGTCGCGACGCATCGACAAACAACGTCGTAATACTTCTTCGGCTTGAGTGAGATCACCTTGCCGGTATTTGAGCCAAGCAAAACTATCGAGAATATACGGGTCTTGTGGCGCTAGTTCCAATGCGCGCTTGAGCAAGACTTCGGCAACATCAAGTTGTTGATTGCGATCAGCGTAAGAATAACCCAGCGCATTGTAGGCGAAGGCATTATTGGGGGCGACGGCAATTAGTTGTTTCAATGCCCCTTCCATTTCGTCAAAGCGTTTCAGATTCTCCGCCAACATCGCATAGTCATATAGCAAATCGGCGTGGCGTGGGTAGTTACCCAATGCTGCTTCAAGTACCACGAAGGCTTCCAACTGTTGCCCTGCCGCCTTCATTACTTGCGCCTCAGTCTGCAATATGCTCGCCTCTTCGTTGTCTGAATTTGGTTTGATGGTTTGCAGGAATTGCCGCGCCTCGCCGAAACGTTGGTCACTCGCCATCAATAAGGCGCGACGCATTTGGACATTGAACCAAATTGAATTTTTACTGCCCTCATTTTCAACTTTGGCAAGCCAAGCATCGGCTGCTTTGATATTTTTGCGTTGTAATTCGGCTTGCGCTAAGTTGATGTAAGCATTGTTCTTATTTTCGTCAGCATCAGCTTCTTTTAAATAGCGCAACAAATAGGTCGTGGCGGTATCGCTATGATTGAGCTCGAGTTCGATTGAGCCAAGCGTTAACAGCAAGCGGGCAAGCGGTTTCTTATTGGCTTCAAATTTTCCTAAAATCGATAGAAACTCTTTGCGTGCCGCCTCGAGTTCACGATTTTCCGTGAGCATGGTGGCATAGGCTAAATGAACTTCTATACTCTGAGGATAGCGTTGAATGAAGTCTCGTGCGACTTGGTACGCACTATCTTTGTCGAGAGCTTGCGCCAAAGTCAGTAAGGCCAATTCTGAATCAGCTTGCAGACCTAAGGCTTTTCGTGCTTCCTCGGTGCTGCGTGTCTTGTCACCTTTGGCATAAGCAGCGCGAGCCAAAACAACATGCGTATCAACGCTTTCGGTGCAGCTGGCAACGATTGATTCTAGGCTACTGAAGGCGCGCGACTTATCCTGCATACGTCCCAACAAACTTTGGGCTTGATATAGCAAAGGCGAAACGTCTTCCGCCTTGCTGTGTTTGATTTGTTCAATAAAAAATTGCGCGACTTCTTGGTAATCCGACTTGATCACCATCAAGCTCAGATAGTATTGACTGGCTTCAAATGACTGTGGACTCAGTTGACGCCAGAGCTTAACGGCGTCGAGGGCGTCCGTCATTTGTTGCGCACCCATGGCGACCTCAGCGGCTTTCTTGGCTAGTCTTGGATCGCCTGTTTCCTTTGCTGCATTGAATAAAGTGATATAGGCGCTGCCCCATTCGCCACGTTGTATGGCGATATCTGAACTCAAAATTTTGAACATCAGTTCTTTGCTGAGTTCGCGCTTCGGTAACTCTTCGCTTGGGGTGTTGGCGCTAGTCGCCTTTGCTTTATTGGTTTTAATGACCGGTGCTGCCTCAGTGTCTTGGGCCTGTATCGTCTGCGGTGCAGTTGCCCATATCATGCAACTGAGACTGAAAACCTGCCACCAGCGCAGAGGATTGTGAATAGGTCTAGCGTTGGCCGAGCGATTTTGACCGATAGTCGGGGCAGATACCGATTTTGTCTCCGATGTCGTTACAATGTCGCTCATAGCGCGGATTGGCGTATGCAAGAATTTCAAATACGTGTCTTTCATTAAACAAGAAGGCGTCTGCGATTTTACGCGCAATTTTCGATACTGGGGCAGGCTTACATCTTTTTACATGTCCGAGTCGACGCCGTAGAGGGAATTTGAAAAGGAATGGTGCTGGAATGCCGGAATTACCTGAGGTGGAAGTGACGCGACTTGGCGTCACGCCGCATATACAAGGACAAGTTGTGCGACAAGCTGTGCTGCGTCGTGATGGCTTGCGTTGGCCTTTTCCAAGTAATCTCGCGACCCTGCTTAAAGGGCAAGTCATTCGCAGCACGGGGCGTCGAGGAAAATACCTCTTGGTACACTTTGATCACGGTAGTTTGATTATTCATTTGGGGATGACTGGTAACCTAAGGATTATGCCTTTAGGGACTCCTGCACAAAAACATGATCACGTCGATCTGGTGTTGACAGATTGTTTGATGCGCTTGACCGACCCCCGGCGCTTTGGTGCGGTGTTGTGGCATGCGGTGGAGGATGGTGACATCGAAGAGCATCTTCTCCTACGAAAATTGGGCGTCGAACCCTTGGAGTCAGGTTTTAGCGCGCAGCTTTTATTTGAACAAACTCGAAATAGAACCGCACCGATCAAGCAGGTGCTGTTGGCTGGTGATATCGTGGTGGGCGTTGGCAATATTTATTGTTCGGAGAGTCTGTTTCGCGCTCGTATCAATCCTAAAACTGCCGCAAACCGAATCGGCCTCAAACGTTACCAAGCTTTGGAATTGGCAATTCGACAAGTGATGCGAGAAGCGATTGCACATGGCGGCAGTACGCTGAAAGATTTCGTTGGTGCCGATGGCAAAACAGGATATTTCCAGCAGACCTATTTTGTTTATGACCGAGCCGGTGAAGCTTGCCGGGTTTGTCAAGGAACAATAAGACACATCGTTCAAGGCCAAAGGAGCAGCTTTTATTGTGTTAATTGTCAAAAATAGGCCAGAATGGCGTATTGTTGAGCGTAGGCAAGCTGGTGCTAGATCTTAGTCTGTTTGCATTTGCAAAAAAAGCAAGTGTAGTCGATCAGCTAAGAGTCAATAAGCTTGGCAAATAAGTATAAAAAGGTACGAAGGCAGATAGAAGAATAACGAGGAAACTATGAGTAATTTGGTGCAGAATTTCCAAGAGTACAGTGGCTGGCGCAAAGAGGTGGCAACTGCCATCGAAGCGTATCGCAACTGGATTGCGAATTCTGACTTCGCGGATCATATCTTGGACCAACGCATCGTGCGTCTGAAAGAGCGCTTGGTCGATGATAAATTGACGATTGCTTTTGTCGCCGAATTCTCGCGCGGTAAATCTGAACTAATCAATGCGATTTTCTTTGCCGATTACGGTCAGCGGATTTTGCCTTCTTCAGCAGGTCGGACCACCATGTGTCCGACTGAATTGATGTACGACGAAACCTTCCCGCCTTGCATACGTTTGCTGCCTATCGAGACACGTAGTGAGACACTCAGTACCACCGAATACAAAAGCCACAATCATGTGTGGACTGTCTTGCCACTCGACCCGAAGTCGGGCGATGGCATGCTGGAGGCCTTCAAGCAAGTTAGCTTGACGAAGAAAGTTACAAAGGAGGTTGCGAAGTCCTACGGCCTATACGATGAGAACGATCCCGATGCGGCCTTGGAAGTCGATGAAGATGGATTGGTAGAGATTTCACAATGGCGTCATGCGATCGTAAATTTCCCCCATCCTTTGTTAAAGCAAGGTTTGATCATCGTCGACACACCAGGTTTGAATGCGATCGGTACTGAGCCTGAGTTGACATTGAATCTGATTCCTAATGCCCACGCGGTGTTGTTTATCTTGGCGGCCGATACCGGTGTGACCAAGAGTGATATCGATGTTTGGCGTAACCATATCGGCAGCGGGCCCGGTCGCATGGTGGTCTTGAACAAGATCGATAGTATGTGGGATGAGTTGCGTACCGGTGAAGAAGTTGAGGGGCAGATTCAACACCAAATCGACACCGTGGCGCATACTTTGAGTTTGGATAAGGGGCAAGTGTTCCCCATATCTGCGCAAAAAGGTTTGGTTGCAAAAATCAATAAAGATGCACCGCTGTTAGCGAAAAGCCGTTTGCCGAAATTGGAACATGCGCTCTCGAAAGAATTAATCCCGTCGAAGAAAAATATCATTCGTGATCAGTTGGCGAGCGACATCGCTGAGATCGCGGAAGGTCAGATGGCTGTCATCGCTGCCCGTGCACGTGGCATCAATGAACAGTTGCATGAATTGAAGAGTCTGCGTGGTAAGAACCAAAATGTGATTGAGCACATGATGAAACGCGTCACCATGGAGAAACAAGAATTCGACGCCAGTCTCATGAAAATGCAAGGCACACGTTCGGTATTTACGCGTTTATCGACCGAGGTCTACACCACGCTGGGTATGGACCTCCTGAAGGAAGAAATCAATACTGCGCGGGAAGCGATGGAGAACAGTAAGTTCTCTTTGGGTTTGAAAGAAGCGATTAAGAATTTCTTTGATCAGGTGAAAACAAACCTAGAAGCATCAAATCGCAAGACCGATGAGATCTCGCAGATGATGGCGATCATGTATCGCAAATTTTCTACTGAACACGGTTTGGCGCTCACAACACCGATGCCATTTTCCTTGGAAAAATATCTCAATGAAGTGAATGCAATTGAATCGGTATTCCAACGTCAATTCAATACCATCACTTTGTTGACGACCTCGCAAAAAGTCTTGATGCAAAAGTTTTTTGATTCGATTTCTGCACGTGTGAAGCAGAGTTTTTCACAAGCGAATCGTGACGTAGAAGCGTGGCAAAAAGTAGTGATGGCACCGATCGAAGCGCAAATTCGTGAGCACAAAAATCAGTTGAAGAATCGCATGCAATCGATACAAAGAATTCACGTTGCTACCGACAGCTTGGAAGAAAAAATCGCCAGCTTCGAAACCATGCAAGCTGAGGTCGATCAACAGAAGAGCTCACTCGATCAGCTGCGTCAGAATATTGAGAAAGCTTTGGCGAGTGAGGCCTGAGCTGTCTTGAATTTGCCTGCATCAGATTAACAAGGACATGGAACTTTCGCTGTATCGCTAGCTCCAAGCCTCAGTTGAATACACAGTACGCCTCGTTTGTATCGAGGCGTCTTTTTTTGGAGATTTCGTATGAATTATTTGCAGAGATTGGCGCTTCGCTCGATTCAAGTCGTCTTATTCGGTTCAAGTTTGAGTATCGCTTCGATCAGCCTTGCGCAAGAGAGCGCGCGAAGTGAAGCTTGGAAGAAAATCGATAGCGGCGTCCAAGTTGAGTTGCGTGGATTGTCTGTTGTTGATGCTCGCACTGCATGGGCCAGTGGTGCCAAAGGGACTGTTTTACGCACATCCGACGGTGAGACATGGCAAGCGTTCAAAGTACCTGGCGCTGATAAGCTCGATTTTCGTGACATTCAAGGCTTCGATGCGCAGGCAGCAATCGCGATGAGTGCTGGTCCAGGCAAAGCTTCGACTTTGTACAAGACGCGTGATGGCGGTGCGACTTGGGAGCTTTTGAAAGTCAATGGCGACGAAAGCGGTTTCTGGGATGCAATGGATTTCTGGGATCGTGATCATGGCATCGTGTTCGGCGATCCTGTCAATGGCAGCTTTCAGGTGTTAGTCACCAGTGATGGCGGACGCACATGGACGAATCCAGTCAAGGATGCGCAACAATTAGCCGCGATGCCAAACGAGGGTGCCTTCGCGGCGAGCGGGACTTGTATTTACGTCCTCGGTAAACAAGAGGTTTGGTTTGTCACAGGCAGTGCAGCGAAGAGCCGTGTTTTCCACTCGCGCGATGGTGGTAAAACTTGGTCCTCGAGCTCAACGGAGGTACCTGCTGGCGCACCGCCGAAAGGTTTGTTCTCGGTGAGTGTGGTAAAGGGCGGGCGAGGCTTTGCGGTTGGCGGTGATTATCAGCAGCCCAAAGCTCAGGGTGTGAATATTGTTAGCACCGAAGATGGTGGCCAGACTTGGCAAGCGGTTGCGAAGGCGCCACAAGGATTCATGTCGGTAGTGGCGCGCGTACCGGGATCGACCAGTTTTGTGATTGGTGGATTAGCGGGTTCGGTGGCGACTAAAGATTTCGGCAAGACTTGGCAATGGCTCGGCGAAACACCCCTGAATGCGGCAGGCTTTGCCGATGCAAAACACGGCTGGGCAGTAGGGCCGAAGGGATTGATCATGAAATTTGTTGGTTCGGGATTGTGATGCTAGAACGATTTTTGAGACCGGCAAGGATGTGGTAGCAATGAAGAAAAATCCGGCAATTGGCGATCGCCAACAAGCTGCTGCACCAGAAGCTAAAGCGACTAGCAGGCGAAAAACGCAGAACCTAGAGGTGGGGACCGACTTACGTGACCCCAGTTTTTCACGTGATTTGATCGCTTGGCAAAAAGCCTATGGACGTCATACTTTGCCATGGCAACAGACACGTGATGCCTATCGTGTTTGGCTGTCTGAAATCATGCTACAGCAGACACAGGTTGCGGCGGTGATTCCCTACTATCAGCGCTTTCTTGAGCGTTGCCCCGATGTGCAGAGCTTGGCGCAAGCGAGTAATGAAGAGGTGATGGCATTGTGGAGCGGGCTTGGCTACTACACGCGCGCGCGCAATTTGCACAAGTGTGCCAAACAAGTGGTAGAACAGTATCAAGGACAGTTCCCAAGCGATCCGCGATTATTGCAAGAATTGCCGGGAATCGGTCGTTCAACGGCGGCGGCAATTGCGGCTTTTTCATATGGCGTGCGGGCCGCAATCATGGATGGCAACGTTAAACGCGTATTCGCACGTGTCTTTGGTATTGAAGCTTATCCGGGATCTAAACCAATTGAAGATCAGTTGTGGCTGCGGGCCGAAGCGCTATTGCCCGAACAAGACATCGAAGCCTACACTCAAGGCTTGATGGATTTGGGTTCGAGTTTGTGCAGCCGTAGTAAGCCGACCTGCCGCTCGTGCCCATTTGCTAATCGTTGCGTCGCATGGCAACAGGGGCGTACAGATGAACTGCCGTACCGCAAACCCGCCAGCAAAGCCAAGCAAAAGTTCGCTTGCATGTATTTGTTGCGAGTAGACGATCAAGTTTTGTTGGAACAAAGACCTATGCAGGGCATTTGGGGTGGGCTACTCTCGCTGCCTGAAGATAATGGCATGCTTGAAAATCCGAGTGCCGAAGACAGCTCCTTTGCACAGCAAAGTCAGCGCGCCACGGCTTTCGCTACACGCTTTGGTGACATCGAGAAGCTCAGCATATTGGCTGAAATGAGCCATGTGTTCACGCATTTTCGCCTTGAGTTCCGGGTCCTTGAAGTGCGTATGAAGGCGTGGTCGGCTGCAGTTCAAGAATCGCGTTACCACATTCTCGATATGGCAAACATTGAGCATGCAGGTTTGCCAGCGCCGATCAAGTCACTTCTGTTGCAGCAGAGGAATAGTTTGCTGTAGATCGCATCGGGGCACATTTTTCGAAGCGGGTCTTCGCTTGAGATCTTTAAAACGCTGATTTTCGCTGATTCTAAAAAGTCGATTTCATCCCAAGTATTGCGTCGTTTATCGCAGACTTTCGTATTTCGTCACCTCCCTCCCTTTTTGAATTCTGACTTGACTACAATGGCACTGTTCGTATCAAGTGTCATTGAAATCGACGTCATTTATTTTGAGGGGAGGCTCATTTTTATGAATTCCACGTTGAAGAAGCTGGCATGTCTCGCGATCCTAAGTGCGCCCCTAGCGGCGCATGCAGGGACGAAAGCATGCCGTGTTCCTAGTTTTCCGCAGGAAGTGCAATGCGGTCAGGTCGAACGACCTTTGGACCCCAGTCAAGCCAATGGCAAGACCATTACCGTCCACTATGTTGTCTTGCCATCGCAAGACAGAAATAAGTTGCCGGACGCGGTGTTTCTGCTAGCAGGTGGTCCGGGACAAAGCGCAATCGGTGCGGCTGGCTTTGGCGAATCAATGCTAGGAAAGCTCAATCGCCGCCGTGATTTGGTCTTTGTCGATCAACGTGGCACCGGAAAGAGTGCATCCCTACAGTGTCCACGAGTAGAAAACGAAGAAGGCGCGATGGATCAAGCGCAAGTCGTGAAGCGGATGGTGGAATGTCGTGATGCTTTACAAAAGCTGCCGCACGGTGATATGCGCTTTTATACCACGAGTATTGCTGTGCAAGATTTAGAAGCGGTACGTCAGGCGCAAAACTACGGACCTATCAATTTGGTTGGCGTGTCGTATGGCACCCGCGTGGGTCTCGAATATTTACGTCAATATCCGCAGTCTGTGCGCCGTCTGGTGATTGATGGTGTGGTACCACCGGATCTAAGTTTGCTTGGCGCTGACGCCAAGACCGCCTTGCAAGGCGTGTTTGATGATTGCAAAACGAACGCCCGCTGCAATCAAGCTTATCCTGATCTGGAAGGTCGTTGGAAACATCTTCTGAATTCTATGCCTAAACAAGCGCAATTCATACATCCTCGCTTAGGTACCGATACCAGCGAAAAAGTGACGCGCGACGATGTGATTGGCATGGTGTTCCGTGGCTTGTATTCGCCGACCATGACTTCACTGTTACCGTACGCGATTACGCAAGCTGATCAGGGCAAGTTCGCTCCCCTCATGAATCTTGCTGGTGGTTTTAATTTGCCATCACCAATGAGCATGAGTATGGGCATGCATTATTCCGTCTGGTGCTCAGAAGGTTATGCCAAGCCACCGGCAGTCGATGCCAACGATGAGATCGTTAACGTCATGCATAGTAGTTACGCCAAAATATGTGCCGAATGGCCTAAGGGAAAAGTGCCGGCTGAGTTCTATACGATTCCAAAGTCCGATCGCCCTGTGTTGCTCTTGAGTGGCGGTATCGATCCGGTGACGCCGACCAAAAATGGTGAGCTCGTAGCCAAGGCTTTGGGTGACAAAGCACGTCACGTGTTTATCGCCAATGCTGGTCATGGTGTGTTAGGCCAAGGTTGTGTGCGTGAAGTCGTGAATAACTTCTTTGCCGCCAAAACGGATCAAGAGGCCGTCAAAGTTGATGCGAGCTGTGTCGCACAAATTCCACGACCTACAGTGTGGTTGCCACCGAAATCGAATACCAAGGCAAAGAGTAATGAAGGGAGTGCACCATGATTGTCGTTGAAGATCTGCGCAAAGAATTTGTCAAACTCGGCAAGCCGAAGTTTGGAATCGGTAAGAAAACCGTAGAACGTGTAAAAGCGGTTGATGGGGTTAGTTTTACTGCGCAAGACGGCGCAATTCTCGGCTTGTTGGGCGCCAACGGCGCTGGCAAAACTACCAGCTTACGGATGGTGGCGTCGTTGTTGCGTCCAGATAGTGGCAAAATTCAGATTGATGATGTGCATGTCAAAGAAGGACAGACCGCATCGCAAAGTCGTTTGGGGATTTTGTCCGATGCCCGCGGTTTGTATCCACGTTTGACTTCGCGCGAGAATATTCATTACTACGGTAAGCTGCACGGCATGGAAAAGGGCTTGATCGAGAAGCGTACCGAACAACTCGCCCATTGGTTGGATATTTCTAAATTACTCGATCGTCGTACTGAAGGCTTTAGTCAGGGTGAACGTATGAAGATCGCCTTGGCACGCGCTTTGATTCACGATCCGAAAAATATCATTTTGGATGAGCCGACGAACGGTTTGGATGTGGTGGCGACGCGTGCTTTACGTGAGTTCTTGCGTTGGTTACGTTCCGCCGAAGGCGGTGGAAAGTGCATCTTAT
>CAYWNE010000142.1:0-11453 GCA_964459555.1 uncultured Burkholderiaceae bacterium | reverse complement strand
TATGTTTGCATGAACATCGAGTGCGACGCAGAAACTTTGCTCGAGCTGGAAACAGCATTCAAATTCAATGATGCCGTGTTGCGTCACTTGACAGTGAAAATGAAGAAAGCTGAAACAGCGCCATCTCCAATGATGAAGTCTGTGCAGAAGGAAGATTCTGCTAAGGCACAACGCGTTGAAGCACCAGCAGCTTAAGCATTTTTAACTTAGAGAGTGCAAGAACTGTAGAACACGTGAATCAGCTTTCAGTCGTCGCCCAACTGATTGAGAAATCGGTATTACGGTATACCCCAGCGGGAATACCAATCGCGACAGTAGTGCTTAAGCATGACTCGAAGCAGAAACAAGCCGGTGTTGAGCGTCTGGTTGATTTTGAAATCAATGCGATCGCAGCAGGTGAAATCTCAGCGCAAATGTTGATGATTGAACTCGGTGAATTCAAGTGTTTTAGCGGATTCTTAGCACGCAAAAACCGCAACAGCAAAAGTATTGTTTTTCATGTGACGGCGATAGCGCCAGTGGAAAACGAAACACATTTACTAGATTAGGAGCCAACCATGGCATTCGGTAAAAAATTTGATAAAAGCAAATTGAAACAAAAGCGTCAGCAACAAAATCCTTTGTTCAAGCGTAAGAAATTCTGCCGTTTCTCTGCAGGTCACGTCGCTGCAGTTGATTACAAAGATATCGACACATTGAAAGACTTCATCCAAGAAAACGGCAAAATTATGCCTGCACGTTTGACTGGTACTAAGGCTTTGTATCAACGCCAAGTTGATACAGCTGTTAAGCGCGCACGCTACTTAGCGTTGTTGCCTTACACTGATTTGCACACAGCGTAATTGACGACGGAATTTAGGAGAAAAACATGCAAGTTATTTTGATGGATAAAGTCGTTAATCTCGGCAATTTGGGTGATGTAGTGCGCGTGAAAGATGGTTACGCTCGTAACTTCTTGATCCCACAACGTATTGCACGTCGTGCAACTTCTGCAGCGATTGCTGAATTCGAAGCAAAACGCGCAGAGTTGGAAAAAGCAGCTGCAGAAAAATTGGCAGCAGCTCAAGCTCAAGGCGAAAAATTGAACGGTTTGACAGTTCAAATTTCCCAAAAAGCTGGTGTTGATGGCCGTTTGTTCGGTTCTGTAACTAACTTTGACATCGCTGAAGCTTTGACAAAGCAAGGTTTCGCTGTAGAGAAAGCACAAGTTCGTTTGCCACAAGGTCCATTGAAGACCGTAGGTGATCACCCAGTGTCTGTTGCTTTGCACACAGACGTCGTGGTTGAAATCGTCGTTGCGGTATTGGGCGAGCAAGCATAATCGATTCTTTGCGAATCGAACGAAAGCCGGGTTCACCCGGCTTTTTTTACGTCAGTCGTGATGTTATAAAAATAATTTGTGTATCGATTATCTAGCCTCGCTGCAAACAGCTTTTGATGCGTCGTTTGTAAGCATTGTGGGTGCTTTTGTAGGCGAATAAAAAGGTATAATGCGCACCATGAAACCATCCTCTGATCCTCAGTTAGAATCACTCCGAGTTCCACCGCATTCCATCGAAGCTGAACAGTCAGTACTCGGTGGCCTTTTGCTCGACAACGCGGCTTGGGATCGTATTGCCGATTTCATTAGTGAAGATGATTTTTATCGCTTTGATCATCGCTTGATTTTTCAAGGGATTGTTAAGCTGATTAACTCATCGCGCCCCGCCGACGTCATTACTGTTTATGACTATCTCAATGCAGCCGGTAAGGCGGACGACGCTGGTGGTTTGACCTATTTAAACGCACTTGCACAGAATACGCCGTCTGCAGCTAATATTCGCCGCTACGCTGAGATCGTGCGTGATCGTGGGATCTTGCGTAAGTTGATCACCGTTGCTGATGAAATCGCCAGTGACGCTTTGAACCCGCAAGGTAAAGAGGTGAAGCAATTACTTGATGCAGCAGAAGCGAAGATTTTTGCGATCGCCGAAGAGGGCGCTCGTGGTGCACAGGGTTTCCAAGCCATTCAGCCACTTCTTACGCAAGTGGTGGAACGTATCGATGAGTTGTATAACCGTGATCAAACCAGCGATATCACCGGTGTGCCGACGGGCTTCGTCGATCTTGACCGCATGACTTCGGGCTTGCAACCTGGTGACTTGATTATTGTCGCGGGGCGTCCTTCCATGGGTAAGACTGCGTTCTCCATCAATATCGGTGAGAACGTGGCGATTGATAGTGGTTTGCCTGTCGCAGTATTTTCGATGGAGATGGGTGGTGCACAATTAGCGATGCGTATGTTGGGTTCGGTTGGCCGCCTCGATCAGCATCGTTTGCGAACAGGTCGCTTGATCGATGAAGATTGGCCGCGCTTGACCTATGCCATTCAAAAGATGAACGAGGCGCAGTTCTATATCGATGAAACGCCAGCACTCAGTTCGATTGAATTACGTGCTCGTGCTCGTCGTTTATCACGTCAGTGCGGTAAGTTAGGTTTGATCATTATCGATTACTTACAGCTGATGGCAGGTAACGGGGGCGGCGGTGAGAATCGTGCGACCGAGATTTCTGAAATCTCACGTAGCATGAAAGGTCTGGCCAAAGAATTGGGCTGTCCTGTGATCGGTTTGTCGCAGTTGAATCGCTCCTTGGAGCAGCGCCCAAATAAGCGCCCAGTGATGTCTGATTTGCGTGAATCTGGAGCTATTGAGCAAGATGCTGACGTTATCTTGTTTATTTATCGCGACCAGGTTTATAACCCAGATTCGCCTGATAAAGGGACTGCGGAAATCATTATCGGTAAACAGCGCAACGGACCGATTGGTAGTGTGCGTTTAGCGTTCTTAGGTGAATACACGAAGTTTGATAATTACGTTGGATCCTTGAGTATTTACGGCGACAACGAGTAAGTTTTTGTAGTTTTGTTTTACCACTAAGTCAGATGCGCTCATTTTTCTCGCAATCAATGGGCAAATAAAATAATTTCTAATTCAGGGAAAGAAATATGTTCGGACGATTAATGCCCACCGAGGGTAAATTTTTTGATCTCTTCAATCAACACGCCGAATTGTGCGTCAAAGGTTCGAAAGAGATGGTCGCATTGATGACCAATTTCGATGACTTGGAAATTCGCGTTCACGCGATCGAGAGTGTTGAAAAGCAAGCTGATGCTGTGACTTACAGCGCGATCGAACTCTTGCACAAAACATTTATCACTCCCTTGGATCGCGATGACATCCATCAATTGATTACCAAGATGGACGATATTCTCGATTTGCTTGAAGACGCGGCACAAACGATTTCTTTGTACGATATTCGTGAAGTAACGCCAGAAGCAAAACGCTTGGCAGAATTGTGCTTGGCCTGTGCAGAGAAAGTCAAAGAAGCAGTTGCCTTGCTGCCGAATATGAATAACTCCCGCATGATTTTGACGATTTGCGAAGAAATCGATCGTTTGGAATCTGATGCTGATCACGTAATGCGTGCAGCAATGTCCAAATTGTTCCGCGATGAGCCGGACGTACGTAATCTGATTAAATTGAAGGCTATTTATGAAATCCTCGAAACGGTTACGGATCGTTGCGAAGACGTTGCAAACATTATTGAAGGCATCGTGGTTGAAAACGCCTAAGGCGTGATCGTCCGATTTTTTCTTCACTATTGTTTGCGCTTAGCGCAAATTTTCGAGAGAACATAATATGGAAACTAGTCTGTACGTCATCATTCTATTGGTGGCACTGGCGTTAGCATTTGACTTCATGAATGGATTTCATGACGCTGCAAATGCGATCGCGACTATCGTGTCGACGGGTGTTCTTCGCCCGGGTCAGGCGGTAGCATTGGCCGCGATTTTCAATATGGCGGCGTTTTTTGTCTTTAATCTGTCGGTCGCAAAAACCATCGGTAAAGGCACGATTGATCCAGCAGTGATTGATCACTACGTTGTTTTTGGTGCCTTAGTCGGTGCGATTTTCTGGAACCTTGTGACTTGGTACTTCGGTATTCCGTCCTCTTCCTCTCATGCTTTGATTGGTGGATTGATTGGTGCTGCAGTAGCCAAAGAAGGTACAGGCGCGTTGATCGGCGCGGGTTTGATCAAGATCATCACCTTCATTGTCTTGTCACCATTGCTGGGTTTTGTCTTAGGTTCACTGTTGATGTTGTTAGTGTCGTGGATCTTCGTCAAGTCCACACCGCTCAAGGTTGATCGTTGGTTCCGTCGCCTGCAATTGGTGTCTGCATCTGCGTTCAGCTTGGGACATGGCGGCAACGATGCTCAAAAAACCATGGCGATTATTTGGATGTTGTTGATTGCGACAGGCCACTCGGCAAAGACAGATCCTTTGCCACCAATGTGGGTTGTTTACTCATGTTATGCGGCGATTGGTTTTGGGACTTTGTTCGGTGGCTGGCGAATTGTGAAAACGATGGGGCAGAAAATCACGAAGTTGAAACCTGTTGGTGGTTTTTGTGCTGAAGGCGCTGGCGCCTTGACACTCTTGTTCGCGAATCTATCAGGGATTCCTGTATCGACAACGCATACCATCACTGGTGCTATCGTCGGGGTAGGTTCTGCGCAAAAAATGTCCGCTGTTCGCTGGGGCGTTGCAGGCAATATTGTATGGGCTTGGATTTTGACAATTCCAGCTTCTGCGTTTGTGGCGGCAATCGCGTGGTGGGCCGGTACTAAGATTCTCTAAGCGTATCAAGAGAAGACATAGTTGATCTCTTTCACAAAAAAACCCGAAGCTTGCTTCGGGTTTTTTATTTCCATCTAAGATTTTCTTTGACTTATTCGCCGATTCAAAATGAGTCGAAGGCACACCAGAAGAAACGCCTACATCGCTGTATCTAGCGGCCTAAGTTTGAGTTGAAAAGCGCAACTGTGCCCGAGCATTTGCGCTCATCGCGGGCTCAAAATTCGATCGCGTAGTAAATTGTGTAGAGGTCTCTAGAAAGTTAGCTTGCTTTCTTGTTGCTCATTCCATTGTTGCTGGGCACGGTAGTGAATCACCAGTACATTACCAAGTGCTGATGGTAATTTTAGTCGGCATTGATAGATATCTTTGCTAGCAATCGCATCGGCTTGCACCTCTACAAATTCATAGTGAATATGCTCTTGCGGAGCAATGATGATTTGAGCGCCGAGTTCACGTATGCTTTGTTGAACTTGGCTCGCCTTTGGCCATCGCCAATGACTGAGCGTCAGCTGAGTGTCGGTTGTGACACTCAGCATAGTTTGTTCAATCAAAAGTTTTTGTGACTTTTGGAAGAGTGTCTCAAACGCTTGGTCCGACATCGATGCTAATTCGAGCAGCGCTTGTTTTTCATTTGCAGTCGGTGCGTAGGCATGGCGTAAAAAATTAAAATAGTCGATTCTAAATTGTAGGCTCAAGTGAATATTGTCACGCAAAACCAAGCTCACGCGATTGGCTTCTAAGTCATGGGCACGCGCTATAGAGCTCATGCAACCAGTGAGGAAAAGAATGAGTAAGCAAGATCTCAAAACATAATGACGCGATTGGAGGAGTGGATGCATATTGATACTCTATCGGCAGTAAGCGATGTTCGGTTGCGTTGTCGTGCCGGCACCGTTTTGAAATTGGAAGGCCCAGCACATCGATTTGCCGGCGTTTTTCGCTGTGGCTAAGGCGGTTGCGAGATCACTGCCGCTCAGTGCCTTGTAGCGGATTTTGTAGGTTCCAGCGCTGTTACTATAGGAATCGCTGCCAATCTCATTGGTCACAAAAGTTTTTGCGGAAGTAAATTGTAGAACTTGATATGCATCGCTTGGATCTGTACTAAGGCTCATATTCGTCACACTGAACGGGGTCACTGGTGGTTGGCGCATCGGGCTGTACTTGCTCGATTGATTGGCAAGGTCGGGGCTTGGGGTGCCACGGAAGCAAGATAGGACGTACGGCGATGCGTCCGTCACGTGATACGCATATCCAGCAGGGCCATTGCTATTTGCATCGGTGTTACCACCACAGACTGAATCACGTGGTGCGACCTTGCCGTCAGCGTTGTTATAACCGTAGATAGCGAATCCATCGAGTGCCCAACCGACAGGATGGGTATCCCAATAGCTACTTGGTTTCGCAGCCATCACGCAAGTCGGGGCCGCGTGGTAGTGATAATCATCCGCGCGTCCGGCGTGACCGTTGCAAATGTCGAGTTCACCCAATACTTTGGTATCGCCATTTTGGCAACCGCCTTGCTTGCATGGATTAAAGATAGGTACGCCATTGATGGCGACACCAATTGGTCCATCAACCGCAGAAGTCGTGTTTGCGGCGACGGCTGGATTGAGTGGAATTTTCCAGCCATAGGCTCCGTTGAATTTCTGCACTGTCGGCACTTGCAAGTTGGTCGCGGTGATGCCATTCATCATCGTGTGATTGGCGATCCCTAAGGAGCTAACATAAGCATAGTTGGCGTCACAGGAGACGGAGGCATACCCCGTGTTGGAAGCGTTCATGGAATTGCGCACCATCACACAGGCGGCTGATGAACCGGTCATTGTCGTCCGTGTGAAGCTGAGGTTAATGTTGGCGCTGCCGAGCGTGATTTTAGCGATGGCATCGCGAATCACCGCGCCAGTGATTGCCCCCGAACTCGGTAAGCTTGGTGAGGCCGATAAGGCGTACAGTGTCAAGGTGTAGATTTTCGCACCAGGACCTTGCGAGCAGGGCGCTTGGTAAGCCGCCATAGGGCCGTCACTGCCAACTCCAAAAGTACCAACACCGAAGCTATCTTTACTGAGGCTAGTGGTTGTAGCGGGGATGTTGTACAGCACCCAGTTCCATTTTGTGGAGCCATCACCAGGCAAGGTGGTCATCAATAAGGCAAACTCTTTGGTGCCGCTAGGAGGATTCGACCATGCAAGAGGAATACTGGAACCAGTGCCGTCACATGTATAGTCTGCTGACATTGCGCCGCCATCGACTCCAGCGCTGCTACTTAGTTTGAAGCTAGAACTGCTCGTAGTCGGTGTTCCTGACAGAGAACTTGAGGCGTCACTGTCACCTTGTGCATTGCTGGCTTTGATTGAGCATGCATAGACACTGCCATTGTTGAGTCCACTAACAAGAATGGGGCTGGAGCTCGCGCTTTTTGTAATGATGCTGCCATTCGATGAACATGTGGCTGTGTAGGAAGTGATGGTGCTCCCGCCATTTCGAGAAGGTGCGGAAAAATTGAGACTGAGGCTGCCGTCGCCTACAGCGATAGAGTTTAAATTCGGCATGCTAGGAACCGTCTTGGATAGGCTAAAGGTCGTATCTGCGACGGGAAGACCAAGCAGAGCTTGTTCAGTGCTGTCGGCGCTGATCAGGGCAGCGATGGCGATCGATTTGTTGATGTTGTCGACGGGGTTGAGATAGCTCAGCCCTTGTTCAATCGCGATAAAACGCCCAACATTGATTTTATTGTTTAACAGTCGAGTCACCCAACCCACGCTTGGGTCGTTTGCCAATGAACGGGCCGAGGTCAGCATCGCGATAACTACACTACTACGCGATTGACGACCAGATTGAATGTCATTCGCCCAGTAATCTATTTCGCTCGTACTCGGCGCTGTTGTGCCGCTTCTACCAAGGACATTTTTATACAAGATTTTGACAAACTCACTGTTACTTAGACTATCTGAGTAGCCAGTGAGATCAGGATAAAGTTTGCCCGCAGCATAAAAGTTGTCGGCAATCTGTAGCAGCGTTTTACCGTCAATCATCTGTTGCAGCCAGTAGTGCATACCCTCAGCGTCGGGGACCCGATTGAAGAAAGCGATATAGAGTTCGATCAGGGACCTAAGTTGTGACTCAGTGCTTGCACTAAGTACAGCGCTGAGACTAAGATCAACGCTCACATCGCTGAAGCTGAGTTTGTCACTGAGGCTCGCCGAACGAGGGGCTTCGGCTCCCGTTGTATCCGTAACACTTACCGAAGTGCCATTGACGATGATTCGATAGTTGTTGCGGGTTCCAAGAAAACTTAATGGTGTTGTTGGTGCCATGCTCGGTGGAGATGCCAATGAAGCAGACTGCTCAATAGTTTTCTGTTGACCACCGCAGGCAACGAGTAGGAGCGACAAGCTTGAGATGCTTATTAATTGATTGAGGCGAAGTGCGTTCATGTTGGCACCTATCTGAAAAAAGAAAAATTTTGGCGAAATGATGTTCATGATCGTTAAGGATTGATCGTCCAACTATCATCAATTTGGCGGTTTTTGCGTGAACTTGTTTCATTCGCTGGTAACCAAGAACGCACATACTCTGACTTCACACCTTGCGGCGTCACCGTCACTCGAATATGCCCCGAACTGCTTTGTACGATGCCACTCAGGTAATGGTATTCGGTGGCAAGATTTGCGCCACTGGTATTATTCGCTGCACTTGGTTGCGGCACTTCTTGATACACAATTCCGTCTAAGGTTTGACGCACATAAACGTGATCATGTCCATGAAAAACGGCGGTCACCTTGTTCTTAACTAGTAGTTGATGAATCGGTAAGCCCCAACCTGGGCGCTTTTGGTCGAAGCCGTAACTGCCATCGCTATTCTTTCCACCCCATTCGTAAAATGGGGCTGCCTCGACACCACCGCGCATTTGTCCATCAAGACCGCCAACCAGATTGTGAAGGAAGATAAATTTGTATTTGGCGGAACTCTTGCTTAAGGTGTCATTGAGCCATTGATATTGTGTGGAGCCTAAACTCATATTCCATGCATCCTTGCTCGCTTGTATTTTTGTGTTCCAATACGGGTCTAAGACTACAAAGAGTGCGTCACCCCATTGCCAGGCATACCATGAGGCACGATTGCCCAGAAAATTTGTATTGCTGGTATCGCCGCTGTAAAAGGAAGTGGGCATCGGGTTAGCATAAAATTTTTGCCGCGCGAGATTGGCCCACACAGCGAGGTTGTTTGCGGTGCCATCATTGAGCCAACCCAGTTCACCCTCGTGATTGCCGTTGGCGAGAAAAAGCGGCGTTGAATGCGTGATGCGACCGAAGTGTTGTCTCTCGTAGATATAACGCGTATCAACCATCGTTTGGCTCGTCGCCATTTTAACAACCGGGTCGAATGGACCGGTGTGTTTCTCGGTCATGAAAGTGTCGCCAAGATCGATATGGAAGTCGGGGCGATCTATAAGAATATTGTCGAGCGTCCTTTGGTATTGGGCGAGGTTTGAATTTTCATCGAGGTGTGAATCTGCCTGTATCGTGAAACTAAAGCTGGTACCGGTTCCACGGGCGGTGTGGAAGTCATAGGTTGTGGTTTTTGCTGCGACGAGGCTTGGATCTGATTGAAAGTTGATGGCGTAAAAAATCTGACTGTCCGTCGGCAGGTTTTCCAATTGGAATTCGAGCGGGCTTCCCGCAATGAGACTCTTAGTTGACGTTGTCTGCAATAGTGCACTTGCAGAAGTACCGTAGGCAATAGAGGCTAAGCCCGACTGGCTGGCGGATAGAATTTTGATCCTTATACTATTGTTACTAGGAGAGCCCAGAACGATGTCACCATTGAAGGCCGTTGAAATTGAGCCACTTGATAGGCTCACTGAAACAGGCGTTGTGTAAGCACTGTCGCCGTAGGCATTACTTGCTTTAATCGCACAGAGGTAAGTTTTCCCCATGCTCAGAGTGGAAAAGCTAATCGGGCTCGCATTGCTGGTGGCTATCGTTTCTGTGCCGTCGGTTTTGCAGCTTGCGGTGTAAGTGCTAATTGTCGTTCCCCCATTGTCTTTCGGCGCGTCGAAACTAAAACTCAGGGGCTGGCTCTTGGTGTTGGCAACGATGTTCTGTGGCTCACTCGGTGCTCTTAGGCTGGCATTGAATTGTGGATCGTCGACTCCCAGCAGAGATTTGGCCTTGGCACTGTCGTCGGCTGTGACCGCCGTAGCTATTTGCATACCTCGTAGGATGTTGTTGCCTGCATCGATGAAACTGATACTCTGCTGTAGCGCTACATATCGACCTACTTCAATTTTGTTATTGAGTAGTCGCGTGACCCAACCAAATTGGGGATCGTTGGCGAATGTTCTTGCTGAGGTCAACATCGTGCTCACGACGGAACTTTTGGTTTGTCGCCCACTCTGTAGGTCACTAACCCAATATGCCACTTCGCCATCGGTTGGTGCTGTAGGGCCGGTTCGTCCGAGCACATTTTTATAGATCAGCCTCACAAAGTCGGCATCGCTCATGTCCTTGGTGTACCCGGTATAGGTCGAGGTTTGGATGCCAGCTTGATAGAAACTATCAGCGATTTGACTAATGGTTTTTCCCGCAGCAAGTTGGTCCATCCAATACACGATGCCATCGGCATCGGGCGTACGATTAAAGAAAGCGATATACAGTTCTATTAGACTTTGTACTTGCGCATCGTTCAGTAGTTGCAATCGACTTGCAATGGTAAGATTGACGTGAAGATCAGAGAACGTAACGCTGCTAGCAGTGCTAACGTCGATCACATTACTTGAATTGTTCTTATCGATGACTAAAGTTGATGTTTGTTTGCGGATGATGTTGTAGTTGTTTCTTGGCCCGTTAATCGTTACATCAAGATTGGTAGTAGGCGGCCCTGCTGGCGGCGTACTTACACTCTTGTTCGCTTGCTCGTTCGAGCCACATGCACTGAGACTTACAATGAAAGCCGCGCAAAGTAGGGAAGGGTATCGTTTCACGTTGACGCTCCGTTGTAGCGCTTAAGGATTATTGATGGTGTAGCTGAAGACTGGCGCGCCATTCAGCTTGCCAACGCCTTCATCTTTCGGTAAATAGGTACGAACATATTCGACCTTGACTCCAGTAGGCGCAACCTGAACCCGGGTGTAGCCCGTACTTGGGAATCGTTCACCAGTTAAATAAGCATCGGAATTCCACAGCGCGTAGTTGGGATCAGCTGGCTCGGAGAGACTTTGATAGGTGACACCATCGAGCTGTTGGTGGACCCAAATGTGGTCGTGCCCCTGGAAGAATATCGTGACTTTGTTGGCCACCATGAGCTGATGAATGGGGAGATTCCAACGTGGGCGTTGGGTTGCGAATTCATTGACACCTTTTGCATTCTTTCCTCCCCACTCCCATAGACCAGCAAGCTCGATACCGCCACGTCCGGTTCCCATCACATGGTGGGCAAACACAAACTTATATTTTGCTTTGCTCTTTTCTAATGTGTCTTTCAGCCACAGGTACTGATCGTCACCATGTGTCACGTCCCACATGTTTGTACGTTTTGGTTCGCCGCCAAAAACATTATCGACGGCAACAGGGGACTCCCAATACGGATCAATCACCACAAATAGTGCGTCGCCCCAAGTCCACGCGTAGTAGTTGCGTAATAATCCAATAAACGGAACGATCTCCTTATTGCCTGAATAGAAGTAATCTGGTGCAGGCTGAGAGTAATGGCTATTGCGCGCATTTTGCGCCCAGACGGCGATGCTGTCTGGTGTTCCATTGAGGTTGAAGC
>CAYWNE010000141.1:0-11490 GCA_964459555.1 uncultured Burkholderiaceae bacterium | reverse complement strand
CGCCGACACGCAACAAGACATTGTTGTCGTTCAAAAGCGCGTCGGTCGCTTGCTGGAAAATTTTGAAGCCTTCGCGAATGCGCGGCAAATAGCGTTCACCCGCTTCGGTGAGTTTTAAAACATTGTTACTGCGTTGAAAAAGGTCGAGACCGAGATGATCTTCCAGAAGTTTGATTTGATGGCTCACTGCGGCATTCGTCACATGCAGCTCTTCCGCCGCGCGCGTGAAATTGAGTCGACGCGCAGCGACCTCAAAAACTTTCAATGCGTTCAACGGTGGAAGACGTTTTGACATAGCACCCTCATTAGAAAACGATACCATATCAGAACTTCATTTAGAAAAATTTGATGAAGTCTTGAAATATTATTGTGGTCTGATGAAGCACTAAATTTCCACAAAGAATGCTACTATTTTGATCACTATTCACGTAAGAATTGCGGTTTATTAAATTTGTAAACGAGCTTGAAAGCAAGTAAATACGCGGGGATGCGTAGAATAGACAATGAGGAAAATTTTTGCCATTAAGTATTTCTTAACGACATCTCAAATATTCCTCGCTTGCGATGCACTGGCCCGAACGTTAAGCTGCGACTATCTGCTAAGCCCACCCCATGCCTTGCAAAGCATGGTTTATCTTCGCGGAATGATGAAACAGGAAATGCATTGAAAAATAGATAGCGAGAATTAATCGCTTAACAAGACGTTACATAAAATGCATCTCACTATTACTTGGTGTGAGATGCATGAAAGCTAGGCAAAGAAGTTGGGCTTAACTTGAATCGCATCCATTTTTTTATTTGTGCGTTCACACCGCCTAGCAACATGGAGAACTGAGTTTCAAGAAAACGCGATTTCTTCGTTTTCTTGAGCAAAAAAACAATGCTGTTATGGCGAACACCGAGATTCGCTAAAGACAAATTATTTAGGTCAATACGACATGACAACCATTATTACGATCGACACTGGCACGACCAACACACGCGTCACTTTATGGAAGGATGAAAAAGTCATCGCCCATCAAGCTTGCGAAGTAGGAGTCCGTGACACTGCGATTACGGGAACGCGTGAGCGCCTTCAGAATGGCGTGCGCGACACCATCAACAAAGCACTAGAAGCAGGCGGCGTCGAGGCCGATGCCGTCGACTTGGTGATCGGCTCAGGCATGATCAGCTCGAACGTCGGTCTGTTCGAATTGCCTCACGTCTTAGCGCCAGCTGGTCTACAACAATTAGCGCGCGGCATGGTTTCTGTCACCATCCCTGAAGTTTTTCCTAAGCCCATTTGGTTCGTGCCGGGAGTACGCAATGTCGTCGACAATATCGGCCTGCACAATTGCGAAGCGATGGACATGATGCGCGGCGAAGAAGTGGAAGTCATGAGTGTCATCGACCAACTAGGCATCACGGGACCAGCGATGATGGTGATGCCTGGATCACACTCTAAATTTGTCTGCATCGATGATAAGAACCGTATCACTGGTTGCGTCACTACTTTAGCAGGTGAGTTGATGTATGTGATCACCCACAACACGATTTTGGCGCAGTCTTTGGACTCACAATTTGCGACCTCCATCAAAGAAGAAATGCTATTAGCTGGTGCCCAATCTGCCCAGACCATCGGTCTCGGGCGTACCTGTTTCAATGTACGCACGCTTGACCAATTTACGATTTACGAACGCAATGACCGCGCTAATTTCTTGCTTGGCGCAATTCTCGGCGCAGATTTATTAACGCTGAAAAATAGTACCGCGATCAAAATGCTACCAGGTACACCGGTCGTTATCTGCGGCAAACCGATTATGAAAGAAGCACTGGCGATCTTGATCAATCACGATGATTATTTCTCAGGTCACATCACCGTGGTGTCCGACGAAACCCAAGCGCATTTGGCGGGACAAGGCGCGATTCTGGTGGCCAAAGCGCGCGGCTTGATCAAATAAATGCATAGGCATGCAGGGGAAATTCCGCATAGAACGATTGAGCAATTTCCTCTAGCATCGATACTGATTGATTGATTCTTTTGCGTGCCGCGCAAACCCCACACAAACATTCATTTTTCATTCTGAGTAACAAGACCATGACAAAATCCATCACACGTTTCGGCAATATTCCTAGCGGCGCAGGCGGTCAACGCCTACCATTTTCTCCTGCAGTGCGTGCCGGTGATTTCGTTTTCTGTTCCGGCCAAGTCGCCATGAAAGAAAACGGCGAAATCGAAACCGGTGGCATCGAATCTCAAACCCGACGCACCATGGAAAACGTCAAAAAGGTATTAGCCTTGGCGGGTTGCGGTTTGGAAGATGTGGTCAAAGTCAGTGTGTGGCTCGACGACACGCGCGACTTTTGGACTTTCAATCGCATTTACACCGAGTATTTTGGCGAGAACCCGCCAGCACGTTCTTGCGTCCAATCAGCCATGATGGTCGACTGCAAAGTGGAAATCGAAGTCACCGCATACAAACCACTGTAAAGACGCGCAGCACGCTCAGAAATCCACTTGAACTTTCTCCGCAGAGCCCACCCATGACCGCTGACCAACGCGACGCGACCTACCGTTCACTCTACACCTACGCCTGGGACATTGAGGACCAAGGTGTAGGTGCTTTTCTCGACGAAGTACAAGCGATGGGAATCCGCGATGTCACATTGGCGACGGCCTATCATGCTGGCAAGTTCATACGACCTCATGCCAAGAGTGGACCACGTGTGATCTTCCCCGAGGATGGCGTGACTTACTTCGAACCAGATATGGCGCGCTATGGCGAAATTCGACCGCTGGCGCACAGCCAAGCGAGCACTAAAGCTGTGGTCGGAGAGTTGATCAATGATGGTCGCGTGCGCGTGCATGCTTGGACCGTCTTGCTACACAACACACGCATCGGTCAAGCTTATCCGCACTACACGGTGAAGAATGCCTTTGGCGACAGTTATGTGTATAGCCTTTGCCCTATGCAAGATGCAGTGTTTGATTACGCCGTGCATCTGTGTAGCGACCTCGCTTCGCAATACGCATTCTCAAGCTTAGTGCTCGAAACGCCGGGTTGGTTACCTTATGGTCATGGTTACCATCACGAGTTCGCACAAGTCGCTACCAATCCATGGTTAGATAGTTTATTGGGCACCTGTTTTTGCGATGCTTGCCAACAGGCGGCTCGTCGCAAGGGTATACAGATTGACGCTTTACAGGATCGCGTCAAGCAATCGATTGACCACTACCTCGCGCTGCCTTCGCAAGCACAATCGGATCAGGCTCAAGCCTGGATGCAAGTTGAACTACTGAGCGATCCAGATTGGTTAGCTTACATCGAAATGCGGCAGCAACGTGTCACCGAATTAGTTGCGGCTATCCGCGCCGCGATGCCAGCTGAAATGAAGTTAGCAGTGATCCCAACTGTGCAGCGCCCGACTGCCGCTTGTTGGACTGAGGGAAGCGATTTGAAAACATTATCCGAAGTCGCCGACCATTTAGAAATTCCGTTTTACGAACCGAACGCCAATCGTGCCATCGCCGATGCATGGGAAAGCTTGCGACAAGTGAGTAATCCAAACAAGATCCGCGCGATTCTGCGCCCCGGCTTGCCCGACCTGAACCAAGGCAATGAAATCGCGGCAGCAATGGCTGGCATCGAAGCGCTCGGCATCAGAGATTTTGCGTTCTATAACTACGGCTTGTTACCACAACATCGACTCGACCATTTGGCACAAGTCTTATCGCAGCACGATGCCAGCGACACACTAGAAAATTAATCGAGATCACAACACAGATCTGCATTCAATAGTCATCGATCACGAAGGACAGCACTATGGCAAGAAACATCCTCATCACTGGCGCTTGTGGCGGCATAGGACGCGCGCTCTGCCAAGCATTCGTCAATGCCGGTGACTTCGTCTTCGCGCAAGATCGCGAAGCTGATCAACTACGCGATTTAATCGCTCAACTTGGCAGCGACAAAGCCTGCACCGTCACCGCTGATTTGACCGATGCCCAAGCACTATGCGCCGCACTAAAGACCGCAACCGACCAATATGGCGACATCCATGTCTTAGTCGCCAACGCCGGTGCAGCGCAAGCTCTGACCTTGCAAACGACAACCGAGGAAAGCTGGAAACAAGATATGGATTTGAATCTGAATGGCACTTTCCATTCAGTCGAAGCCGTGCGCCCTGCAATGCAAGCCGCGGGTAAGGGCAATATCGTCATCATCGGCAGCGTCAATGGCCTCACCTCCTTCGGCCACCCTGCTTACAGCGTCGCCAAGGCCGGTTTAATCAGCTACACCAAAGCCCTCGCCATGGAGTTCGGCAAGCACGGCATACGCGCCAATATGGTCTGTCCGGGCACGGTAAAAACCCAAGCATGGCAAGCCCGCGTTGATAAAAATCCGCAGGTGTTTGAAGATCTAAAAAAATGGTACCCACTACGCGACTTCGCCACGCCAGAAGACATCGCCAACGCCGTGATGTTTTTAGCGTCTGATGCGGCGCGGGTGATTACGGGAGTGATTTTGCCGGTTGATGGTGGTTTGATGGCGGGGAATCAGGTGTTTGCGAGGGAGTTGACGCAGGAGGAGATTTGAGGGGGGGTGTTTCGTTCTTGCCAGCTGACTGGAGGACGATGGGATGCCCAATTCAAGAGCAATGGCTGTCGCTTTGCTTTCGCTGTTTCCAATTGAGTCTGTAGGTCGGGGGTGGCCCGACAGCCACTCACTTTTCTTGCTTCGCCAAGAAAAGTAAGCAAAAGAAGGCGACGCAGGCGCAGCTGCCCTTCGGGTTCCCAATTGCGTAACTGAAAAATGGGGCGACGCAGAAACTCGCCTCCGGCTCAAACATCTGCGCCACTTTTTCCCATTTTTCAGCCACACAATTGGCATCTGCACATGCGGGAAGAACAACACATACAGAGCCAACGGCCGCTCAAATTGCTTGCGCCAATTGATGGGCATCGTTTTGGTTTTGCTTTTGGTTTTGCTTTTGGTTTTGGTTTTGCTTTTGGTTTTGGTTTTGGTTTTGACTTTGACTTTGACTTTCATCCACTTCTGACACTGCCAATTGTGCGGGGCAGAAAATGGATAAAGAAAGCTTCGCTGTTTGAGCGAAGCGAGTTTCGAAGCTTTCCCATTTTTTGCCTCGCACAATTGGGAAGCCGAAGGCCAGTGGCAGCGTGGTCGCCTTTCTTTGCTTACTTTCTTTGGCGAAGCAAAGAAAGTGAGTGGCCGCCGGGCGCCCCCCGGCCAGCAAACGATGAGGACCGAATAAGCGTAATTAAGCATACGGCAAAAGACACTGGATTCCTGCCTTCGCGCACTGCTGTCCGGAATAATATTTGGGAACTTCGAGAAATAATGATGCTGTTTGCATTACACGATGACCCAGTGTGGATGTACTTGAAAATGAATGGTAAATGATGGGTATGAATATTCCCTCTCCCGCACGCGGGAGAGGGTTAGGGTGAGGGTGATTCAGAAGTTGCATCGTAATTTTTAAGGACAAGTGCTGTAGAAAATACTTCTTAGCCTCTTAAATATCGTTGATCGAATCTGAAACACCGTCAAAGCATGCTTTGACTCCCCGACCCTTCTCCCGCTCGCGGGAGAAGGGAGCTTCAAACTAAACCTGTCAAGAAAATTAATCCGGATAGCAGTGCGCCTTCGCGGTAATGACATCAAAGAGACTAAAACTGAAACACACAAATCAAGCATCACAAAAGAGACAATCTTCAAACAAGAAGATCCCATAACAAACCCCAAACTCGGAAGTACATCATGACATCTGCCAGCGTCACCGCAACAAACAAAAGCTCCAAGGTCATCGTCGCGATGCTGTTCATCGCTCTGCTCTTCTTCATCCTCGGCTTCGTCACCTGGCTGAACGGCTCTTTGATCCCCTTCCTCAAAATTGTGTGTGAACTGAGCGACTTCCAAGCCCTGTGGGTCACGTTTGCTTTTTATATTGCATACACGGTGATGGCTTTGCCGTCGGCGGCGGTGTTGAGTCGAATTGGCTACAAGAATGGTATGACCGCAAGTCTCGGTGTGATGGCGATTGGTGCTTTGCTGTTTATCCCTGCTGCCAAGACCAGTCAATACTCATTGTTCTTAATTGCGCTCTTTACATTGGCGAGCGGTATGACCTTGATGCAAACCGCGATCAATCCTTACATCGTTTGCATAGGTTCACGCGATAGCGCGGCGATGCGTATCAGTATCATGGGTTTGTTTAATAAGGGTGCTGGGATTTTGGTGCCTATGGTTTTCACAGCTTTGATTTTGTCTGGCATCAATCAAACCTCAGCAGCTGATTTGGCGGCGATGGATGTGACAACACGTACTGCATTTCGCGCCGATCTCGCCAGTCGTTTGGTAACGCCGTATATTGTCATGGCAGCTGGTTTGATCCTGTTTATGGCCATCATTCACTTCTCTTCTTTGACTGAGCCTGAACTCGATTCCGACACTACATCAGGCGACGCACAAACAAGTACCACTCGTTTCGGCGTACTGAAATTTCCCCAATTAGTGCTCGGTGCGATTACTCTGTTCGCCTACGTTGGCGTCGAGGTGATCGCAGGTGACACCATCGGCCTGTATGGTCATCATTTGGGCGTAAAGAATTATGCTGCACTCACCTCCTACACCATGGGCTTCATGGTCCTCGGTTACTTGCTCGGCGCTTTCACCATCCCGAAATATCTGTCACAAAAAAACGCACTCGCACTGTGCGCCCTAAGTGGCGTCGTGTTTGCCCTCGGCGTGATGCAGTCGTCAAGCACTGATAGTAGCCTTTCTCATACTCTATTGGCGTGGGCTGGTGTGCCTGAAGTGCCGAATACGATTCTTTTCCTGGCGATGCTCGGTTTCTCGAACGCTCTAGTCTGGCCCGCAGTGTGGCCTTTGGCCTTGGAAGGTTTGGGCCGCTACACGGCAGCAGGATCGGCAGTCCTCATCATGGGTATTTCAGGCGGCGCGATCTTGCCAATGGCTTACGGTCATTTCTCCGATACCGGCGGTGCGCGGCAGGCGTATTGGGTTATGCTTCCATGCTACGCTTTGATTTTGTTCTATGCGATCAAGGGTCATACTTTCCGCCAATGGTCGATGAATAAATAATTCACTTTGAATCGAATTTTTACCATGTTGAATCTAGACTCACTTTCACATCAAACGCTTTTGCCGGGTACCAAAGGCTTGGCCTTGCAAGCACCAATCACGCAAGCGGAAATCGGAAAACGCGCTTGGAATGTGCTGCGCGGCGACACTAGTTTTCCGGTCGCGGTGTTGAAAGACAGCGCGCTGCAACACAATTTGCAATGGATGAAGCAGTTTTGTGCAAGTATGAATGTGGTGCTGGCCCCTCATGGCAAAACCACGATGTGTCCGCAACTGTTTGATATGCAGTTGCGCAATGGTGCTTGGGGTATGACGCTTGCCAGTGTCAGTCAAAGTTTGATCGCCCATCGTTTTGGGGTGAAGCGTGTTTTACTCGCCAATCAACTCGTCAGTGCCAGCGATACGCAAGCGATTTTAGCTGCGCTCGAGAGCGACCCTAGCTTTCAGTTTTTCGCACTGACTGATTCACTCGAAGGTGTGAAGCGTTTGGCTTGCCAAGTCCGTGATTCAGGATTAAGCCGACCTCTGCCTTTGTTGGTGGAACTCGGTTTTACCGGTGGTCGCACGGGTTGCCGCACTCAAGCAGAAGCGATCGCTGTAGCGCGTGCGATTCACGCAAGCCCCTACTTGCAGTTAGCCGGTATCGAAGGTTATGAAGGCCTGTTGGTGAGCAAGAATCGTGAGCAAGATCTGGTCGCAGTGCGTGATTTCATTGAGAGTCTCCTTCATCTGACAAAAATCGCCGATACCGAACAATTATTCGAAGCCGATACAATTTTATTGTCGGCTGGCGGCTCCGCCTATTTCGATTTGGTCGGCCGAGGCTTCGAACAGCAATTGTCTTTATCGCGTCCTGTCACATCGATACTGCGTAGCGGATGTTATGTCACGCACGATCACGGTTTCTATCATGGCCTTGTACAAGAAATGGAAACGCGCGAAGCGAGTCTCAAAGCAAGTAGTCTGCGCCCCGCCTTGGAAGTGTGGAGCATGGTGCAATCGCGCCCCGAAGCGGATTTAGCCATACTGACAATGGGCAAACGCGATGCTTCTTACGATATCGATTTACCTCTGCCGTTTGCCTACTACCAAAGCAGTATAGGCGATGCGCCAGCAACACTACCTGCTGGCTGCAAAGTTGAAAAGATGAATGATCAGCACGCCTATCTACGTCTGCCGCAAACGTCGGAAGGACAGGCGCTGATGCAAAGCTTGAAGGTCGGCGACCTCATTGGCTGCGGCATTTCTCATCCATGTACTACCTTCGATAAATGGCCACTAATTTTGTTGGTCGATGACGCTTATACCGTGACCTCTGCCGTCAACACCTTCTTTTGATTCACAGTTCCATACTAGATTTGCCTAGCCATCATGAACATCACCTACGACATCGTTATTCGCAACGCAGACATTCTTGATGGTAGTGCCACCGCCGCCTATCGCGCCGATCTTGGCATCAGTGATCAAAAAATCGCCGCGATTGCACCCGCTTTAAGCTTGCAGGGTTATGAAGTTCTCGATGCCACAGGCTTGGTGTTGGCGCCAGGTTTTATCGATGTGCATACGCACGACGATAGAGAGGTGCTCGATGCGCCGGCCATGTTGCCGAAACTGACGCAAGGCGTAACCACCGTCATCACTGGCAATTGCGGCATTAGCCTCTCGCCTTGGTCTGCAGATCGCACACCACCAGCACCGCTCAGCTTAATCGGCACGCAAAAAGACTTTCGTTATGCCAGCGTACAAGACTACGTGAAGGCGATCAAAAATAGTCAGCCCGCCGTCAATGTGGGCGTCTTGATTGGCCACTCTACCCTGCGTGTCAACGCCGTCAGCGAACTAACGCGTGGTGCGAATCAAGATGAGCTACAACGCATGCAAGACTTGCTGGCTGAGGGCATGCACGCAGGTGCTTTGGGCTTTAGTTCCGGTTTGTTCTACCAAACCAGCAAAGCCGCAGACAATGCCGAAGTGATCGCCTTAGCCAAAGTCAGCGCCGCCGCGGGTGGCGTCTATACTTCGCATATTCGCGATGAATACAATGGCGTGATGCAGGCGCTCGAAGAGGCCTGTGATGCAGGCGAACAGGCAAAATTACCCGTGATCTTATCGCATCACAAATGTGCGGGCCCTGCCAACTGGGGCCGCACTACTGAAACACTGGCCTACATTGATCAACGCAAACGTAGGCAAGCCATTGGTCTCGATGCTTATCCTTATACGGCGGGTTCAACCGTGCTCGACCCCGATTATGTCGATGGCGTGATTCGCATTATGGTTAGTTTCTCCGAGCCGCATCCCGAAATGCAAGGGCGCGATTTAGCCGATATCGCCGCTGAATGGCAGGTCGACCAAAAAGAAGCCGCGCGTCGCTTGCATCCAGCTGGTGCGGTGTATTTTCAAATGCGGGAAGACGACGTAGAACGTGTCTTGAGTTATCCGCATACCATGATAGGCTCGGATGGCTTACCCCATGATAGTCATCCACATCCTCGCCTGTGGGGTGCTTTCCCGCGTGTCTTGGGCCACTATAGTCGCGAACGCAAACTGTTCACCTTGGCAGAAGCCGTGCGCCGTATGACGACGCTCTCTGCTGATCATTTCGGTCTCAAGCAACGCGGTCGCATCGCGGTTGGTTGTTGGGCTGATCTCGTTATTTTTGATCCTGCCACCATTAGCGATCAAGCGACGTTTGCTTCTCCCAAACAAGCCGCCACGGGCATTCATTGGGTCTTGGTCAATGGCGCGATTGCGCTCGAAAAAGGTGTACCTAGTTCCTCGCGCCATGGTCAATTTCTCGATCGCCGGCAGGAGCGTTTTGGCGCATAAATCAACACAGAAGTATTTACTCTCATTGGCCAACAAAGTAGGAGGAAACTAAGCAAACTGTCGAGGAACAAAGAATACTTTTCTTATTAATTTACTCACTTTGTTAAATCACTTCTCCAATTGTCTTTTTCTCGACAGTTCCCACAGTCAACTTCTTGACACACGGCAATAATCTCCTTATAAGCTTAAGTGTTTGGTAAAACATTCTGATCACGCACATTCGCTGGTTCTTCTGCTTCCGACCACGATGCTGCCCCATTCAACAAGCTTTCTTCGCCCGTGACAAATCAAGGAGTCTCGTATGCGCAGTTTGCAGTCCCGCCTAAACCTATTGGTTCGTGTTGCCCTCGCCCTCTTGGTCGTGATCGGCATCATCGGTATCTTCAATACTTATCGCCAGAGCCAATCGGGCCAAGAAATTGTGGCAGCCGCCAAGATTCTGCGTGCACAGATGAATGCCGACATGTTGCACGACACCATACGATCCGATGTGCTCAATGCGATACGTTTATCCAGTATTGCTGACGCGAGCGACACTGATAAACAAGCGGCTTTGAATGAGTTGAAAGAACACAGCAAGGCTTTCAAAGAACACCTGAATGCGGTCGACCAAGGTGGCAACAAGGAGGCCAAGACTGTTCTCAATAATTTAAGTGGTGATTTGTCCAGCTATTTGCGATCTGCCGAAGTGGTTGCTCAAGCGAGTATCAAACACAGTCCTGATGCGAATGCCGCGTGGTCGCAATTCGAACATGACTTTGAAGCATTGGAAAAGGGACTCGAAAAACTCGGCGACGAAATCCAGAACTACACCGAGGAAGTCAATCAACGAAGCGCTTCCCAAGCACGCAATGCCATGATATTGAACGTCATCATTCTCGTCATCGGTGCGGTGCTGTTATTCCGACTTTCAAGAAAACTGAGCCGCGAGATTCTGGGTGAACTCGGTGGCGAACCAGAAGTAGCAGCCGATGCCGTGCGTAGGGTCACGAATGGTGATCTATCCGTCAAACTCGATCTACGCGACAACGATCACGACAGTTTATTGGCATCAATGGGTGCCTTGATCGGACGCATTAAGAGTGTCAATGATCGCGTTCAACAACTGAGCACCGATCAACAGGAAGGCAAGCTCGCGGCGCGAATGGTGAGCGATGATTTACCTGGACAGTTTGGGGAATTGGCAAACAAAATTAATGCTTTGGTCGATGTACAAAACAAAGATGTTCAAACCATCACCGACTTGATTGGGCAATACGGTCAAAACAATTTTGAAGCAACTTTACCAGTACAGCCTGGTGACAAAGCAATTCGCAAACAACAAATGGATACAGTGCGTGAACGTCTACAGGCAACGGTATTGGCCGCCGAAGCGAACGCTCGCATCAAAATGGCACTTGATTCTGTGGCTGTACCTGTTCGCATCGCAGATAACGAAGGCACTATCACCTATATCAATCATGCGTTGAAAGATACCTTACACAAATACGAATCGCAATTCCGCTCACAAATCCCTAACTTCGACGCCAACAAAGTGCTCGGCGGAAGTATTGGG
>CAYWNE010000140.1:0-11499 GCA_964459555.1 uncultured Burkholderiaceae bacterium | reverse complement strand
TTTAAAAGCGGTTTTAAAACCCGCCGGAGCGGGTTGATTTTAATGCGCAAACTTTCAAAATTGCGAGGACAAGCAACAACGCTATGCCCCCCTACGATTGAATTTCGTAATTGCGATTAGAAATTCACATTTTCGGGATGCAGTGCAAGGCGCGCACCGGAGCAATATGTCGATATTGCGAAGATTCGCAACGCCGCAATGCGCCCGAAAGTTGAATTTATAACGCAATTACAGTGTTGCGCCGCCTACAGAACGATTGCATGGGCAGAGCTCATCCGTTTGCAAACCATCCAAAATACGCAAGATTTCAGATGGGTTACGGCCTACGTTCAAGTTGTTCACGGAAACGTGTTGAATCACATTGTCTGGATCAACGATGAAAGTCGCGCGCAACGCCACGCCAGCATTAACATCACGTACGCCCAACATATCGACCAAAGAACCAGTTGCATCACCAAATGCATAGTGGTTCAACTTGTCCAAATCTTTGTGTTCACGGCGCCATGCCAATTTGCAGAACTCGTTATCTGTAGAACCACCCAACAAAACTGCATCGCGATCAGCGAAGTCATTTGCCAATTTTGCGAATTCAACGATTTCTGTTGGGCAAACGAATGTGAAGTCTTTTGGATAGAAGTAGATTACTTTCCATTTACCTGGGAAGGACGCTTCAGTGATCGTTTCGAAAGCGGAAACGCCGTTTTCTTCATGATGGTTAAAACCTGGCTTAGCTGCTGGAACGCTAAATGCATCGAGTTTTTGTCCTACGGTTTTCATTAATTTCTCCTAGTAAATTGAAATGAGTCTTCCATTTATTGCTGAACGTGACGATTTCAAGTCTTTTCACTCTCGTCACGACAGCGAATCTTTTCATGCCATGAATCCCTGCGTGATGGAAACGAAGCTTATCACTATGAATTTTAGGAATCCAATAGAATATTTCTAAACGCGCCTTAGTTTCTGCCTAATCTCAACCGAATTCCGCGCAAATGCGAGTGCCTAAGTAGTTTTCTCTAACATTATTAACTACTTATGCGACAGGAAAGTGACAGCTCTCTATTGTCAGCTTGGAGCGATTCGACTCGCGGAACTGATACTGAAAACGTTATAATCGTCGTTTTCCTGTTCTTGAGAGTGCATTGTGTCCGACCGTCTTGCCGTCTTGCCCCAATATTTTCTGCCTAAGCATTTATTGACAGTTTTTGCTGGATTCATCGCCAATCGCCAAGGCGGAAAACGCACGACACGCTTAATCAATTGGTTCGTAAAAAAATACAATGTCGATATGAGTGAAGCCGCGAACCCAGACACCGCGAGCTACGCCAGTTTCAATGAATTCTTCACTCGCCCCTTACGCAGTGGCGTACGCCCCATCGCTGACGCTGCCTACGTGTGCCCGGTTGACGGCGCGATCAGCGAATTTGGTGAGATCAAAGCCGACCAGATTTTTCAAGCCAAAGGACACAGTTTTAGCACCACCGCTCTAGTCGGTGGCGACGCCGAACTGGCCAAGAAATACCAAAACGGGCAATTTGCCAACATTTATCTCAGCCCACGCGACTATCACCGCATTCACATGCCGTGCGACGGCCTCTTGAAACGAATGATTTATGTGCCAGGCGAACTATTCTCAGTCAACCCAACCACAGCCCGCGGCGTGCCTGGTCTGTTTGCCCGCAATGAACGCGTAGTCTGCGTGTTTGACTCACCCGCTGGCGAATTCGTCTTGGTGCTGGTTGGTGCCACGATTGTCGGTAGTATGCAAACTACATGGCATGGCGTCGTCAATCCGCCGCGCAGCAAAGAAGTACGCGAATGGGATTACAGCGCTCAAAACATCAGCCTCAAAAAAGGCGAGGAAATGGGACGTTTCCTGCTCGGCTCTACCGTCGTTATGCTGTTTCAGGCACAGAGCATGCAATTTAATTCTCGCTGGACACCAGCCGGCAAAGTGAAACTCGGCGAAGTAATGGGTGAGGCAAGTTAGGCCGACCTTGGTATGTCTATGAGTCAAAGACATTCAGTACCAGCGGTGCAATAAGTTCGAAAGATCGGTCATTGCACCGGCTTCTCATGCCTTTTTCGTCCAACTCCTTTTTTATTCCTACCTGCCGTACTTAACTTACGCAAGCAGATTCTTTTGGTTTAGATCAAGTACACTGCACTTTTCCTCTTTGCGCTGCACAATTTTCTTGCACTGAGATTCAAAATCACAGATAATCTAAATACGAATTATTCTTATTTAGATTATTTAGTGGTGACGCCCTTTATTGCCATTGCAAAGTGACTGTCCCCGTATTTGATCTAGGAGTGCAAAATGAACTTCGCTTTATCGCCAACCCAATCACCTCGTCGAATCACTACGATCAGCGCCATTCTGGTGGCCCATGTATTGGCACTGAGCGCATTTCTCGCCACGCCCAGCCATTATGTCAAACCAGCTCCGAAAGAGACTGTGTTATTGATGGTGCAGACGATGAAACCGACGCCGCCAAGTCGGCCACCTGCCCCTGCAGAGAAAGTTTCGAATGCTTCAAATCAGACTCCAGCCGTCGTGGTGCCGGTTATCAAAACTGAGACGAAAGATAGTATCCAGGTCAACCCAGCAAATGTTGTAGCCCCGGAGCCAACCCCATCAATTGCCAACGCCGCACCAACTCCGGCACCAACTCCGGCCAAGGTCGAGAACCATGGCCCTAAAGTTGTTAGCGCGGTTGAATATCTACAAGCGCCGCAAGCCGACTACCCTGCGATCGCGAAACGAATGGGAGAAGAAGGACGCGTGGTTATGCAAGTCTTGGTCAATGACAAGGGGCGTGCAGAGAAAGTCGAAATCATCAAATCGTCTGGCTTCAATCGCCTTGATGAATCCGCCAAAACCGCGTTGATGCGTGCGGTATTCAAGCCTTACGTGGAAGATGGGAAAACAATGACTGTGCTAGCCACAGCCAGTATTAATTTTTCGCTGCGCGGTTGATTGGTCCATGAAAGCCATTTGCTAGACCGCAATCGGTGCCTCGAGCACATAAACGCACACCACCAATAAAAATGCCAGCTCGTGCTGGCATTTTTTTTGGGCTTGCCTTACTCAGGCACTGTATCCTTGAACGACTGGCGCTCAGACAATTTATCGAACAGTTTCGCCAGGTTTGGATATTCATCTCGCCAAGCAATTTCTGGGAAGCGGAAAGCCAGCCAGCCTAAGCAACAAGCCACCGCGATATCAGCCAGCGTCAGATGGTTGCTGACGCAGTAGGTCGATTCACCGAGACCCAAGGACATAGCCTTTAGACCAGCATGAACTTTATCAAGCTGGCGCCCAATCCAGGCCTCGCTGCGATATTGCGGTTCACGCTTAGTACGCTCAATAAAAACCAAAACAGCGGCATCCAAAATGCCGTCCGCTAAGGCTTCCCAATTCTTCACTTCGGCACGTTCACGACCGTGTGGTGGAATAAGTTTACCGACTGGCGTCAGCGTATCGAGATACTCGACAATGACACGAGAATCGAACATCGCACCACCGTCTTCCATCAGCAAACACGGTACTTTCCCCAGTGGATTTGATTGCTGTATCGTTGTATCAGCCGCCCAAACGTTTTCTAATAGCAAAGCATAATCCAGCTTTTTTTCCGCCATGACCACGCGAACTTTGCGAACATAAGGGCTTGCGAGAGAACCAATTAATTTCATAAGCTTTATTTCTGAATTGATCGAGCCTACCAAAGACTCTTCTCAATTACTTTTCTCATTTAGGACCTTTAGAAATTATAACATCGCCATTGCCCTGCTTTAAGTAAGTCACACCAGGGTTCGTACTTTCCAAACATGCAAGACTGAAAAACGCTGACTGACCGTGTTAGAATATCGCCTTTCACACAGGCACAAAGCGAAAAGATAAGCACTTTTAAGGTTTTTATCGGGCTATTTAAACGCATACGGCAGACAAAATCTGCCAAGCGAACCAATTCTGATAAACACCTTTGGTTCTCAGCGCCGTCACGAAACAAGCCACGATCAAGACTAAACTGTTGTTTTATGCGCGAGTTTTATTTCCGATAACCGGTGCAAGTGTTGTTGCAAGATTTTTTGCAACAACTGTTGGAACGAAGCGGTGATACTCACCCTCATCAGGGATTTCACCATCGATCGGTATCATTCGCAGACCATGCCCAAGCTCTTTCTGTTCTACTTCAAGACCTAAACCTATGTCTCTCTCTACTCTCTCCGCCCTCTCCCCACTCGATGGTCGTTATGCCAGCAAAGTCGATGCATTGCGCAGCACGCTTTCAGAAGCAGGATTTATGCATCATCGTGTTAAGGTTGAAATCGCATGGCTACAAGCTTTATCGCAAGCGGGCTTTGCTGAAATCAAGCCTTTCTCTGCAGCCGCGAACGACCTATTGAATGCAATTGCGAACAATTTTTCCGAAGAAGATGCTGCTCGAATTAAGGCCATTGAAGCTGTCACCAATCATGACGTAAAGGCGGTTGAATATTGGTTGAAAGAATCGGTTGGCTTGGCTTTGCCAGATAGCTATGCTCACCTGCCTAAGCGCGCCTTAAACATCGCAGCAGAAGTCACGCAAGAACTCAAAGCAGCAGCTGAGTTTATTCACTTCGCCTGCACTTCGGAAGACATTAACAATACTTCGCATGGCATGATGTTGAAGACAGCACGCGACAGCGTGATGTTACCTAGCTTAGAAAAGTTGATTGCACGTTTGGCGGAAATCGCTCGTGACAATGCTGAGGTACCAATGCTATCGCGTACCCATGGACAAACTGCTAGCCCAACCACACTCGGCAAAGAAATGGCAAACGTGGTTGCCCGTCTGCAGCGCGCTGCAAAGCGTATCGCCCAAGTAGAAATTCTTGGCAAAATGAATGGCGCAGTCGGCAATTACAATGCACACCTCTCGGCATACCCTCAACATGACTGGGAAAACTTTTCCAAAAACGTCATCGAACAACGCCTTGGCTTAACTTTTAATCCTTACACGATTCAAATCGAACCGCACGACTATATGGCAGAAATGTTCGATGCCTTTGCCCGCGCCAATACGATCTTGCTTGATCTCAATCGCGACATTTGGGGTTATATCTCCGTTGGTTACTTCAAACAAAAAACCAAGGCAGGTGAAATCGGTTCTTCAACCATGCCGCATAAAGTTAACCCGATTGATTTCGAAAATTCCGAAGGTAACCTTGGTTTGGCGAACGCTGTGCTCAAACATCTCTCTGAAAAATTACCAGTATCTCGTTGGCAGCGTGATTTGACGGACTCAACCGTATTGCGCAATATCGGTGTCGCTTTCGGCTATACCTTGTTGGCCTACGATAGCTGCCTGCGCGGTCTCAACAAACTCGAAACCAATCAAGCGCGTTTAGCGGAAGATTTAGACAATAGTTGGGAGGTGTTGGCGGAACCAGTGCAAACAGTGATGCGTCGTTATGGTATTGAGAATCCTTACGAACAATTGAAGGAACTCACACGCGGCAAAGGCATTTCCAAAGATGCGCTGCGCGAGTTCATTTCGCGTTTGGCGATTCCACAAGAAGCAAAAAACCAACTACTAGCCATGACACCAGCGAGCTACACAGGTCACGCATCTAAACTTGCGAAAGCAATTTGAGCGAAGGCAGGGGCGACGACTTTAAAACTTAAGAATTTATTTGTATAAAGTCCTAGCTTACGATGTATAGACGAAGTGGTGTTGTGAACCTCAAACACCACTTTTTCATCACAATACCATCCAATAAAAAACGGCAGATTCACGAGCGAACCTGCCGTTTTCTTTTTTATCATCGCCAAACTTAGTTCAACGATGTAGCACCTCAAGCGAACCCGAAGTGCCCATTTGCTCCCAATTATTTCACTGTTGCATTCAACGTAGTTGATGTTACTGCAGCATATGCGCTTACCAAGATGTAGTAAGTGTTTGCAGCTGGTGAAGTCACTGTGATCGTTTCAGTATTTGTTGAACCATCAGACTTCTTCGTGTAGGAAGTCGTTGTTGGTGCAGCGCCTGCTTTTAAGTAAATGTCACCGTCACCGGATCCACCTGCCAGCTTCACTGTCAAGCTTGTTTTGCCTGCCGGAACAACGATGCTGTACAACTTCGTAGCGCCTTTAGCCAATGTGATGCCAGAAACAGTCACACCGCTTGTCAATGGTGTGGCAGTTGGTGGAGGCGTTGTGCCTGAGCAGCTCACACCTACGCCTGCGAAGGCAGCTGTAACGTCTGCAACTGTGTAACCACGCGCTGCAGCTGCTTTTTCTACGCCACAAGCACCTGCATTGAATGTGCTGCTTGCAGTCCAGTACAAACGGTTTGCGTCAGCCATCACTTCAAATGCTTTGCGTGTATTCCAGCCAGCTGTTGTTGCCAACAAATAGAAAGCTTTGTTATACACACCGCTAGAGTAGTGAACGTCTAAGCTGCTTGTATATTTGCTCGCATTGTCAATCGACTTACCATCGAGTGGTGGGTTATACATGTAACGCAATGCGCCTGATGCTTTGAAAATATCAACGCCGACTTTGAAATCGTTCGTGCCAGTGACATAGTATTTCGCAGCTTCACCAGCCATATCGGAGAACGCTTCATTCATACCGCCAGACATACCGGAGTAAACCAATCCAGAGTTTTGCTCGGTGAAACCGTGGCTGACTTCGTGGCTTGTTACGTCCAAAGATACCAATGGGTAGAAAGTCGTCGCGCCATCACCGTAGCTCATTGCAGAGCCATCCCAGAATGCATTTTCGTAGTTTGTACCGTAATGCACTTTCATTACCAATTTTTGGCTAATCGGACGTACGCCCAACCAGTTTTGATACATGTCGAATACTTTGTTGCCAAAGTAGTGAGCGTCATTCATTGGTGAATATGCGCCATTAATTGCTTTTACTGTATTACGTGGGCATGTGAAAGAATGCAAAGTTCCTGTGCCAGAAGTTGCACCATTCATGTTGTAGGTATCAACGTTGGTGCTGCTCAATTTACATGTGGAGCCACTTACCAAGACGTCGAGGTAGCCGTAACCAGCTGTTGTGCCGTATTCACGTTGACCTGTTTTCGCGTTACCGCCAGGACCTGTGCCTGTCAGAGAGTGAGTAATGCCATCCCATTGTTGCAAAACAGCTCCGCTGTTCGCGTCGATCAAGAAAGTTGGGCGGCTTGGCTTGTTACCGCCTTCAGCCAAGAAAGAAACTTGATACACCAAACGCGCTACTCCGTTGTCGTCCTGTTTGATAAACAGTTTAGCTTGATCGTTGCTAGTGTTAGAGACTTGCGCTTTTCCTTTAGCCAAACTCAAGATTTGAGATGCGCTGTAAGTTGGCTTCACGCTTGGCAAATCTTGCGCCAAACCAGACAACATTGCACCACTCATTCTTGGCGTATTGTCGTTCGCACCGCGGTGTTCAACAACTGCCTCACCCCAAACTGGAATACCTTGGTGGAATTGTTGGTGACGTGTCACGGACAATCCATTTTTGTATTGTTGTGAGCGCACTTCTTTCAATTCGTCGCTAGACAAACCAATGTGTTGCGCAGCTGTTACGCGACCACCGATAGACATCAAGGATGCCGTTGCTGGTTTTGCTTTTTCCAAATCCACACGATCAGCTGCCATTGCGTCGCATGCACCTGCAACGAGAATAGACAACAATAACGGACGAACGATTACGTTTGATTTCTTCATTTTAGGCCTTTACATATAATTATTGCGAGTTTGATAACTCTATTTAATGGTGCCTCTTAGCTCATAGCTAAGATTTACCCCCTCCCAACAGCGATAAAAACTTAAATGAAGTTCAATTAACTAAAAATCAAACTTTTTATTTTTTATCACTTCACTACAACAACTGTGTGACTTCAATATGACATGTGATTCAAAAAAAATGAATCAGAAAATCGCGTTTTTGCGAAAAAAAATGAAGAAAAGTCGGTTCTTTGCATTTTTGAGACAAAAGTGTATTGAAAATACAACTGGTATCAAAAGCAATCTATTTCCAGGTTACAAATTTTTTTAAAAAAACTAAAAAAAATGGGCTTTTTTTCTAAAATTCCTAGAATATGGCCTCTAAATTTGAATTTTCTTCGAGAAATATTGAAAAGTATCCAAAAATGTCTCAAATTGTATCTACAATAATCACAAGTGGTATTATTATCAAAATGCACATTTTTGATCATTTTTTTTCATTTTATTAGCAATAAAACTTGCATGAAAAGACTTTTTCATTAAAGAAATTTCATCTTCTCAGTACCGCAGCAAAGTCTTAAAAAACCAAGAGATTTTTAACTTTTTTGTGGGAATTGTTGGCCCCGATTTCTTCAAGAATTTCTGCACAATTTCATTTTTTTTGCTATATTAGTTCTAGTTCGAACTAATTTCCGGGAGACCTCTGGTATGCAAACACCAATGACCAAATACCACGCCATCAGCATCGCACTACATTGGCTGATGGCGATTCTGATCATCTCCGCCTTCGTGCTCGGAACGTATATGGTCGATATGCGAATCAGCCCGACCAAACTGAAATACTTCTCTTGGCATAAGTGGTTGGGCGTGACGATTCTCGCGTTGGTCGCGATCAGGCTCCTAGTAAGATTGGTCAAAGGCGCTCCACCCCATCTCGCTAGCTTGAAACCATGGGAAAAGAACCTCGCTGGAGCGACCCACTTCGTGTTGTACCTGCTGATGTTCGCAGTACCCATTACCGGTTACTTGTACAGCTATGCGGCAGGCTTTCCGGTCGTCTACTTCGGCCTAGTCCAATTGCCAGCGATCGTTGGCCCCTATCCGGAGTTAAAAGATGCTTTCAAGGAAACGCATGAGGTTCTTACAAACATCATGGCAGTACTTGTAGTGATGCACTTTGCGGCGGCATTGAAGCACAAATTAATCGATAAAGACCAAACTCTGTCACGCATGTTGCCTGGCGGTGAATAAGCCCACAAAGGAAGAATGATGAAATTTCGAATGAATGCTTATGTCCTGAGTACCTGTCTATTTGTCGCCGCGAGCAGCCAACAGTTGGCCGCAGCTCAGACACTCAAATTAGACAACAGCAAAAGCGCTGTGCAAATTACCTTCAAACAAATGGAGGTTCCCGTACAAGCCAATTTCAAACGCTTCTCGGCCAATATTGAACTAAACGAGAAGCAGATCGAGCAGTCAAAAGCTCAGGTCGAAATTGACATGAATAGCTTTGAATTGCCAGCGCCCGAATACAACAAGGAAGTACAGAAAAAAGAATGGTTCAACTCGGCTCAATTCCCGAAGGCGAATTTCGTTGCAACCAGCATGAAATCACTCGGCACGGGCAAATTACAGGTTGAAGGAAAACTGACGATCAAGGGTAAAACCAGTGCGATTAGTTTCCCCATGACATATACAAACTCTGGCGCTCAACAAAGCTTTGAAGGCAGTCTTCCGATCAAACGTTTGACCTTCAACATCGGTGAAGGCGAATGGAAAGACACCAGCATGGTGGCCGATGATGTTGTTATCAAATTTAAAGTAGTCACAAGTAAGTAATCACAGGTAAATCGGCAAACGTATCTTATTCACCCCACACGCACATCGTGTTTTTTTAAGGAGTTTCACTATGAAATTATCTCGCTTTTTCGCTGTCGCCCTATTCGCTATTGCTGCACCAAGCTTTGCGCAAACATACAAAATCGACCCGACGCATACTTATCCAAGTTTTGAAGCAGATCACAAGGGTATCTCCTTCTGGCGCGGAAAGTTCACCAAGACAAGCGGTACAGTTGTATTGGATCGCGCCGCCAAAACAGGTTCCGTGAATATTGAAATCGCTGCGGACTCTATCGATTTCGGCATGGACAAAATGAACGGTCATGCGAAGAGCAAAGACATGTTTAATGTCGAGCAATTCCCAACCATCAAATACAAAAGCACCGCGCTCAAATTCGATGGCGATAAGTTGGTTGCAGTCGAAGGTGAGTTGACCATGCTCGGCGTGACCAAACCTGTCAACCTCACCGTCAACAAGTTCAAATGCATCCAAGACGCCATGACTAAACGTGAAATTTGCGGTGCCGACGCCAGCGCTGAATTCAAGCGTACTGATTTTGGTTTGAACTATGCAATCGCTTACGGTTTTGCACCAGAAGTTAAGTTGGCGATTCAAGTAGAAGCTGCAAAAGTCGACTAATCTTCAGAACCCTTCGCTCAGCTTGAGCGGAATTTTGCTGACGAAACTTTGGGGTGGCGAAACACTCGCCACCACTTTAACATGATAGAGAAACGTTACTTGCGCAGCATACGCTTACTATCGGAGTGCATGCAGCTGTTTGAGAAAGGCTCTTCACGTCGCGTACGCGCAATGGGATTTACCGACTCTCAATTCGACATCATCGCCACACTTGGCAATACACCAGGCATGACCTGCAAAGAGCTCGGCGAAAAAACTTTGATTACAAAGGGTACGCTAACAGGAGTGTTGGATCGACTAGAGGCCAAAGGTCTCGTGCAGCGCGAACGCGGGGAAGATCGAAGACAAATGTGGATCAAACTGACGCCCGCAGGCGAGCAATGCTTTGCTGATTCATTCCCAGTTGTGGTCGCTGGCGGACGTGCGGTTTTCCAAGAATATCAAACAGAAGATTTCGAGGCCTTAGAGCTGCAACTGCAAAAGCTCAAGACAACTTTGGCGCGCGCCCTAGAATAAAACTTTCATCAAGCAAATGCACATAAAAAAACGGCGAATCAATCGCCGTTTTTTTGTTTAACTTCAGTTCTTAGGCTAACTTGCCGTGGCACTGTTTAAACTTCTTACCACTGCCGCATGGGCACAAATCATTGCGGCCTACTTTCCAACCGAGATCGACATAAGGCTGCCCATCTTCACCAGCAACTGGAGCAGGTGCCAACATTTCCTCTGGAGAAGCATTGGCATCAAAGTCCGCGTGTTGGTAATGCACATTCTCGACCTGAGACTGAACCAATTGTTGCTCGGCCGCTTCAATCTCTTCGCGCGATTGGATACGTACAGTTACGATAATGCGTACGACTTCATTTTTAATCAAATCGAGCATTTGGCCAAACAATTCAAAGGCTTCGCGCTTGTACTCCTGTTTCGGGTTCTTCTGCGCATAACCACGCAAATGAATTCCCTGACGCAGGTGATCAAGCGCAGCCAAGTGTTCGCGCCAGTGGCTATCGATACTTTGCAACATAACGCTGCGTTCAAAGCCTGCAAATGCTTCACGACCAACCAAATTGACCTTCGCATCATAGTTCGCTTTCGCCGCTGCAACCACGCGCTCGACGATGTCTTCGTCTGTCAAATTCTGCTCTGTCTGCAACAAACTAACGAGTTCAATATCGAGCGCCCATTCGGCCGCCAAATGAGCCTGCAACGCTTTCAAATCCCATTGCTCTTCGACCGACTCTTGCGGCACATACATACGAACGCTGTCATGGAACATACCATCGCGTAGGGACTAGATCATTTCTGATATGTCT
>CAYWNE010000139.1:0-11663 GCA_964459555.1 uncultured Burkholderiaceae bacterium | reverse complement strand
CTTTGGTCGAGCGCGGGCAATTGCAATATGCGCGCTTAGGGCGCAGACATCCTTTGATGCAAAGGATTGAAAAAGTGCACGGCTTAGCTAACAGTATTCAGTTTTTGTGGGCGCGACGTTCGGTGTTCCGCCGCAAAGGATCACCGCTATTGGTGACAGAAGTATTTTTACCAGAGATCTTGGGTTTGCCTGAAAGTGCAAACCTCTGACGCTAATGCGCAAGAGTGTGCTTGAAATTTAGGTATCTCTGGGACTAACAAGTTTTGTTGAAAGATTGAATTTTAGATGAATGTATTTTTTGAAGAATCTGGTGATTTCAAAGCGGGCACGGTCTTGTCGCAGGCCGGTGAAGCCTATCAAGTGGAGCTCGCCAGTGGTAAAAGAAGTAAAGTGAAAGCGAAAGACGTGCTGCTGCAATTTACCAGCCCAGAGCCCGCAGCCTTGTTGGCAAGTGCCAAAGAGCTGGTTGAGAGTATCGATCTTGGTTTTTTGTGGGAAGTTGCAGGAGCTGAGGAATTTGGCTTTGCTGATTTGGGTGCAGAGTATTTTGGTGCGAATCCAAAGAATGAAGAACTCGCTGGTTTGATCTTGGCTTTACATCAATCGCCGATCTATTTTCAGAAAAAGGGGCGAGGACGGTATAAAGCAGCGCCAGAAGAAAATTTGAAGGCGGCATTGGCGGGCATCGAAAAGAAAAAACAACAAGCCTTAGTGCAAGCTACCTATGTTGAAGAGTTGAAGCAATATCGTTTGCCTGAGGCTTTTGCCAGCATCGGTTTGCAGCTTTTGTTCAAGCCAGATAAAAACAGTATTTCATACAAGGCCATGGTCGAGGCTTGCGCCGAATTGCAGACCACACCAGCAAAGTTAATGTTGGCCTGCGGCGGTTTGAAGAACGCCAAAGACTTTCATTTGTCGAAGTTTTTGCTGGAGCATTTCCCGAAAGGCGTAGGCTTTCCTACGGCGAGTTTGCCGAGTTTGCCAGATCATCTGCCAACGGCGAATGTCGCGGCATTTTCGATTGATGATGTGACGACCACTGAGATCGATGATGCGTTTTCTGTGCAAGTTCTCGATGAAAAGACAGCCTGTATCGGCATCCACATCGCCGCACCGGGCTTGGGTATTCAGCGTGGTGATGCCTTTGACCAGATGGCGCGCCAACGGATGTCAACCGTGTATATGCCGGGCGACAAGATCACGATGTTGCCCGATGAGTTGGTGTCGGTGTACACCTTGGGTGAAGGACAGACGCGGCCCGCGGTCTCCTTATATGTGACCGTGAACACCGAAGATTTTCAGATTCTAAAATCGGAGACCAAGTTGGAAATGGTGCCGATGGTCTCAAACTTGCGCCACAACGACCTCGATGCTTTGGTCACTGAAGAAAATCTGGCTGCCGACGCTGGCGAGTATGCGCATAAATCCGAAATTGCCTTGCTGTGGAAATGGGCGCAAGTTTTAGAAGCGGGACGGATGGCTAAGCGTGAGAGTTTTGGACTCAAGCCAGAGCAAAATAATCGCGTCGATTTCAATTTCTATGTGGAAGACGATGTCGTCAGTATTGTCCGTCGTAAGCGTGGTGCGCCACTCGACAAGATCGTGGCAGAGTTGATGATTTTGGCGAATAGTACTTGGGGTAAGTTATTGGCCGATCATGGTATCCCCGGCATTTACCGTGCTCAAGGTGGTGGCGGTGGTGGATGGGCTGCGAAGATGCAAGTCCGTATGGTGACTCATGCAGCACCGCATCAAGGACTCGGCGTGGATCAGTACGCGTGGAGTACTTCGCCTTTGCGCCGCTATACCGACCTCATCAATCAATGGCAAATCATCGCTTGTGTTCAACATGGTGTGACGGCGGCCTTGGTCGCACCGTTTAAACCGAAAGACGCTGACCTGTTTGCGATCGTCTCCGGCTTCGATGCGGCGTACGCCGCTTATGCTGATTTCCAAACCAATATGGAGCGCTACTGGTGCTTGCGCTGGTTAGGACAGGAACAAAAACGCCAGGTCGATGCTGTTGTTTTGAAAGACGAAGTCTTGCGTTTAGTTGAAATTCCTTTGATCATTCGCATGGCTGGTATGCCAGCGATGGCTCGTGGCGCCCAAGTGCGCTTGGAAATTCTGCGTTGGGATGAATTGGATCTCAGTGTTGAGGCGCGCTTCTTGGAGATTTTGGCTGGGGCTGCGACCGAAGATTTGGGCGATGAGATCGAAGAGTCTGAAGCTGCTGAGGGGCTTCTAGCCACTGAGGAGATCGCGAATGGTGAGGTTGCTGCTGAAGTCGCAAATGATGCATTGGTCGAGACAGCAAGTGCGACTGCCGATGGAGAAAATTTGAGTGAAGCAAAGCCGAGCTAGCATTCTCGCGAAGTAGCGTTTAGGTACACAAGGTACACAATGAGGGAAGAGATTCTTGGATAAGTTAGTGAAAACATTTTTGAGAAATGGGTTCTTGAGCTCAGCGATTTCTATTTCCGTGTTGTTTCACGTGATTGTACTCGCCGTGCATTTTGTGCCTGTGATCCAAGCTGCTGTTGCACCAATCGATCCGGGTCTTGAGATTATTTTGGTAAATGCTAAACACGAGAAGCGTCCAAGCACGGCAGATGCCTTGGCTCAAGTGAATCTGGAAGGCGGAGGGATGCATGATCAGGGGCGCTCGAAATCTCCCTTGCCAGATATGCGCCGTTCTGAGGACGGTGACAGTGTTTTAGCCACACAAAGAAGAATTCAAGAACTGGAAGAGCGTCAACGGCAATTGCTCGATCAAGTGCAAACCGAAACCAAACTCAAGTCACAGCGCGTGTTGGATAAGAAGCAGACCGAGGATCAAGTTGCTGAAAATGGCAGAGACCAAGCTGAAAGTAAGAAAGCTTTAGCTCGCTCGATTGCCGAGATTTCTCAGACCATCGAAGATCAGAATAAGCGTCCACGCAAGACTTTCTTGTCGCCTAGCACTCAAGCGGTTGGGCATGCGATTTACTACAAGGCTCTGCAAAAGAAAGTCGAGGATGTTGGCACGATTAATTTCCCGCATGTGAACGGTAAGAAGCTTTACGGCCAGGTGATTGTGTATATTCCGATCTTCCAAGACGGCACCATCTATGAAAAAGAGGGCGGCCCGAAAGTGGAAAAATCATCGGGTATTCCAGAACTCGATTCTGCGGCACTAAGGATCGTGCGCAAAGCTGCACCCTATGGTCATTTCCCGCCGAATATGCGATCGAAAGATAAAGACGATATTTGGATTGTTGTCACACAATTTAAGTTCACCCGTGATCAGCAATTGGAGACCGAAATGCGTGGGGGTAAGATTCGTGACTAATCATCTGACGCAAAATATTTCGCAGACAACCACAGTACTCGATGCCTACTGCGTTTTCGGTAATCCGATTGCGCATAGCAAATCGCCGGCAATCCACGCATTGTTCGCGCAGCAGACTACGCAGAACATGCGGTATGAAGCGCGTTTGGCACCACTCGATGGTTTTGCCACGTCGGTGCGTGAATTCGTCCAGCAAGGTGGTCGTGGTGCGAATGTCACTGTGCCATTTAAGTTGGATGCCTTTGAATTGTGTGATCATCTGAGCCAACGTGCGCAGAGTGGTGGTGCGGTGAATACTTTGCGTTTTGAGAACGGTCGAATCGAAGGTGATAACACTGACGGCGCTGGTCTGGTAACGGATATCGTCAAGAATGCTGGTTTTGCGATTAAAGGCAAAAGGGTCTTGTTGATCGGTGCTGGTGGGGCGGCACGTGGTGCGCTTTTGCCCTTGCTACAAGAGGAACCTCGAAGCTTGTTCATTGCCAATCGGACTGTGGAGAAGGCTGAGGAATTAGTTGATATGGCGCGGCAATGGAAGATTACTGAAGTCGTCAGTGAGGCTGGTTCGTTTGATCAAATTCAAGGCCAATTTGATTTGGTGATCAATGCGAGTTCGGCGAGTTTGCACGGCGAAAGCTTGGCATTGCCCGAAGCCCTGTTTGCGAAGCAAAGTTTGGCCTATGACATGATGTATGGTGCAGAGCTAACGCCATTTTTGAAGTTTGCCCAGAGCGCCGGTGCACAAGTGCGCGATGGACTGGGGATGTTGATCGAACAAGCGGCTGAGGCATTTTTCGTATGGCGTGGCGTGCGTCCTAAAACCGAGCTTGTGTTTGCCCAACTTCGCCAACAAATGCAGAGGTAAAGAAGTGAAGAAGAAATTATTCTTGTGGCTGTTTGTCTTGCCATTGACTCTGTTCTTTTTGGTACAGCTTTACTTTTTGGTGCAAATACTTTGGTGGATTAACCACAATCCTAGCTCGACGAGTTTTATGCGTCAGCAAGAGGCGGTTTTACAAGAAAAGGATCCTAAGTTTGTTTTGAAGCATAAATGGGTCACCTACAATCGTATTTCAAATCATCTCAAAAAAGCGGTGATTGCCGCTGAAGATGATGGCTTTGTAGATCACGATGGCGTCGATTGGGAGGCGATGCAAAAGGCCTACGAAAAAAATAAGAAGAAGGGTAAAGTTGTTTCTGGCGGTTCTACAATTACGCAACAACTCGCGAAAAATCTATTCTTGTCTGGCGAACGCAGTTATCTGCGGAAAGGTGAGGAGTTGATCATCACCTATATGCTCGAAACCTGTATGGACAAAGAGCGCATACTGGAAATTTACTTGAATGTGGTCGAATGGGGTGTTGGCGTATTCGGTGCGGAAGCTGCCTCACAACATTACTATGGCATCAGTGCTGCGAATCTCTCAGCACCGCAAGCCGCAAGACTGGGCGTGATGCTACCTAAACCACGCTACTATGATAAGAACCAAGGTTCGGCGTATTTGCAAAAACGAACCGATATGATTTTGCGTCGTATGAATTACGCAGAATTACCGTAATGACGGGAGTCCACCATGATTAATGTATTTGTGTTGCACAACGGGCGCTTAAGCCAAATTCATATCGAGAGTCGCGAAGATTTGCAAAATACTTTGCCTGTGTGGGTCGATTTGACCGATCCCAATGAAGAGGAACGCGAATGGGTTAAAGGCATTTATGGTGTGACCTTGCCAGGTGAAGATGAAGTCAAAGATATCGAAGCCTCTGCGCGTTACTATGAAGCAGACAATGGTGACCTGCACTTGCGCACCGACTTTTTGATTGATGAGTCTGAGACGGCACAAACCGTAACGGTGGCGTTTATTCTGGCACGCGAGATTTTGTTCTCGGTGCATACCATAGACCTGCCTGTGTTCCGCCTAGTGCGGATGCGTGCACGTTCACGTCCCGGCTCGATTGCGGATTACAAAGATGTACTGATGGATTTGTATGCAACCGATGCCGAATATTCTGCGGATGCGTTGGAAGGCGTTTATCAAAATCTGGAAGCGGTGAGTCGTGCCGTATTGAAGAAAGAGTTTTCGGATCAAGACGCGGCGGTCGCTTTGAACGCTATCGCTCAAGAGGAAGATTTGAACGGACGCATTCGTCGCAATATGATGGATACGCGGCGCGCCGTTAGTTTCTTGATGCGGGGGCGTTTATTGAACGCCGAGCAGTTCGAAGAGGCGCGCCAAATTTTACGTGATATTGAATCGCTCGACGGCCATACTTCTTTCTTGTTCGATAAGATTAACTTCTTGATGGATGCAACCGTCGGTTTCATTAACATCAACCAGAACAAGGTCATCAAAATCTTCTCAGTGGCCTCTGTCGCATTTTTGCCACCAACTTTGATAGCAAGTATTTATGGCATGAACTTTTCGATTTTGCCGGAATTGAAATGGGATTTGGGTTATCCCTACGCTTTGGTCTTGATGTTTGCCTCGGCGGTGACACCTTTGTTGTACTTCAAGAAACGCGGTTGGCTCAAGTAAAGAAAGGGTTTTTGAGAGCCGTGGTCTGAGGCTTGCTGTATCAAATTGTTAATGAATGTGAGCTTGCCTTAAATTTACTTTCGGGAAATTTTTTGTTGCTGTAGAATCAATCGAATCAGTAGTCACGCAGCAAGCTAGTTCGGTCTCGGAATGAGGCAGATACTGCATGACTTACATACGCATCTCTCAGGTAAATTCAGCATGAGTCAAGACGAAATTCAGGGCCTTCCTATTCCTTCGGCGGGGATAAAAGTAGGAGTACCTTCAATAGGTATTCGTGAGGATCTCTTACATCGAGATCCGCTTTTGGATTGTCTGGTTGAGCTCACGCGCATTCATGGAAGACCAAGCACTCGTGCAGCGCTTACAGCGGGCTTACCTTTGTTGCCAGAAGGTTTAACTCCATCTTTATTCGCGAGAGCCGCGGCGCACGCGGGCTTTTCAGCAAAAGTAGTGAAAAGAGAGCTGTTGAAGATTGATAAGGCTCTTTTTCCTGTGATTCTGCTTTTGCACGGAAACGAAGCTTGTTTGTTACAAGGCTGGAACGAAGATTGTACTCAAGCACAGTTATTGTTACCTGACTCAGGCCAGGGCGCGGTAACACTTTCAGTCGATGAACTGAGGCAGCGTTACACGGGAATAGCAATATTTTCTAGGCCTCACTTCCGTTTCGATCAACGCACTCCTCCTCTAGTTCAGGTGCCGCAGAAGCATTGGTTTTGGGGAGCGGTTTTAGAACAAAAGGCCATTTTTAAAGACATTTTGGCTGCTGCGTTGTTGATTAATTTTTTTGCGATCGCGATGCCCTTATACACGATGAATGTCTACGATCGTGTGGTGCCGAATTTTGCAGTTGAAACCTTGTGGGTTTTCTCTGGCGGGATCACTTTGGTTTTAATCTTGGATTACATCATTCGATTGATGCGAGGCCATTTTATTAGTTTGGTGAGTAGTCGAATTGATTTGAAGTTGTCCGCTTTGATCATGGAGCGGGTGCTTGGCATGCGAATGTCTGAACGGCCTGCCTCAGTTGGTGCATTTGCGTCTAATTTGAGGTCATTTGAAACAGTGCGTGACTTTATAGCATCGGCCACAGTCACTGCGATGATTGATCTGCCGTTTGCAATACTGTTTCTTTTGACACTGATCTGGATAGCTTGGCCCTTAGTCCTTTTACCGATTATTGGGATTATTCTGGTCGTTATTTATAGTTATTCGGTTCAACACAAGATGAGGGAGTTGTCCGAGACTACATTTCGGGCCTCTGCTTTGCGAAACTCTACTTTGGTGGAAAGCCTGACGGCTTTGGAAACGATCAAGGCACATGGCGCCGAGAGTCAAATGCAGGCGAAGTGGGAAAAGACGACAGCGTTTCTAGCGAAAGTTAACTCTGAGCTCAAATTGTTGTCCGCTTCGAGCATCAACGGTGCGTCAACTATTCAGCAGATGGTAAATGTGGCGGTGGTTATCGCTGGCGTTTACTTGATTCAAGAGAAGATGATGTCAATGGGGGGCTTGATTGCAGCGACGATGTTAGCTGGGCGAGCGATGGCACCGGTCGCTCAAGTGGTCGGCTTAATGCTGCAGTTCGAAGGCGCGAAGAATTCGCTCGCTTCCTTAGAAAAAATTATGGCAACGCCGACTGAGCGCAGCGATGAGACCGCATTTGTCCATCGTCCCGAAATCAAAGGGCAGATCGAATTCAAAAACGTTCACTTTAACTATCCTGGTCGAAAAGAAGAGGCACTTCGTGGCGTGAGTTTCAAGATTTTGTCAGGTGAAAAAGTTGTGATCATTGGCCGCATTGGATCGGGGAAGTCTACCCTACAAAAACTTATTCTTGGGCTGTATGCTCCAACCAAGGGGGCGGTCATGCTAGACGACGTCGATCTGCGTCAGCTAGATCCAGCTGATCTACGGCGAAATTTAGGTTATGTTGAGCAAGACTCGATGCTGTTCTACGGCACGTTGCGAGAAAATATCACGATTCGCGCGCCCTATGCTGACGACAGAGCAGTACTGGCGGCGGCAGAACTAGCGGGGCTCAAAGAATTCGTCAATAGCCATCCTGAAGGTTTTGATATGGTCATTCGCGAACGTGGCGAATCGATCTCTGGTGGTCAACGTCAAAGTATCGCCATTGCGCGCGCCGCATTGCTGGACCCTCCGGTGCTGTTGCTTGACGAACCAACTAGCGCCATGGACTACCCTTCGGAAGCTCAGTTTAAAGAAAGAATGGCAAAGTATGGTCAACAAAAGACCATGCTTATAGTTACGCATCGCCCGAGTTTAATGGATTTAGCAACGCGCGTGATTGTGATTGATAGTGGCGTTGTCGTCGCCGATGGTCCACGGGACAAAGTTATGCATGCTTTGCAGACTGGACAGATTGGAAAGGCCAAAGTATGAGATTCGGGCGCAGATTGCTGTATTTTTCTTTGGCGGGCTTAGAGCGTATTCGGTTGATTCTAGGATTCGCTCCAGGAGCTTGGCTTAAACGGTGGACTGATGATGCAAAATTGCCAGAATCAGATTTCATGCAAGATGCTGAGAGTATCATTATTCAGCAAGAGCCAATTCAGGCACAGGTTTTGACAAGATTTGTCCTTCTATGTCTGGTGATTTTTATTGTGTGGGCCTCACTGGTGCATGTCGATGAAATTACCAAGGGCGAAGGGAAAGTTATTCCTTCTCAGCAGTTACAGGTCTATCCCAGCTTAGATGGGGGTATCGTCACTGAAATATTGGTGAAGGAGGGGCAGATAGTAAATGAAGGACAAGTCTTGCTTCAAATTGATACAACTCGGTTTGAGTCGTCGGTTAAAGAAAATCGATCCCTTTACCTGTCGTTGACAGCGAAGGCAGCGAGGTTGCGCGCAATTGGAGAGGGGACTGCCTTTGTGCCGCCAGCGGAAGTTGTAAAAGAAGATCCAAAAACAGCCGAAGAAGAACAGCGTCTTTATGAAAATGTTACGAATGAATTGAACGCACAGGTCTCTATAGCCCGCCAACAATATCAACAACGCAGTCAAGAGCAAGCAGAGGCGCTTGCACGCCAAAAACAAGCGGCCAATGCTTATGAATCAACTGCCAAAGAATTGAGTGTTACTAAACCATTATTGAGCACCGGGGCGGTGTCTGAGGTTGAAATTCTTAGGCTGGAGCGGGATGTCACGCGATTCAAGGGAGAGCGCGATGTGGCAGCGGCACAAGTTGCTAGAGCGGGCGCTGCAATGGCTGAGGCAACGCGAAAGATTCAAGAAGTAGAACTGGCGGTGCGGAATGCCGCCAGCAAGGAACTTTCGGAGACGATGTCTCGACTTAATACAATTGTGCAATCAAGTGCTGGCTTGGTCGATAAAGTCAAGCAGTCCTCTATTCGAAGCCAAGTTCGTGGTACTGTAAAACGCTTACTAGTGAACACCGTAGGTGGTGTGGTACAGCCGGGTAGAGATGTGGTTGAAGTTGTTCCATTAGATGGCAAGTTAATCTTGGAAGCGAAAGTTGCACCAAAGGACATTGCTTTCTTGGTGCCGGGGCAAAAGGCGGTTGTGAAATTCACTGCCTATGATTTCTCGACTTATGGTGGCTTAGATGCGAAGGTTGAGCATATTGGGGCGGATTCGGTCACTGACGAGAGGGGCTTCACCTACTACACTGTTAGGGTGAGTACAAACAACTCTCGCCTAGCGGGGGGACAGCCGATAATACCTGGGATGGTTGCTGAAGTTGACATCATCACTGGAAAGAAAACAATTCTGACTTACCTTTTGAAGCCCGTACTGCGAGCTAAACAATCAGCATTTACCGAGAGATAAGAATGTCAGTAGATAGAAGTTTTTTTTATTCGCAGAGCTATCAGATTCCGCTGGCATTGATGGAATTGGAGCCTGAAATCGGCCTAATTAGCGACGAATCTCATCATATTGACCCAAGTTTTAGTGGACTGTTATGGTTTCATTTAAGTCCAGGGACTTCCTTAGCGATCCAAACAGCTGGAATACGCAAGCTTTTGCCCTTCGCAAAAATCGTTGTAATGAGTGATCTACCTAACGATATGGAGGCACTTGCAGCGTTTTCTATTTCCGCGAAGGCCTATTGCAATACCCACGCTGGTTTGAGTGTGTTAGCCAATATTGCAAGTGTTGTGCAGCAAGGCGGTATTTGGATTGGCGAAAACATCATGAACCGTCTTCTTGAGAGCCAACCGTTGAATCCAGCACAAGTTCAAGCTGTGGTGACTAAGCGCTGGGATCGTGTATTGACAGCTCGGGAGCGGGAAGTCGCAGTGATGATTGCGAATGGCATGACGAATCGCGTGATTGCTGAGCAGATGACGATCACTGAGCGAACTGTAAAGGCCCATGTGGGTGCAATACTCGAGAAGCTTGGCCTAAAGAGTCGATTGCAGTTAGCGCTCATGGTTAAAGAAAGTTAAATTTTTCAGACACTGTACCTTGGTACAATTGTCGCATGGAAATGTCTTTGCTATTGTCGGAGTATCTTTTATTCCGTCTGGAGTCCTGACATGGCAAATTCGACAAATATCATCGGTAAAGTTGTTGCGATCAAAGGTAGTGCGATTATCAAAGCCGCCGATGGGTCGCAACATGTGTTAAAAATCGGCGATGTTATTTATGAAAAGGACGTCATCGTCACTTCAAACGGAAGTGAGGTCGAACTTGCCTTTGATTCTGGACGAAACTATTTGGTTCGTTCTAATGAGACGCTCACAATTGATCAGTCTGTATTTGATCCGAATCATGTTGAGGTGGCCCAAAATGCTTTGTTGCCGGCCACCGCGACAAGTCAGGACATCACAAATGCCGTAATTGGCGGAAATAGTTTAGACAAGCTTCTTGAAGAAACTGCAGCCGGTTTGGGCGGCGGCGATGCAGGCGACGGCAATAGCTTTGTTCGCCTCGATCGGATCGCGGAAGCGGTCGTGCCAGGCGCGATTGATACTCCTTCGGCACAGACAGCAAATACTACACAAACAGCCAACACAATTGCGCCGCCACCGACTACAACCGATGTCACTGTAGTTTCAGTGTCTGGCTCAAGTTCCAGTGAAGGGACCGCGCAAGATTTCACTATTAAACTTTCTGCCACTACGCAAGTTCCGACAGCTCTGACCTTAGCGCTGAATTCTGGAAGTGCTACCGTCGGGGTCGATACAAATTCTCAATCAGTCTCTTTTGATGGTGGAAAGACATTTACGACCTTTACCAATGTAGTACAAGTGCCAGTTGGCGTAAGTGAAGTGGTCGTACGAGTTGGAACGATTAAGGATGGAATTATTGAGGGCAATGAAACGCTTTCATTGTCAGCTAGTACTTCTTCTAACACTACGGTTATTCAAGGCCAGGGAACAATTGTCGATGCGCCCGTGCCAACAGCAAGTATCACCGGACCTGTTGAAGTAAATGAGGCCGCTGGAACAGTCACTTTTACTGTGCAGTTGAGCGAAGCAAGCCCTGCATCGATTTCGATTAACTACACGACAAACAATGGTAGTGCTCAAGCAGGTTCGGATTTCACAACGGTCGTTGGAAGTGTGGTTTTCGCCCCAGGTGAAACCGTTAAAACGATTACGGTCCCGATCACTAACGATAGTATTTTTGAAGGCCCAGAAAATTTCACGGTTAGTTTGACCAGTCCAAGCAATGTGGTAGTAACAGGCAATAGTGCCACCGTCGTGATTAAGGATGATGGATCCGGTATTGGCGGTGTCAACGACGATCGTCCAGTGGTCACAAGTATCAGTAGTCCGACGGTCGCTGAAGGCGGCAATT
>CAYWNE010000138.1:0-11705 GCA_964459555.1 uncultured Burkholderiaceae bacterium | reverse complement strand
CGCAGTTTTGCGTGCAAGTCGCCGTCGTCGGTGGCGTTTCTGCATGACTATCTATATATGAGGCTGATAATGTTGACCCATCAAAAAAAGAATCGAAACTCATTTAATCACCATAAATTTTAGGATACTTCGATCAAAATATACTTTTGCACCAGAAAACTCAAAGTACATACACTACTATCAAGAACAAACAACTTAACTAGCTCAAAAAGCTTCGAACTACAAAAAAACAGAGAGTTAGACTCAATCAGCTAGCTCTCCAAAGAATATGGCGCATTTGCGCCATAGATGTGGATGGCACCACTTCCACCAGCAAAGTACTGATTAAGATTCCCACACACAGATGACGGCTCAGTGACAGGCACCACCACAACATCGGTTTGATCTAAGCTTTGAAAGCTTGCACTACCTACATTGGGATCATTCCCTTTCGCACCCTGCTTCACCCTCGCTAGTTGTGTGTGCGCTGAGTAAGTAATATTTCCTTGTTGCGATGCATAATTCACATACACACATTCGACACCGCCAATGTTAGCCTGTTGAGGCGTCGATGAACTATCGAAAGCACACCATCCATCGCAATTGAAAACAAAGCCATTAGCGCCTGCCACAACACTCTGCTGTACGATTGCCGATCCGCTGGACGGTACAAGTTGAACCTGAATTTCAAGATCACTGCCGTGAGCTTTTTGTCGCCCCAAATTCTTCCGCAGACGAGCATCGTCATGATCCAAACAAATTTCAATACCAAAGTTGAGATACTTTGTTTGCGTATCGCGTCCGAGCTCTTGCTGAAAAACTGCATACTTATCAAACGCATGCTTCTTGACATCTCCCCCCGAGAGATCGATATGAGGATAAGCGACCATCTCTTCAGTCACTACGTTTTCGTTATTGGTCCCAAACAGTACGAAATCGATTGGAGATAAATAATATTTTTCCGACGTCATTGACCTTAATGAACTCCCTGAGCCGGCGATGGAAAGACCAAGATTGCTCATGACGATGGCTCGATCACGAACCTCCAGCGCTGGGTTAGTTCGTAGATCATTTATTGTGTCACTCAGTATCTGCTCCGTCGTATTCCTTGCTGCACCAAACTGTGCTTGAGCTGTTAAAGCCAAATTTCGCACAAGATTTTTCCGCGCCTGCACGGCAGGAGATTGAAATACTGCCTCGATGTCGGCTACTTTTGCCGTGAGCATGGTTCCAAATACGAAAGTCCAATTCGGGTATTCCGTCGGATTAAATGTTTCTTCCAACAATCCCAAAGCTATAGCCGCAGGGTCGTCTTTATCTTCGCTGAAGACATACGGCCCCAAATTCCCATGAAAGAAAAACTCGGGCGCCAGAAAAATATTGTTGACACTTGTGACGTCTTCACCTTTAGGCAATGCCGCCTTCGCTGTATCAACCGCATTCTTCAAAATTTGTACACGAGCTTGTAGATCCTGCATCACATCTACAGCGCCCAAATAATTTCCAACTAGGTACTTCGACAGGATTAACTGATCTTGAGCGGGTCCTGTCGGGATCGCGTAACCGATAAATCGACACTTTGAAAAACACTGATCTGGCATGACGAATTTCCTATTTCTCTAGGCTACTTTGATATCTTGGATCTTTCCTCAACTCATTGAAATTCGGTTCAATTGAAATTTCAACTTCGGATAATCCCAAGCGTCGCGCTTCACGCAAACTCTGCAATGCTTGCGTCCTGCGCCCACTCAACTCGTGAACAGATGCGACCAAAAGATGTACTACTGCTGTATTGGGCCCAAGCTCAATCGCCCTTTTTGAAAGCTGTTCCGCTCGCTGGACCTCGCCGAGTTGCGCCTCTAGCACTGCCATTAGAGCTGTGAGCCAAGCATCGTTTGGCCTTCTGTTCAATCTAATCCCTAGCAATTCTCGTGCCTTCTTATAAGCAGCTATGGACTCTGCTCTTCGGCTTGGTATTTGCTTTAATCCATCTGCAAGCAAGAACCAATTTTCATACTCCTGAGGATTCAATGTGGAAGCCTTTTCCGCAGCATTGAGCGCAGCGGAATAATCTCCTTGATGGGACTTCAAGCGAGCAATTCTTCGATAAAACCTCTCATCCGAACGAATTTGCAGGCCTTGCTGGGAAACCTGCAATGCCTCCTCAATCTTTCCTCGACCTTCCAAAGAAGCCGACAGAAAGTCGTACGAGAGTGTGACATCTGGATGTTTATCAATGGCGACACGAAATTGTTGATCAGCTTGTTCGTCCTGTCCTTGATTGAGATAGGCAACGCCCTTCAAGTTTAATAGCAGCCAATCATCTTTAAACTGCTTTAGTGCTTCGTCCGCGACCTTAATTGTTTCCCCATATCTTCGGGCCAAGAGCAGAGTTCTTACTTCGGTCTGCCAAACGATTAAATTGTTAGACTCCAGCTCTTTTGCCTTGCTAATCGCTTTCATCGCAATGTCAAAATCATTGTGCGGATCTAGAGACAAGGCATAAGCAACTTGCGTCATGGCCAAATTGGGATCCAAACGAAGTGCTTGTTGTGCGCTCGCGATAGCTTTCTCTCGCCATACGTCGTCGCGACTGCCGCTGCGGAAGCGGTAACTATAGGCAATCGACAAATAAGCAACGGCTAAAGCATTATTCGGGTTGCGTTCCAAAACGACCGAAAAGTGCTGCATTGCCTGATCCAACATGCCAGGCTTGTCGTAGCGCTTTAGGCACTCTAAGCCTTGTGCCATTTCTTTCGACTCGGAGAATGGTGTTAAGGCTTTCACAATCACCGGCCAATCTGGCTTCGCCAGCCATACGCCCCCTGCGATTACCGACAGAACCAAAACTGCGCCAAGAATTCGATTGCGCTTCTTGCGCCGCGCTAGTTCTGCAAGTTGCCCTTGCAAGCCCAATAAATTAATCGAGCTATTGGTACTGGAATAGCCTTCGGCTTCGCGGATTACTCGCCCTTGTTCAACGATTTCTAAGCAACTGATACGCTGTTCTGGCTGCCGCTTCAACATAGCCAACATCCATTCACGCAATGCTGGCGAAACCTCAGCGCGGCACGGCCATTTTTCAGCATCCGCTTGCACCATTGCCGCGACCATCGCTAAGCCTTGCAATTGAGCGAAAGGCAGACTGCCGTTGAGCATTTGATAGAGCAAAGTGCCCAGTGCGTAGACGTCGGATGCTGGGGTCGCGGTTGAATCAGCAAAACGCTCTGGGGCGAAATATGCGAGACCGCCGCTACTATCAATTTGATCGATGGAACTCAAGGCCGTCGACGAGCGACCACCGGCAAAGCCGCAATTGAGAATACGAACTTGGCGACTGGCGTCGATCAGGAATTGTTTGGCCTGGATATCACCATGCACCAAGCCCAATTGGTGTGCCTCAGCAAGTGCTGTAGCAATTTGCATGACAAGGTTCAATATGGCTTTGTGATCGCCTTGGTTTTGCCCAAGCCAATCAATCAAAGGGGTGCCAATCATTGCCTCGCCAATCACGAATAAGTCTTCGGCGCTTTCTTCAAGCGCATGGATTTTGGCGAAGGCTGGATGTTTAAGAGCTGCAGCGAGCCGTGCTTCGACAAGAATCTGCGCCGCGTTTTCACCCTGATGATGAATGCGTCGTATCCAGACGTCGCGGCAGAGTTGCGTATCCCATGCAGCGAAAATCTGTCCCGCGTGTTCTCGAGCGACGATGCCTTTCAACTGATACTGCCGCAGCGACGCTGGCAGAACGACATCAGATAAAACAGATTGTTCGTTGAAACCTTGGGTCATCAGTTTTCTTTTTCTAATATTGGAATCGACTACTCAGGCCTGCACATCGCTAAAGGAAAGATGAAGATCACATTACTCTGAAACTTTACCATTAAAACATTGCCAGAACGACCAGATCGAGAAAATTTTTACGTGTTATTTGGTGTTTTTTAACATGCAAAAAAATTAATGTTGACGTGTCAACCACATCGTGTGGCTTTTTCTAAGTGGAGTTTGCTCGGGGGATCAGAAACTTCACTATTTACAAAGCCCTTTGCAGGTCATTTCGAAGTTCGCGAAGCGCGGGGTGATCTTTTGCTCTCGCCGCCCACTCGGCTTCGCTCATCGATTTTTGAATGACTTTTAGTGCACGCTGGCGCTCCCCCATCAATTCAAAACAAAGACCAGCATTAAACAATACGTAGCCGGCATCCTCATTGGCCCCGAGAGCATCTGAAACATACTTTTCTGCCACCTCTCGATTTCCCAGATACACTTGAATCAAGGCCATATCGATCAGCAGGTACGCGTCATCAGAAGCACGTTTAAGACGAATTTCCAACAAATCTCTTGCCTTTTCAAGAGCTTGGCGAGCCTCGTTCTGCCGGCTTTTAGTCCAGGTTAAGGCCTCGCCATATCGAGACCAACGACTGTAACTTCCAGCCACGCCTCGCGCAGGTGAAACAGCATCAGCATAGGCATCTGCAGCGCCCTCAAAATCGCCTTGTAAAAATCGGAGTGCTCCAAGGTTTTCGTAAAGGCTGACACTCGGTTTTATCTGAAGGCCTTTCTGAAGCACTTGCATCGCTTCATCACGCCGTCCCTGCAAAGTATAAGTCTCAGCCAATAATCCATAGGCAAGTACAGAATCCGGCTGGCGCGTCATGCTTGTTTTCAAATCTTTTTCCGCCGTTTCAAAATCATTAAGCGTTCGATGAGCGATTGCTTTGAGTTCAAGCAAAAATCGATCATGTGGAAACAGTTGAGCACCTCGCTGTCCCCATTCGATGGCGTCTCGCAGTCTGCCCGACTCAAATAGCGCACTCATTTTGGTATGCCATGCCAAGAGATTCTTAGGTTCACGCTGCAAGGCTTTTTCAACGAGGTCCAAAGTCACTTGGTAGCGATGGTGCCAATGTTCGATCTTTGCTTGCGCGATCAGACTAATAGCCAGCTCCGAATCGAGTCGCATCGCTTGTTGTGCGCTTGCTTTCGCTTTCTGCAACCAAATTTCATCGCGCTGCCGACTATGGTAACGAGAGAGATACAAGACGGACATATAACCGACAGCTCTTGCGTTATCGGGCTGCTTCTCAAGAATTCGAGAAAACGCTGTCTCAGCTTGATCAAGAAGTTGAGGATCAGGGTTATAAACGTGTTGAGTCAATGCTGTGATACCCCGTTCGAATTCCTTCGATTCAGAATAGGGCGTCAGCACCGTTGCAATCTTATGCCAGTCTGGCTGCGCCAACCAAACTCCGGTGGAAACTGTGACCAACAAAACCACAGTAATAAAAAAGTGTCGCCTGCGTAGTTTCTTCGCATGGGCTGTTAACTGGTCTTGCAACCCCATCAAATTCAATGATGTATTACTAGCGGAATATCCCTCAGCTTCGCGTAAGGCGCGTGCTCGCTCCACTATCTCAGCACAACTGATACGCTGATCTGGCCGACGTTTAAGCATCGCCAACACAAAAGCACGCAGGGCGGGAGGATGCTCCGTTTGCCACGTCCATTGCTCCGCGTCCGCCTGCACCAGAGCGGCGACCATAGCCAAACCCTGTAGATGTGAAAACGGTAGCTGGCGATTAAGCATCTGGTAAAGCAATGTTCCAAGGGCGTAAACGTCCGATGCCGGAGTCGCCATGTGATTTGTGAACCGCTCAGGCGCACAATAAGCGAGCCCGCTTAGCCCATCAACGTACTCGGTTGAGCTAAGCGAGAGAACTGATGAACCTCTAAAAAAACCAAAATTCAATATGCGAACTTGTAGGCTAGCATCCAATACAAATTGATGACCCTGCAAGTTCCCCAACACCAAACCAGCGTGATGGGCCTCGCTCAATGCAGAGGCGATTTGAATCGTAATATTAAGAATCGACTTCAGATCTGCTTGGCAGTTCTCTATCCAATCAAGCAATGCAGTCCCTTTGACCGCCTCGCCAACGATAAAGATCTGCTCCTCGAATGCTTCTACGGCATGAATTTTGACGAAAGCTGGATGCTTTAAAGCTGCGACGAGGCGCGCGGATTGAAGAATTTGTCTCGCCTCATCATCTCGAAATTGAATACGACGAATCCAAACCTCTCGACACAGCCTTGTGTCCCAAGCAGCATAGACCTGCTCTGAATGACCGTGAGAGATAGGTGCCCTTAAATCATATTGGTGCCAGGATTCTGGCAGCACCATCTTTGAAGTACCCTCTGATTGCATAAAACCTCTGTTCATCAGTATTCTTTTGTTCTCGTCAAAGGGAAACACAAGACCTTATAGCGATGCTATTAACCAACACCACATCAAGCTTAGGACTTTACCATTGAAGCATCTAGCAATCTTCAAGTCCGAATAAATTCGTACTAACCCGTTGCGCATTGATAAGATACAACACGCATTACCAGTAAATATTTAGCATTTTCCAAAGCAAATAAACTACGAAGATCGGATCACAAGCCGAATAAGTGCTACGCCATGGTACGGACGCTTTCGTCCTATAATGCTGGTTTATTGAATTTTCGAAGCCACACCTATGACGAACGCCAGCACTCCCTTTGTCAACATCTCCGCCTATAAGTTCATCACCTTTGATGACACTGAGGCGAAACGTCCCGTGTTTCTTGAAAAATGCGCGTCACTCAACTTGAAGGGTACGGTCATTTTGTCTCCTGAAGGCATCAATATGTTTTTGGCGGGATTACGTCATGAGATCGATGCGTATATGGATTGGTTGCATAGCGACCCACGCTTCGCTGACATCGTCGCCAAAGAGAGTTTCTCGGATCATCAACCTTTCACAAAGCTGTTGGTGAAAATCAAGCCAGAGATCATTACCATGCGTATGCCCTTGATCAAACCAGAGAATGGTCGTGCGCCTTCGGTTGAAGCCAAAACACTTAAGCGGTGGTTAGATCAAGGTCATGACGACAACGGCAAACCCGTGGTGATGGTTGATACGCGCAATGATTTCGAAGTCGATGTTGGTAGCTTTGATCATACGATTGACTATCGCATTACCAAATTCACCGAATTCCCTGCTGTGATCGAAGCTAATCGTGATGCGCTCAATGATAAGACAGTGGTGACCTTCTGCACCGGCGGCATTCGCTGTGAAAAAGCAGCGATTCATATGCAGAATGTTGGCTTCAATAGTGTCTACCAACTTGAAGGTGGCATCCTCAAATATTTTGAAGAGGTTGGCGGCGATCACTACCACGGCGATTGTTTTGTGTTCGACTATCGCACCGCGCTTAATCCAAAACTGGAAGCCACCGACACCAAACAGTGCTTCGCCTGCCGCGCTGTCGTCACGCCACGCGAGCAACTATCGTCATGGTACGTGCCCGGAAAATCTTGCCCTCACTGTCAAAAGCTTGAACGTGAGGAGGGCTTAGGCCAAATCCCTAGTGCCGGTTAAATCGACCGCGCGGCAGTAGGCAATCGACACCGCAGCAGCACCTGACTTTGATTGCCCACAGGAAGGTTATCCTCACCAAAATCTGAAAAGTCGCAGCCTATGCGACCTTTCAAAACAAGAAATGCAACTTCGCACGGATGAGTTGCAGATGAAGGTAAGGCCTTACGATAATGCGCACTCCACAACTTTGTGAGGTGATCATGCGTACACGTTCAATCTTTTCTTGCTTTGCACCTGCCTTGCTCGGTTTGAGTTTGAGCCTAGCGACTATCGGCAGCGCCCATGCAACTAATAGGGGTGACTCAAGCACGACCAGCAGCGCTCCCTTACCTGATCCCGATTGCCCTTCTTGCGCCTTGTCGCGCGCTTCAACCGCCATGTCGCAGGCTGTAGGCACGGTAGTTGAAGGCTCGCTCACCGCCGTTGGTGCTTCAGGTATGGTTGTAGTCAAAGGTGTAGAAGTGTTGGCCCAAGGATCTGTGCTTGTAATTACCGGCGTGTCAGAAGGTGTCAGCGTCACCATCCAATTATCAGGTCAAGCATTGCAAGGCATAGGCATTGTCAGCGGCACGGTGCTACATGCATCAGCCGTCGCCACCGGGCATATCCTGATTTCTGCGGGAAAAGTCATTGCCTTCATTCCCAATGAAATTGGCAAGGCCTTGATCCATCACGAGAAGGTGTCATAATGCGCGGCCGCTTACTCGGCCTAGCACTGTGTGGCTTAGTTCTTCATACCTCGCCAGCATTTGCAGGACGAAGTTGTGAAGAAAAACCAGCAGATCCCAATCGCGTCATGCAAGGCTTCGAACTAGCGCAACGCGTCAAGCTCAAGCTTGATGAATCTGGTGCCGAGGTCGCCATCATCGCCCGTGCGGGGCAAGACCTCTCCAAGTATCATTTACAGTATTCGCACTTAGGCATCATCCGCAAATTGGACGATGGCCGCTGGATGGTGCTCCATGAACTCAACCATTGTGGGACGGCGAAGTCAGATCTGTTCAACGAAGGTTTAGCCAATTTCTTCATGGATGACCCGCATCGCTATGAAGCACTGTTAATGATCCCTAGCACTGAGATCCAAAACCAAATCAAGCGTGCCATCAATTCACCCGCTGCCAAATCCTTGCACGAAAAGCGCTACAATATGCTAGCCCATCCATTCTCAACCAAGTATCAAAACTCGAATCAATGGGCACTCGAAACGATTGCGGCGGCGCTCGCCAAAGATGTGCAAATTCAAAATCGCGAACAAGCACAAAGCTGGCTCAAGTTTGCCAATTATCGTGCCACGACTTTGGAAATTCCCATGTTCACACGGCTCGGTGGTCGCATGTTCCGCGCCAATATCGCTTTCGATGATCAGCCCTTTGATCGACGCATGGCGGGACATATTGATACCGTGACGGTCGACTCGATCGATCAATTTTTATCGTCGCGTGATCAAGGCTTACAACACATCGCCGTCAAATATCCTTAAGTGTGAATCAAACTCTTTCAGGGCCGGGCTCAGCGTGGCAAGTCGAACAACAAGACTTCCGCCTGCTGCCCTGCCTTGATTTCCACCGCGACTTCATCTCCCATCATCAGCGCATCACCAGCACTCAGTGCATATCCATTGACCTCGAGCTGACCACGTGCCACATGCACATAAGCCAAGCGTTGCGACGCTAAGGGGTGGGTCGCTGTCTCGGCACCATCGAACAATCCCACGTATAAACACGCATCCTGATGCAAGACCACTGCCCCATCACGTGCATCGGGTGCTGCGACTAAACGTAGACGCCCACGTTTCTCTTCCGCAGCGAAGCGTTTTTCTTCATAACTCGGTGTCAGATTGAGACGATCAGGCATGATCCAAATCTGCAAAAGATGTGTGCCATGTGTTGATGATGGATTGAACTCCGAATGCCGCACTCCAGTCCCCGCCGTCATGCGCTGCACGTCACCGGGGCGTATGGTGCTGCCATTACCCATACTATCTTTATGTGCGATTTCGCCCTCGAGCACATAGGTGATAATTTCCATGTCCTTGTGCGGATGCATGCCGAAACCCATACCGGCGGCGATATGATCATCATTAATCACACGTAGGGGGCCAAAACCCATGTGGCGTGGATCGTAATACTCCGCAAATGAAAAGCTAAAACGCGATTGCAGCCAACCATGATTAGCATGACCTCGCTCTTCTGATTTTCTTAAAACGATCATCAATTATCCCCAGCAAATTTGGTAGGCAACCCGCTACCAGAACCAAGGCACTGCACTGTAGAATACGAATGTGCAGGCCGCGAAAACTGTGACTCTAACACCGATCTTTGTTTGTTGCTGGCAGGCTTGCAATTGATTAATTCGCCAACTTTTTTTGAATACGCATCACCATGTTCGAATACCGTGGACGCTTTGCTCCTTCGCCAACTGGCCCGTTACACATGGGCTCATTGGTCGCAGCCATGGCGAGTTATCTCGACGCCAAAGCTCATCATGGTCAATGGTTAGTGCGAATTGAGGATCTTGATTTTGATCGTAATGTGGTCGGCGCAGATCAACACATCCTCGCCTCATTGCAACGCTGCGGAATGCAAGCTGATGAGAAAATCGAGTGGCAGAGTCATCGCACGCATTTATACCAAGCGGCCTTAGATAAATTGGGCTCATTTGTTTTTCCTTGTGCATGTTCGCGCAAAGAAATTGCCGATTCTAGGCTACGCGCGGGCCTCCACGATAGCCAGATTTATCCTGGTACTTGCCGTATTGGACTCGCGCCTGATCGCGTCGCGCGCTCGTTCCGCTTACGTGTGCCAGATGGTGAAGCGGCAGTCATCCATTTCCATGACAGACTAATGGGCGAACAATCTCAAGATTTGAGTACGGAAGTAGGTGATTTTGTCTTGAAGCGCGCCGATGGCTTTTGGGCGTATCAATTGGCCGTCGTAGTCGACGATGCCGCGCAAGGCATTACCGACATCGTGCGCGGTGAAGATTTGCTGGACTCAACGGCGCGACAAATCTATTTGCAAAATCTACTGGGGCTACCACAGCCACGTTATTTGCATGTGCCTGTGGTCGTCAATGAGGTCGGTGAAAAACTGTCGAAACAAACTGGTGCGGTGGCCTTTGATCGTGGCGACAATGATCTATTAAGTGATGCGCTTCTGCCCGCCGCACAATTCCTTCAACTTGAACTTAGCAAGGAGATCGAGACCATCGAACAGTTTTGGAAATGCGCCGTGCCAGCCTGGACGCGTCGCTACCTGTAAATTCGCTTCCTAGCCTTTTTTTCAAACATGCGATTCGGGCCAGAGAAGATTGGATCGCTAGTTCTTTTTGCCCAACAAGCTTCCACCACCGAGCAAAGCTGCGCGTTTAGGTGCTTTGCTTGCGTCGGCCTTGGCGGCCACTTCCGGCTTCGCTACTACCGCGCTTGCCGTGCTAGGTTCATACGGCTTCAAGAACCAAGGGTCAACTTTTTCACGCGGTGGTTGATACGATGATCTGGAAGGACGCTCGGCGCGATCGGCGGTACGATCTGAATGACGTCCTTCACGGTCACCGCTGCGCGTTGAGAATCTGCGCTCAGGATGAGCCGATGGAGCAATAAAACCCGCCAATTGCAAACGCACGATCTTTTGCTTAATGAGTTTCTCTATGTCGGCCAATAGACGTTCGTCTTTGTCGGTGTGCAGCGAGATTGCATCACCTTTGGCACCAGCACGACCGGTACGACCGATGCGATGCACGTAATCTTCTGCGTTGTACGGCAAGTCGAAGTTGATCACGCAAGGCATCTCAGAAATATCGAGACCACGTGCAGCGACGTCGGTCGCCACCAAAATTTCTACTTCACCTTGCTTGAAAGCCTCAAGTGCAGCCATCCGCTCTTGCTGAGATTTGTCGCCATGAATCGCCGCCGCTTTCACACCTTGCTTGACGAGATGCACAGCCAAACGCGAGGCGCCCATCTTGGTGTTCGAAAACACAATCACTTGTTTCAAGCCACGCTCGCGAATGATGAAGGAAACCGCATCGCGTTTTTCATCTTCATCAACTTTATACAAAACTTGAGTGACGTTTTCTGAAGTCGCATTACTACGAGCCACTTCTATCGTCACAGGATTATTCAAGAAACTCGCTGCCAGCTTTTTGATCTCTGGAGAGAAGGTCGCCGAGAACATCAAGTTTTGACGTTTCTTCGGCAAAAGATTAATGATGCGCTGCAGATCAGGCAAGAAACCCATATCCAACATGCGATCTGCTTCATCCATGATCAAAATCTGAGTCTGCGAGAGATTGATCGATTTCTGTGCCACATGATCCAACAGC
>CAYWNE010000137.1:0-11800 GCA_964459555.1 uncultured Burkholderiaceae bacterium | reverse complement strand
GCGCGTTGTAGTGAAAAGGAATTGTGTCAGAAATCCTTGTATCAAGTCCTGCAAGATCACACGGTGCAGCACGAACTCATCGCCAATGAATTTTGCGCGCCAACGCGTGAAGTTTTACTCAATGGCGAACCTTTCTTGATGGATGTGACGCCGGTATTTGAACCGCTGTCTGCAGCGGGTACGGCGAACGATGGTAAAGCGGTCGGCGCTTTGTTGACCTTGACCGCGCCGAAGCGTATCGGTGAGCGTTTGCATGCAATTGCCCATGCTGAACTCGGCGGCTTTGAGGCGATCATCGGTGAGTCTGAACAAATTCGTGTTCTGAAAAAGCGTGCGGCGCGTGTGGCCGTGGTTGACGCGCCATTGCTGATCACGGGCGAAACGGGCACCGGCAAAGAGCTCTTGGCGCAAGCTTGCCACGGTGTCAGTGCACGTCGTAACGCGCCATTCTTGGAATTGAATTGTGCGGCCCTGCCTGAAAGTTTGGCTGAGAGCGAATTGTTCGGGTATATGGCAGGAGCCTTCACCGGCGCGAATCGTGGAGGTAAGCCGGGCCTGTTCGAAATGGCCGATGGTGGTACTGTGTTCCTCGACGAAATCGGCGAGATGTCCTTGTACTTGCAGGCCAAATTGCTGCGCTTCCTTAACGATGGCAAGTTCCGCCGAATTGGCGGCGACAAAGAAATTCAAGTCGATGTCCGCATCATCAGCGCTACCCATCGCAATCTACGCAAGATGGTGCAGGAAGGCAGCTTCCGTGAAGATTTGTTTTATCGTCTGAATGTCTTGCACCTCGAAATGCCGCCTTTGCGTGAGCGGGGCGACGACATTTTGCTGTTAGCACGTCACTTCATCGAACGCGCTTGCACGCAGGCACAAAAGCCGATTTCGCGTTTGAATCAAGCCGCGACCACAGCGATGCTGCACAATCGCTGGCCTGGTAATGTGCGACAGCTTCAAAACGTGGTATTCCGCGCGATTACCATGTCCGACCAAAGAGTGCTCGACGCGGCTGATTTAGATTGGGCCGAAGATTCAATTCAGCCGAATGCGATGGCGATACCAGAGGCAGAAACCTGGGAAGAATCAGTCAATCAGTTTGAGACTGCCTTACTCAGTAAGCTGTATCAAGAGTATCCATCAAGCCGTAAATTGGCAGCGCGCTTAGCGACCTCGCATTCAATGATCGCGGCGAAGTTGCGTAAGCATGGGATTCCGAAGAAGTAGGAGGGAATTAGCGTTGAAGTGGGAAGGTCACTAGGACCGCTAGAAATCTAAATCAAGCAGTTATTTGTGATTCTTGCACCAATGACCAAGTGTATGTTTTCACTCTCGTTCATGATACTCACGGGAGTCTATCATGGCCCTGAAAATCAAACTCATCAAAACTGCATCATCTGAGTAAATTGTAACCCCAGCGAACGCATCAAATTCTTGTGATATTTGGAAGGTTCCCGACTTCGTCATTATTTCGTCAATAAGCTCGGCAGGTGCGAGACAGGTGAAAACGCGTTCCGTCTTTATCACCTGCAATGGCGCGATAATTCGTAGGAAATCATTTTCATTGAACGACTCGTCATTATCGATCCATATAGCGAAACCGCCAGCTTGATTTTTAATTCTTACGACTTCGATACTCATAGATACCCAACACAAGGATGACCGCAGTTTCGCATGACGTGAGGAAATCGAAAAGAAAAATGGTGGTTAAGAATGGGCATTTTTAGCTTTTTGCATCGAGCGTCCCGTTAGAGAACCGATGGTGGTTTTTATGCTTTTGACTTATGCCAAAAATCAATAGCTGTTAGAAGTTTCTCAGAATACTGTTTTGAAACATCTCGCCCTTTATATACTGAATGACTAGCCTCCAAAATGGGTACCGAGTTATGTATCCGATCTGCAAGCAGGCTTAGATAGTCTCGACCGTTTTTATCGTACTCAGCGGCTTCTATTGGCGATAACTCGATCATGAACGAGTAACCTACAAAACTGTGATCGCATTGCGCATCCAGAAATAGCTTCCCATTTTCTTCAGCTAAGAACCAATGTTGTGGTTGATGATCGAGGATTTTCATAGTGTGTTCGAGCACTTAAGAAAAACCCAACTCAATTCAACTTATCAGACTCAGGATTCTCAAGATCCTCAGGCAGATTGACCGCGGGGATGGTGTATTTCTCTTCGGCCCAAGCGCCGAGATCGATTTGTTTGCAGCGTTCCGAGCAGAAGGGGCGGAATTGCGCCTCAGGGCCCCATTGCACTTTGGCGCCGCAGGTCGGGCAGGAAACGACAGTTGCCATGGTGAAGATTAGAAATTACAGAGGGTGAGGTCGAACGGGACGTCGCCTTCGAATGGTTTCGGTTTCATATCGCCGTCTTGCGACATGATGCGTATCCACAGCATGTATTTATTGGCTGAGATCTCAGGAATCGCACCCATTTCGCGTGGCAGCGTCACACGCAGAAGCTGGTAGACCTTGCCTTGCAACATTTGTTGATAGCTGCCACCTTGCGCGATGACCTTGGTCGTACCGCCCGATTCACGCAATAGGCGCAGCACCACGTTGATGGCATCAAATAAAGGTGCGAGTGGGGCAAACCAATTGGAAATGTCAGCGAAACGCTTTTCGGCAGGGAGCTTTTTCCAAGCGTGGTAGCTCGGCAAATCGAATTCACATGCTCCGCCTGGGATAATCGTGCGGCCACGAATACTCATCAGCCATTCGTTGTCGCGGATGTTTTGCCCGGTTTTACCTGAAGAAGCGATCAGGGTGGCACTGGCGCGTTCAACGTCGCTAATGACTTGATCCAACATTTCAGCTTGGACATTGGGGTTGGATTTGAAACCCATTAGCGTCATTTTCTGACGGTCTAATTCTTGCAAAAGATCAGATTTGAGGTCGGCACGACCTGCTACCTCGAGCATCTCGAAGATGGTGGCGATAGCGACATGATGTTGCAAAGGATCTGATTGATGTAAGAAAAACGAAAATTTCTCAAACAGATCTTCTAACCGCAACAACGTGCGAATACGCTCGTTGAAAGGGTATTCGTAAACGATCAAAATAAATTCCCTGTAAATTGAGGTGCCGAATTATTCTTATTTTTTGGCTTCACGTGATTCTGAACCAAGCTGAGAAAAATTACAAACATTGCGTGCATTTGTTTAACTCGCTTGTGCCAAATTCAAATAGTTTTGATGGAGATCAGCGATCTCCCTGCGGATTTGCGCCAAGTCTTGGTCTGAATTGATCACGTCGTGGGCAATACTGATGCGCTCCGCGCGGGTGGCTTGAATCAACAAAATATCTTCGACTTGCTGACGTGAGAAGCCATTTCTCGCCATCACGCGCTGGATTTGCGTTTCCTCTTCACAGTCGACCACAAGAATTCGGCTAACGCGTTCAGCCCAAGTGCCAGACTCGTACAGCAAGGGCACGACGAAAATCGGATATGACCCGCCGCCGATCAGAGCTTGGCGTTCGCACTCTTGGCGAATGATAGGGTGCAAAATCGCCTCGAGCTCGCGGCGTGCTTGGGGTTGTTTGAACACCAGTTCGCGCATTTTTTTGCGATCCAAGGCGCCGTCAGTGTCGAGCATATCTTCGCCAAAACGGGCAACAATAGCTGAAATGGCTAGGCCATTCGGCGCCGTGACTTGGTGGGCGATGAGGTCGGTATCAATGATGGTGGCACCGAGCTCAGCGAAAATATTGGCAACGGTGGTTTTGCCACTGCCAATACCGCCGGTGATGCCCAGACTGAATTTGCTACCGTTCATGTTTCAGTAGAACAGTCCAAGATATTGTTGGGTAATTTGTTTTCCCCATAAGAGGGCGATAATTCCAGCCCCAGCTAAATATGGTCCAAAAGGAATGGTATTATCTTTTTGCAATTTTTTTGCAAGAATGAGCGAGACGCCAATAACCGCTCCTACAAGCGATGAAAGTAAAATTATTAGTGGAAGATTGGCCCATCCCAGCCAAGCTCCCAATGCAGCCAAGAGCTTGAAATCGCCATATCCCATTCCTTCTTTTCCTGTCAGTAATTTGAACAGCCAATAAACTGACCATAATGAGAGATAGCCAATGCATGCACCGAGAACTGCATCATGCAAACTACTAAAAGGCGCACTGTGGGCGTTGACCAATAGTCCCAGCCACATCAAGGGAAGGGTAAGACTATCTGGGAGTAGTTTAGTGTCGTAGTCGATATAGGTCAAAGCGATGATGAACCAAACAAAGACCACTGATGCTAAGCCTTGAACGCCACTGCCGAATGTCCACACCACATATGCGGATAGGAATGAGGTCAAGAGTTCAACCAAAGGATAGCGTACGGAGATTTTTGCCTGACAAGAGGCGCATTTCCCCCGCAAAAAGAGATAGCTGAAGACCGGAATGTTTTCAGTCGCACTGATCAGATGCCCGCAATGCGGGCAGGCTGAACGAGGGAGCATAAGGTTGTAGCGTCCAGTATGCGGTTCGGGCTTGCCAGACTCACTCGCGACGAAGTTGTCAATTTCGTGTTGCATCATAATTGGCAGTCGATGAATGACGACGTTCAAGAAACTGCCAACAATTAAGCCTATCACCGCGATAAAAATGACACTGGTGATTGTATGCGGAGGCGCGAAAAATAAAATACCACTCATCAGACGACAGAACCAAGTTTGAAAATTGGCAAATACATCGCAACAACCAGACCACCAATGACGATACCAAGAATCGCCATAATCATTGGTTCCATCAAACTGGAGAGAGCGGCTACGGCCTCGTTAACTTCCTCTTCATAGAAGTCTGCGACCTTTCCTAGCATTGCGTCCAGAGCACCAGACTCCTCACCGATCGCCACCATTTGTGTAACCATTGATGGGAAAACATTGGCGTTTTGCATGGCCACGGTCAGGCTGGTACCAATAGTAATTTCGGTCTGAATTTTGATGGTTGCATCCAAGTAGACGGCATTCCCTGATGCGCCACCTACGGAGTCTAATGCTTCAACCAATGGAACACCCGCGGCAAACATGGTCGCTAAGGTTCGGGTCCAACGTGCAATCGTTGCTTTGCGAATCACGTCGCCAAAAATTGGGGCTTGGAGAAGTGCCCTATCCATAAACCTTTGCATTTCAAGTGAGCGACGCCAAGTTTGGAAAAAGAAATAGATTGCACCAAAAATGCCACCAAAGATGAAGTACCAATTACGGACAAAGAAGTCCGAGATGCCCATCACAATCAAAGTTGGCGCTGGGAGGTCAGCGCCGAAGCTGGTGAAAACTTCTTTAAACGCAGGGACCACCCAAATCATAATAACGGCGGTCACAACAAACGCGATCACTAAAATTGCGATCGGATAGGTTAATGCGGATTTGATTTTGGCTTTGATAGCCAGTGTTTTTTCTTTGTAGGTTGCGAGACGGCCTAACAATTCTTCGAGAATACCGGCGGCCTCACCAGCTCCGACCAAGTTACAGAAAAGAGCGTCAAAGTAGAGTGGATACTTTCGGAAAGCCTGATTCAAGCTGGTACCTGTTTCGATATCGTTACGGATATCCATGAGCAGCTTGGAAACTGAGGGATTCGCATGTCCTTTGCCAACGATGTCAAACGATTGAAGTAGCGGAACGCCAGCTTTCATCATGGTAGCAAGTTGTCGTGTGAAAAGCGCGATATCTTTCTCGGTGATTTTCTTGCCTGTGCTATAGGACTTCTTTTTAACTTTGGTAACAATGATGCCTTGCCGACGAAGGGTCGCATTGACGACGGCTTCACCTTGAGCCCGGAGTTCACCTCGAACAGTTTTGCCTTGCTTATCTTTACCTTCCCAAGCGTAAAGGACTTCCTTGACTTGGTTCGATTTGGTAACTTTATTTTGTGCTGTTGCCATTTAAGTGAGCCTTGATCGTTTATTCGTTTGTACAGCCCAGAACTTCTTCAAGGCTGGTTAAACCTTGACGTACTTTCTGCAGTCCTGATCGTCGCAAGCCCTTAACGCCTTCGGCTTCTGACTGTTTCCGGATTTCGAGCGAGGTGCCATTCGCTAGAATGATTTTCTCAATCGCTTCAGTAATTGGCATGATTTGATAAATACCGACGCGACCTTTGTAGCCTGTGCCGTTACATCTTTCGCAACCGATGGGGCCATATGGACGCCATGTTCCATCGAGCTCTTCTTCCAAGAAGCCCGCTTGCAATAATACTTCATCAAGTACTTCAACGTGCTGCTTGCAAGTACAGAGTCGACGCGCCAAACGTTGCGCTGTAATCAAGATCACTGAAGAGGCGATGTTAAACGGTGCCACGCCCATGTTCATCAAGCGAGTCAGTGTTGAAGGCGCATCGTTGGTGTGCAAGGTGGAGAACACCATATGACCTGTTTGCGCTGCCTTGATCGCGATGTCAGCCGTTTCCAAGTCACGAATCTCACCAACCATGATGATGTCCGGATCTTGACGCAAGAAAGCTTTCAGAGCGACCGGAAAGGTGAGGCCCGCTTTGTCATTGACGTTCACCTGGTTCACACCGGGTAAGTTAATCTCAGCCGGATCTTCGGCAGTAGAAATATTGATGCCAGGCTTGTTGACGATGTTTAGACACGTGTACAAAGAAACCGTTTTACCTGAACCGGTTGGACCTGTTACTAGCACCATGCCGTATGGACGATGAATCGCTTCGAGTAACACCTCTTTTTGATCTGGATCGTAACCGAGGGCATCGATACCCAATTGGGCTTGCGAACCATCCAAAATACGCATAACGATTTTTTCGCCGAATAAAGTAGGCAAAGTACTGACGCGGAAATCGATGGCTTTGGTCGGCGACAGTACCAGCTTCATGCGACCGTCTTGTGGCACGCGCTTTTCTGAAATGTCGAGTTTGGAAATAACTTTGATCCGTGACACTAGCTTGTCTTTAATTGCCAAAGGGGGTTGTGCAATTTCGCGCAACTCACCGTCGACACGGAAACGAATTCGGTAAAATTTTTCGAAGGGCTCGAAGTGTAAATCGGATGCGCCCATGTTGATCGCGTCAATTAGCATCTTCTGCAAGAATTTGACGACAGGTGCATCATCGATTTCGGCGGCAGCTTGGCTTGTATCCGCCACGCCAGAATTCATATCCTCTTCAGAGAATTCTAGTTCGTAATCATCCGAGGCAAGATCCGTAATTGACTGTTCGGACGTCTTGCTTAGCTTGTCGATGAGCTTAGTCAATACATCATGCTGAACGATGATGATGTCGACACTCAAGCCGGTCTGAAACTTGATTTGATCGATCGCGGTCGAATTTGTTGGGTCAGAAATCGCGACGGCAACTTTGTTCCCTTTCTTGGATAAGGCCAAGACGCGATTACTTTGCATCATCTTGACGTCAATAACCTTTTCCGGTAACTGCGCTTCGTCGATGAGGTTCAGGTCTAATTGAGGATAGCCGAAAGTTTCGGAGCAAAAACTTGCTAAATCACGGGTGTTGATTGCACCACTCTGAATCAGTGCGTCAAGAAAAGTACTCTTCTCGATTTGGCTTTTTTTCTGGGCGGCCTCGATCTGTGGCCCTGTAACCAGATTTGCTTGGGCGAGTGCCCGCGCAAGCCCTGACACGGGCATGGAAATAGAGGCATTTGGTGGGACAGCGGACATAGTTCTTGTCGAAAAAAAGTGTAATCGGTAGTTGCTCTGTGATAATGCAGCTTTGCTCTTTATTTGTAAACCACTAAGGAGTTCAGTTTATGCTTGAGCAAACGCATATTAGTATTTGTTTTTCAAGCGTTTATGATACTTTGAAAGTTTTGCACAGGGCAATGTCTAGAAGGATGAGTCGTACGCCAGAATTGTTTGAAAAATGTTACTTAACTGCTGGATTTGGCGCGCACTTTGGTTTTCAGATAGCCCACTGGTACTTGCTGGCGGAGATGAATGCTCCTTGGGATTGGGGTGATTTCAGTGATTTTCATAGTGCAGGCGATCCTGCCGATGCCTATTCTGGCGATCGATGAAAAAGATGAATTGCTAGCTGGACCTCGAGATCGCGGCGAAAGCCGACATGTCCATTGACGAAGAAGGAGTGTTGTAATTTCACCCAAAACGCAGTGTGCGATTGGCGCTTGCGGAGCGACCAATTGCAACTCTGCTGCTTAATTTAGGCGGGCGCGTATGAATCTCATTAATGGTTGCGATTCACCGCCAGAAAGGCCAAATCTTGCAGTGCTTGTTTGAAAGCTGAAGCCGGCAAATCGGCGATCGCGCTGGAGGCTCGCTGTGCCGCTTGATCCGCTTGTTGTTTGGTGTAAGCCAAAGCGCCGGAATTGGTGATGGCGCTCAGGATTGCGTCGAATTTCGATTCATCGCCCTGCTCGATACAGGTGCGCACCAGTTGACGGTCATCTTCGTTGCCGTGTTTCATGAGATAGATCAGCGGTAAGGTTGGTTTGCCTTCACGCAAATCGTCGCCGACATTTTTGCCGATTTCTTCTGCCTTGCCTGAGTAATCGAGCACGTCGTCAATTAATTGAAATGCTGTTCCAAGACTACGACCGTATTCGCCAGCGGCGGCAATTTGTGCAGGTGTTGCGCCGCTGATCAAGGCGCCGATTTCGGCTGCGGCCTCAAATAATTTTGCGGTCTTGCAGCGAATGACTTCGAGGTAACGCTCTTCGGTCACGTCAGGGTCGTGCATATTCAAAAGCTGTAATACCTCGCCCTCAGCGATGACATTGGTCGCGTCCGCCAAAATGCGCATGACTTGCATGCTGTCGATGTTCACCATCATTTGGAAGGCGCGAGAGTACAAGAAGTCACCAACTAAGACTGAGGCTGCATTGCCAAATAAGGCATTCGCAGTTTGACGCCCACGTCGCATGGAAGACTCATCGACCACATCATCGTGCAACAGCGTCGCGGTGTGAATGAATTCGACAATCGCCGCTAGGTCAAAATGATGCTTACCCTGATAACCATAGGCATTGGCCATCAGCAAGACCAAAACCGGTCGTATGCGTTTGCCGCCGGCATTGATGATGTACTCGGAGATTTGACTCACGAGGGCGACATCAGAGTGGAGTTGTTCACGGATAACCTGATTGACCGCCGCCATGTCTGGTGCGATTAATTGGTTGATAGTTTGTTGGTTGGGCGTGGCGGACAAGGTGAATCCTGCAAAAAAGCCATAGAAGAATTGGGCGTGATTATACGACGCGCGGCCGTTCTTGCCAAAAGGAGCACTGTGACAGCGAGCATCCGGTGAGAGCAACAGGTGATTGAACGTACTTTGCGAGGGGCAAGAGGACTTCACAATAGACTCGTATTTTGCATGGGTAAGCCATGCTGTTGCATCGTAGTGCTAATACCATTTGAGAGTGTTTGCCATCGGACTGTGAGCTTGTGGAGATACCAGTAAAATACCAATTGCGAAATTCGAAAAACTTGTCAACAATGATGGCTTACCTCATTTTCTCGAGCGTCTTTGCTCGATATGGATCTGCCTTATGAAGCTATTGTTTTCCTCTTTATGTCGTACATTGATTGCTGGTATCACAGTGGTGAGTGCCTTGGCGCAAGCGCAAAGCACAGTGAAGCAAGCTGATTCTCGGGTTCATGTCGTCGGTTGGATCCCAGCCTATGGGATTGAAAAATCACGCGAGGCTTTGAATGCTGATCCCGCAATTGCCCAAGGCTTGACACGGATTGGTCTGCAATTTTGGAACCCTAGCGCCGACGGAAAGTCCTTGGTTTTTGCGCCGGTTGATGAAAGCGGCAAACCTGTTACAGAAACCCAGGTGCGCGAGCTCGTTGCATGGGCTAAGGAACGCAAGATTCAAGTGATGCTCACGGTCTACAACAATTCGCAAGTAATGAAGAAGTGGGATTGGACTTTGGCGCGCCGTGCTTTTGCCGATCATCCCAAGCAGTTCGCTTCAGTGCTGATTAAGGAAATGAAAAAGTACGATCTAGATGGAATCGATCTGGATCTCGAAGGCGAAGGGCATCTTGATGCTGATCGTAAAGCCTACGCCGCCTTCGTGGCGTCGCTGTCCGGTCAACTAAAACAGCAAGGCAAGTTCTTGACCGTCGATAGTTTCCATAGCCCGTGCGTGAATGCACCGAACATGTCTTGGTGGCCAGATTGGCGTGGCAAGGTCGATGCGATTCATAGTATGGGTTACCAAGATCTTTATGAAGGTAGCGTTGCCACTTTCACCCCTGAAGGTGGGCAAGTCTGCGAGAACGGTGCGGCGATGTTTAAGTACAGCTGGCAGCTACAATATGGTTTGCAAGCAGGTTATCAAAAACACCAAATCGTGATGGGTTTCCCGACCTGGTTAGATACATGGGGCGACGGCGATCAAGTCGCACAGGGTGGGATAGGGGCGGGTGTGCTTGATCATATCCAAGAAGCCAAGAAGCTAGGCGTCGGCATGGCTTTATGGGATTTGCAGTTGGCCGCGCCTAAGTGGCGTCAGGCTGAAACGTGGAAGGCGATTCAAGCTTTGCGTAAGCATTAAAAGCTTAATGTGCTTGAACGAGGTGGTTTGTGGAACTTTCGCTAAGCACTTCATTTTTAAGCAAATTTTCCTGAATTTTTGGCAAGCTCTGCTGAAAAAATGTGCAGAAAGCCTTTGACCGAAGCGGTAGTCCTGTGTATAATCCGCAGTTCCCCTGATTTTTCATGGGCACCTGGTTCACCAAATTGGTAAAACGCTCAAGTGCTCTGGGATGAGGGAGTATCCGGGAATATCCCTAAATTTTATTGATGAGGTTTCACATGTACGCGGTCATAAAAACCGGTGGCAAACAATATAAAGTTGCTGCTGGTGAAAAACTTAAAGTAGAACAGATACCTGCAGACATTGGCTCCGAAATCACCCTTGATCAAGTGCTCGCTTTGGGCGCTGGAGAATCCATTAAGTTTGGTGCTCCTTTGGTCGCAGGTGCTACGGTGCTCGCTAAGGTTATCAGCCAAGGTCGTCACGACAAAGTCCGCATTTTCAAAATGCGTCGTCGTAAGCACTACCAAAAGCGTCAAGGCCATCGCCAAAACTACACTGAACTGCAAATCGTTTCTATCAACGGTTAATCTTAACTGTTCATTAACGTAAGCACTCATTAGAATCCAAGGAGCTATTAAATGGCACATAAAAAAGGCGGCGGCACCACGCGCAACGGCCGTGACTCAGAGTCAAAACGCTTAGGCGTTAAAGTTTACGGCGGCCAAGCTATCAACGCTGGCGGTATCATCGTTCGTCAACGCGGTACAAAAGTACACGCTGGTGAAGGCGTTGGTATGGGTAAAGACCACACTTTGTATGCATTGGTTGATGGCAAAGTTAAATTTGCAATCAAAGGTGCATTGAAGCGTCAAACAGCAATGGTTGTTGCTGCTTAATTCTAAGCGCACAATTAGCTGGAAGCGAAAGCTTCAAACAAGAGGCTCTGCCATAGGTAGAGCCTTTTTAGTTTCATCCTCACGCGAGTTGTCGGGGGTGAATAAGTAGTATGGGGGCGACTGGCCTCGTCATTGCCGACAGCGGTGACAAAAACAGGACAAAATCCATCAGCAAAGGCGCAAAGTAAGTCGAGATGATGTATCTTAGCTTTGTGCGGTGCCATTTCACCTTTCTATCATTCTTGAATTTTTCATCTTGCACATGAAGGCGAGAACCGAATGATAAGAAAATGCATCAGCGCTAACTCTGAATGGTTCCGAATTTCTGAAGAAGTGAACCCTGTGCGTGGGAGCTGATCGGCTCTATGCTGAACGCTTTGATGTGCGTTCTGTTAGCGGTTCATTAGTTTTGCGGGTAGTC
>CAYWNE010000136.1:0-11878 GCA_964459555.1 uncultured Burkholderiaceae bacterium | reverse complement strand
AGGCACCGGATTTTGATTCCGGCATGCAAAGGTTCGAATCCTTTTTCCCCTGCCATTGAATACAAGCCGCCGCATACAACATGATGCGGCGGCTTTTCGGTTTTTACGGCCGCAATTTCAGTAATCATTACAACAAGAATTTAAATCTTGATACTGAACAAGCGCTCTGAAAGTGGATTTCTTTATTCCTTCAGTTTCCTTAGGTGATCTCATGGCACACGCGCTCAATAACATGATGGTCTTTACTGGGAATGCTAATCCTGCGCTTGCTGCAGGTGTTGCAAAGCAACTCGGCATTCAACTTGGTAAGGCAGACGTTTCCAAGTTTTCTGATGGCGAAGTGGCCGTCGAAATTAACGAAAACGTGCGCGGCAAAGATGTGTTCGTGTTGCAATCGACATGCGCACCAACCAACGACAACTTGATGGAAATTATGCTGATGGTTGACGCCTTAAAGCGCGCCTCAGCTGGACGTATTACCGCAGCGATTCCGTATTTTGGTTATGCGCGTCAAGATCGTCGCCCACGCTCTGCTCGTGTGGCTATCTCCGCTAAGGTGGTAGCGAACATGTTGGAAGAAGCGGGCGTTGATCGTGTTTTGATTATGGATTTGCATGCCGATCAAATCCAAGGTTTCTTTGATATTCCAGTCGACAATATTTACGCTTCCCCTATTTTGTTGGGTGACTTAACAGCGAAAAATTACGAAGACTTGTTGGTGGTTTCACCTGACGTTGGTGGCGTAGTTCGCGCTCGTGCTTTGGCAAAACGTTTGGGTTGTGATTTGGCGATTATCGATAAGCGTCGTCCAAAAGCCAATGTATCAGAAGTCATGAATATCATCGGTGAAGTTGAAGGCCGTAACTGCGTGATCATGGATGACATGGTCGACACCGCAGGCACTTTGACCAAAGCCGCAGAAGTATTGAAAGAACGTGGTGCGAAGAAAGTATTGGCTTACTGTACGCACCCAGTGTTGTCTGGTCCAGCGATTGATCGTATCAATAGCTCACCACTCGATGAATTGGTCGTCACCGACACCATTCCATTGACACCAGCAGCACAAGCTTGCAGCAAGATTCGCCAATTGTCATGCGATAGCTTGCTGGCTGAGACATTCCGCCGCATCACCAAAGGTGAATCGGTGATTTCTTTGTTCTCGGAATAAGCTTAGGTTTTGTGGTGCAAACATCCGTGTTTGCACTTTTTCTGCTCTCCTGGTCGCGGGAGAGCCAACGCAAGTTGTTTGAAGTGATTCTTCAGCTTGTTTATTTTGGAGTATTAAAATGAAAGTAGTTGCATTTGCACGTAAAGATCAGGGGACCGGAGCGAACCGCCGCCTGCGCAATGCTGGTCAAACACCAGGTATCATCTACGGTGGTAACGAGCCAGCTGTTAACATCGCATTGGATCACAATGCTTTGTTCCATGCATTGAAAAAAGAAGTATTCCACTCTTCCATTCTCGATATGGATGTTGATGGTAAAGTTGAAAAAGTATTGTTGCGTGACTTCCAGATGCACGCTTTCAAACCTTTGGTTTTGCACGCTGACTTCCAACGCGTTGATCCAAACAAGAAAATCCACGTAAAAGTGCCTCTGCACTTTGTTAACGCTGATGTTTCTCCAGCTGTTAAATTGGCATCCGCTGTGATCAGCCATGTTGCAGTTGAATTGGACGTAGAATGCTTGCCAGCAGACTTGCCAGAGTTCATCGAAGTTGATTTGTCTAAATTGGAAGCTGGTCAATCGATCCACGCTTCCGGCTTGAAATTGCCTAAAGGTGTAGCAGTTGTTGCACACGGTGATGATGCTACTATCGCTTACGCTGTTAAACCAGCTGGCGCAGCATCTGCTGAAGCTGAAGCAAAATAATTGAGCGAAGGACAGAGCATTCATTTGTTCTGTCATCAGTTCTGTAACTGAGTCACTCAGAAAACCGCAGTCGCGCAAGCGTCTGCGGTTTTTTCTTGGCTGTTTCATTCCATTCATCTCGCTATAGAGAGTACAGCGATCGCTTCCACGTTCTTTAATCACCCAGTCCAACATGTGGCTCAGCAAACACTACAACTTTGTCAGACGGTGGTATGCTTAAGGCTGGCGATCGAGAGTCCAGACACGACATGTCAAGCTTCGCGCTGACCTACACACTCCGATCGAAAGCTCCACCATCCAAGTCAGAACAAGGAGAAACACCGGTGTTTTCGCTTAAAAAAACCAGCATCATTTTGCTTGCTGCGCTCCATCTTACTACCCCACTCTCATCGGCCTTGGCCCAAAGCACTGGCGCCCAAATTCAGTACGATACGAGTTACGACATCGTCACTCCCCTACACGCACAACATGGAGTGGTGTCTAGCGAACATGGTTTGGCAAGTCAGGTTGGCCTCGACATTTTAAAGCGTGGGGGCAATGCCGTCGATGCTGCAGTGGCAGTCGGTTTTGCATTAGCCGTTGTGTTGCCGAATGCAGGTAATATCGGTGGCGGTGGCTTCATGTTGATTCATGATGCGAAAAGCGGCAAAGACATCGCACTCGATTTCCGTGAATTAGCACCCGCACTCGCCAAACGCGATATGTTCCTCGACGCCAATGGCAAAGTCATTCCTGGAGGTTCGACCTCAAGCCATCTCGCCGTTGGCGTGCCGGGCACTGTTGCAGGACTTGATCTCGCCCTGCGCAAGTACGGCACCATGAAACTCAAAGATGTGATCGCGCCTTCGATCAAATTGGCGGAACAAGGTTTTGTCGTCAGTCCGCATCTCGAATCATTACTCAAGGCTGCACAAGGCCAACTCGGCAAATGGCCTTCGAGTCGCGCCATCTTTTTTAAAGGTGATCGACCACTGCGCGCTGGTGAACTACTGGTCCAAAAAGATCTCGCACGCTCACTGAGCCTGATCGCCCAACAAGGACCTAAAGCCTTCTACGAAGGTGACATCGCGAAAAAAATCGTGGCGGAAATGGAGCGCCATGGCGGACTCATCAGCGCCGAGGACATGAAAAACTATCATGCCGTTGAGCGCGAACCGGTGCGAGGCAAATATCGCGGTTATGACGTCGTGTCGATGCCACCACCGAGTTCTGGCGGCGTGCACATCATTCAAATGCTCAATATGTTGGAGCACTATCCCTTGGCGGCCCAAGGTCTAAATAGCGCGAAGACCGTACACCAGATGGCTGAGGTAATGAAACTCGCTTACGCTGATCGCGCCGAATACCTGGGCGATCCTGACTTCACCAAAGTACCAATCAAGGGCTTGACCTCACGCGCCTACGCCGACGAGTTGGTCAAGAAAATCGATCCTGATAAAGCCACGCCTTCATCAACAATTAAACCGGGCAAACCGATTCCTTACGAGAGCGATCAAACCACGCACTATTCAGTCGCTGACGAGCACGGCAATGTGGTCGCCACAACTTACACTCTCAACCTCCTGTTTGGTAGCGGTATCGTCGCCACCGGCACTGGCATCACACTGAATAATGAAATGGATGATTTTTCAATCAAACCTGGTGTACCGAATGCTTTTGGTTTGCTTGGTGGCGATGCCAATGCGGTCGAAGCCAAAAAGCGTCCACTGAGTTCGATGACCCCAACCATTGTGCTCAAAGATGGCAAACCCTTCCTGATCACAGGTAGTCCGGGTGGCAGCCGTATTATCACCACCACCTTGCAGGTCATCCTGAATGCGATTGATCATCAACTGAACGCTGCGGAAGCTTCGATCGCACCGCGTATGCATCATCAATGGGAACCAGACGTGATTCGCCTAGAACGTGGTTTTAGCACGGACACGCTTGAAATCCTTGGGCAAAAAGGCCATCGTATCTCGGTTGGTCGTACCATGGGCCGTACCCAAACGATCAAATTTAATGGCACGGACATTGAGGCCTATTCCGATCCGCGCAATCCTGATGGCCGCGCTTTAGGCTACTAAGACAAGCCCCTCAGGTCTCTCGTGCTGTATAAAGCGAGCAGCACGAGAATGATTCTTAATCCAGATCAAGAAAGCGATTTCCCAGGCCACTAGAATCGATCCCTCGTACTAATAAAATGGGGGCAGCGATGGCGATAGAACTATATAACGATGGCAAACACATTTGCCTGATGTTTAATGATTTGGTCACAGACGATGCAGAAGAAGCGGTACAAGCCAATCAATTTCTGATTGTATCGAATGGCGAAGGCACTCTCATCGATCCCTCCGGCAATATCACCTACAATCCCCTGACTTTGGCCATGACCAAGTACTTACAGAAGAAAGATCTGAAGTATTTGTTCGCCTCGCATCAAGATCCTGACATTATCGGCGCCCTCGATAAATGGCTGTTTAGTACCCAGTGCAAATTGTAGGTCTCCAATCTCTGGTCACGTTTCGTTCCCCATTTTTGCAACCTCAATCGTGCTGATGGACGTATCGTTGGCATTCCCGATGAAGGCACTGGCGTGCAGCTCGGTGCCTCAACCCTGTACGCGATACCTGCGCATTTTCTCCATGCTGAAGGCAATTTCCAATTTTACGATCGAACTTCGAAGATTTTGTTCACCGGTGACATGGGCGCATCCTTAGTCGAAGCAAAAAGCATCACTAGACCGATCGCCACCAAAGACGAGTTTTATGACCAACTCCATACCATGAGCGGATTTCATAAGCGTTATATGGTGTCGAACAAAGTTTGTCGTTTCTGGGTCAATATGGTGCGCACCATGGACGTGAAAATGCTAGTGCCTCAGCATGGACGCTACATGGTCGGTGAGGCGATTCCAGCGTTTCTCGATTGGATTGAAAACCTGCAGTGCGGGATCGATCTGTTTACGCAAGAGCATTATCGTTTCCGCCCCTAGGGCATACATCGATTGCCTCGAGAGGGCAAAAGCTTAGTTCACAATTGTGGAGAAATTGTGGAGTTTCTCACCGACACGGCATCACTGTGGTGAAGCTCCCCCAATTGCCATTATTTGGTCGTTCCTCCCTTGGCAAAAGCGGCACAAAACCTTACACTCCGCTCACTCAATTCAAGTGGGACGACTGTGAAATTTCCGATCGGCGTACGCCTTTTTTTCGCTTTATTGATTTCAACTTTCTCGGTTGCGGCAATTAGTCTCTTGCTGTTAAGCGGCAGCGTACTCACCATCTTCGCCGACTATACGGTCAAAATCGATCTCGATCGACTTGAAGAAATTTCGAACGACATTACGGAATCCTATGCACGCCACGGCAATTGGTCTTTCTTGCCACAAAACGAGGAGGATCGTCGCTATTGGTTTGGCACAAGTTTTAACCGCCTAAACGAACAACGAGCGAAATCAAAAGCAGCGCGAACAGTGCCGAGCATTCAAGCAGCAGAACCACAGTCTCAAAATATGCTGCCTCCCCCACCACCAAAGGAAATCGTTGAATCACTAAACCAAACACCTGTTTCATTAGGCAAGACAACGGCACAACCGTCTGACTCATCGCACGCCAGCAGCAGTGCCGCTGCAGAGAACAGGCAGGTCTCTGCAGCCCAATCGACACCTCAAGCACCTCAAGCACCACCGGCACCACCGGCGCCGCCGATACCACCACCATTACCGCCCTTACCATCTCCGATCAGCCAATTACCGGACTTAGATCCGATTTCAACGGTCGATCCTGTTTTGCTGGCGAAGAACGGAGATCTCTACTTACGGGTCACTCTATTAGATCGCGAATCGCGCTATTTGGCAGGACTACGCGACTTTGAAATCAATGAGGATTTTCGTTATTTATACTTGCATGGAAAACACATCGGCTATCTCCTCGTCAAGCGCAGCAATAGCAGACCAGATGAAGTAACCAATCGATTCCTCTTGGCGTACCGCGACAACATTTTTCGCTTCGTATTACTGAGTATTCTCTTAAGTGCATTCTTAGCGACGATCCTTACCATCCATTTTAGGCAACCCATAATTCGTCTGCGTGACGGTACAAAACTGCTTGCAACCGGTCGATTCGATACTCGAATGACGATACGCCGCAGCGACGAGCTAGGAGAACTCGCCGACAACTTCAATTTGATGGCGGAAAAACTAGAATTGCTTGAGGTAGAACGACGTCAATGGGTGGCCGAGACCTCGCATGAATTGCGGACACCCATTTCCGTGATTCGCGCCCAAATCGAGGCATTTCAAGACGGGGTGCGCGCGCCCACACCAGAGCATTTACAGATTCTGTTGCGCCAGGTCTTGGCAATCGACAAGCTAATTAGTGACTTGTACGAACACGCTCGTCTCGAAGCGGGTAACCGAATCTTGCACTTAGAAGAAGTCAGGCTAGTCAACTTAGTCGAAGAGCTCGGTGTGAACTTCAAGGAGAAGTTGAGTCGTGCAGAACTCAGTTTCGACATCAAGTCCAGCATCTCTACCTCGTTTGTAATCATGCTCGACACACAGAGGTTCTCGCAAGTCCTAAGCAATCTTTTGGAGAATTCGATCCGTTACACCGCGCCAGGAGGCGCGATCGTATTAAGCCTCGACGAGGACCTCGACCAAGTCCGACTTTGTATAGAAGACAGCGCTCCCGGATTAGATGAACAAGAACTGGCACAGCTTGGCCAACGCTTTTACCGTCCCGACGCAAGTCGTAGTCGTTTACACGGTGGTAGCGGCCTTGGGCTTTCACTCTGCAAGAGAATTGTTGAAGCTCATCAGGGAAGCATACTATTCACGGCCTCTTCATTGGGCGGGATCGCCGTGACTATGCATTTCCCCAAAAGACCACCACCCGCATCGGAAGAAAAAAGCCATGACTAAAGATTCGCAAAAACATGTGCTCGTTGTAGAAGATGAATCGGATCTCGCCTCTTTAATCTTTGACTACCTTAAGCACCACGGCTATCAGGCATCAATCGTCCATAATGGGATGCAGGCACTCGAGCAGATTCGCGTCAAGGAGCCTGATTTCATGGTCTTAGATTTAATGCTACCAGGATTAGACGGTTTGAGTTTGTGCAGAGAAGTTCGCCGTTTTTCGAAGCTTCCAATTCTGATGTTAACTGCAAAAGTTGAAGAAATCGATCGACTACTCGGACTTGAAGCTGGCGCCGATGATTATCTATGCAAGCCTTTTAGTCCACGTGAATTGGTAGCACGTATCGCCACAATACTTCGCCGTTGCGCGCATACGGACTCAGCAGATACCGCAAAAGCAAACCTACTTTACGAGTGTGACCAAGATCAGCAAGTGATTCGAGTCGCAGGGAAAGCGCTTCAACTCACACGTAGCGAATATCTGATACTCAGCTGTTTTCTGCGAGCTCCTGGTCAAGTGTTTTCTCGAGCACAGTTACTCGATTGTTTGGGGCAGGACAATATCGACGTCACCGACCGGGCGATCGATAGCCACATTAAGAACTTGAGGAAAAAACTCGATGCTGTGCTCCCCAACTCGCAATCAATCCATTCCATTTATGGGCTCGGCTACCGCTTCGACTTGGCCCCAAGAACGGATTAGAGTATTCGGCATAAGAAAATCGAAGCCTGTGTGAGCGAAGCGCTCCGCTTCATCGCCATAATTTCTCCACAATCCATCGTTAGGATGTCGACGTCGGCAAAGGGATCGACAAGCAACATCAACGATGGAGAGACGACATGAACACTTTCTTTTTTCTCGCACTTATTACATTACCAACCGACCCGGGTTCTCAAACAAACACCCCGAGTTACCCTTGTCATTTCAAACAAGCGCATTGCGCTCCGCCCCCTCCTATCAACATTCCACAACAAGCCCATCAGGTTTGCGCCTCCGAGAAAGAAGGAACTTCATACACTTGGATGCTCAATCCTGATCGAGCCATTGAAGGACACTGCAGAAGAATTGAAGGCAAGATGCGGTTTGTCTTAGTGAGCAAAAAATAAGTACTCACATAAGCAAATCGAATGCGAACCGTTTTGCGTCACGGTCGAACACCGAGGAGAAGCACAAGTTGCCTCTGTTGACGATGTTGGACAAACAAATAGCTCGCCACTCATTAAGACGACTTAAGATTAAAAAAAGGAATCAATCATGCGAACACTGCACATCAGCATCTTATTTTCCGCATTGTTATGCGGAGCCATAGACCTCGCCAACGCCAAACAACAAACCGAGCAGGCTAGCCCCACTCTCAACAAAGCGACAAAGTCGTCATTGAAAAAAATGCCACCTTTACCACCGCTTCCACCATTACCGCCCTTACCACCGGAGCCATCAAGCCCGCCTGACGCTCCACCACCGCCGGATCTGCCGGAGCTCGCCGATATAGAGATGCCTGCGCCGCCGCCCCCACCTCCAGCACCGCCAAAACCTCCCAAAGTCGAAGTCCCTGCCGCTGCACATGCTGCGTGCGAAGGCAAGTCGAATGGCAGCGCACTTGAATTCCGTCCAAACGAACAGGAAGTCTATATTGGCCACTGCCAAGTGAAGAATGGAAAGTTCATCTTCCGCCCGACCACCATTACGATCAATAAATAGGGAAACGCTTCAGCTCAAACGGCGCTTGGAATAGGTTTTGAGCTGAAGGAAAGACATCTTGCACACACTGTTCATTACCACAAATTGACGAACAACCTTGATACGAAACAAACCAGTCACAGAACCGATCTGTATCAAGCCAACCAAGAAAGGGCCTTTTTAAAAATTCCTTCGCGTATTGGTTCATCACTACCGTTCAACGCAAGCGCTTGATCGTCTTGCCGGACAGACTGATCGGCGGCAACTTCTCGAGACGCTGGGTACAGATCAATCTCACGATAGGGTCGGCTGGCGATGTCTTGACCGAAACTCTGTCGAAACCTCACATCGGCCTCATCGACACATCGTTGCACCAAATGCATAGCGCTGGCTTCGTCGATCTCAAAGAAATCAAGAGCTCCGTTGCCTTGGCGCGTGTGTTTAAGAATCGCCCACAGTGCTTCAAGCGCTGCCCCCGAGTCCTGTGCCCTCACTTCGAACACGCATTCATAACTGCCTGGGATAAGATTGCTCTTATCGCGGTTTAGCTCCAAAGCCTTGGCCCATCCGCCGCGGCGAGACATCCCAATATGTAGTATGTCTTGCTTTAACGCCGAGTTTCGCAAGACATAAATGTGACCGGGTATACCGCGTAGACTGCGTGGATCAACTGGCTGCCCCGTCGAACCTTTGGCAGATAATCTGTTTGACGACCTCATCCGCAACGACTCCCTTAATACATTCATGACGCCATTCTCATTCCACAGGCCGTACAAGGAAGCAAGGAGTAGATGTAGAAAATGGTCTCATTTTGCTGTTTCAATGAGTACGACAAGTGACACTGGCCACACCGAGAAAATAGTATTTCGTCATGATTGGGAGAGATTTAAGCACAGCATTTGTGCGATGCATCAACTATAATGGTTCATCATTTTTAACCTTACTAATGCCCTGTTATGAACAGCCAAGATCTAGAAAACATCAATATCACCTCGTTTGCACCGATGCCAACGCCGGAAGACTTACATGCTCGTTTGCCGATTTCCGAACATGCAGCCGAAGTGGTTGATGCTGGTCGCCAAGCATTGAAAGATATTCTCGATCGCAAAGACCCGCGAATCTTCGTGGTAGTTGGCCCGTGCTCGATTCATGATCCGGTCGCTGGTCTCGATTACGCACGCCGCCTCAAAGCACTGCAAGAAGAAGTGGCAGATCGCATGTTGTTAGTGATGCGGGTATATTTTGAAAAGCCACGTACCACAACAGGTTGGAAAGGCTATATCAACGATCCGTTTATGGATGACTCTTTCCAAGTCGATGTCGGTATGGAGAAGGCGCGTCAATTTTTGCTAGATGTTTGTGAACTCGGTTTGCCAACGGCCACGGAGGCCCTCGACCCTATTTCGCCGCAATACCTCGGTGATCTCATCACTTGGACAGCGATAGGAGCGCGTACCACCGAATCACAAACGCATCGCGAAATGTCTTCGGGTTTATCCACGCCAGTCGGCTTTAAGAATGGGACTGACGGCGATATCAGTATCGCCATTAATGCGATTTTATCGGCCTCGCATCCGCACTCCTTCCTCGGCTTGAACGGGCAAGGCCGAGTCGCCATCGTACGCACCAGTGGCAATCAATATGGACATGTGGTTTTGCGCGGTGGTGATGGCCGTCCAAACTACGACACGGTGTCGGTCGCTATGGCGGAACAAGCTTTGAAAAAAGCCAAATTACCAGCGAACATTGTGGTCGACTGTTCGCATGCCAATAGCTACAAAAAGCCTGAGTTGCAACCTTTGGTGATGGCCGATGTCATCAATCAAATCGTCAATGGCAATCAGGCTTTGGTCGGTGTCATGATTGAATCCAACCTGGTTGCTGGTAATCAGAAAATTCCAGACGACTTATCACAGTTGACCTATGGCTGCTCGGTCACCGACGCCTGTGTCGATTGGGCGACGACTGAAACGATGATACGCGAAGCGGCACAACGCTTGCGTAGCCGCAGCAAGGCAGAATAAAGTACAGTCAACCGATTAATTTAGCGCAGCGTTGGAGTCATTTAGGCCAACTCATTTGCCCCTTTAGACTATGAGAACTTCTTTCAAGATCTTAGCAATCACTCAGAGGGTTCCGCTCTTCGCTGCACTACTGCTTGCACTCTCAAGTACCGCGTGCACATCGGTCGGTTCGCAAAAGCAAGTCAGCCTGCATAAAGAAGAGTTTGGTAATGCAGACATGTTCACCTATGCTGTGCCAGGCTCTGGCGCTGAGGGCTGCGAGGCATCGAGACGGGCTCTACTCAGTCAAGGCTATATCATCAGCGATGCCAACACCAACACGGTACGCGGCAAACGAAAATTTCAGGCTAATGCAGAGACGCATGTCGAAATTGAATTCACGATTGTTTGCGCCGCCAATAGTAAGGGCAGCAATACGGCGACGATCTTTGCTAACGCTGTCCGAGATCAATATGCCTTAAAGAAAAGCAGCACCAATGCCAGTCTAGGCGTTGGCGGTATCGGCTCGATTTCTTTACCATTTGGCGAAAGCAATGACTCTTTGGTCAAAGTCGCCAGTGAGACCATCTCCGATGCTAAATTGTATAGCCGCTTCTATGAACTTTTAGAGCGCTACATGGACGATGTGCGCAGCAATTCGCCTGAAACAGTCGCTGCCGAATCTGAAAAGTCAGACAAAGAAGAGCCAAAGGAAATCAGTAAGTCTATCAGTAAATCTGAGACTAAGACCGTCGGCAATCAACAGTAGTAAATTTGCCAGACCAGATCCAATCCCAAATATTCGCGCGCGAAGGTCATCATGCCGTCACAATCAATCCCTAAGATGGAGCTTCATCTGACTACTCCTCCAAGGGTGTGGATTTAGCCCGCATTAAATTGCGGGCTTTTTTTTCTTCCAATTTCTAGATTAAGTTTGCGGTTCCGTTGGTGGCGGCGGTGGAGGAGCATCGTTGATGTCAACGGTTGCGACACCTCCTCCATTTTGGTACTCGACATACATCCACTTACCATCAACGTTGACGACGTTTTCTGGAATCGCTCGCACGAATTCAGGTTTGCCGGCCAGGGCGTGGCGCATCGCATCAATCCAAATTGGTAGGGCCACGGTAGCACCGAATTCGCGCCCACCTAATGATTTAGGTTCGTCATAGCCCATCCACGAAACGGCGACGATATTGCCCGCATAACCAGCAAACCAACCATCAACGGCATCGCTCGTGGTACCGGTTTTTCCAGCAAGATCGCGGCGCCCAAGTTTCTGTGTCGCCGCAGCGCCTGTGCCGCTGCGCACTACTTCACGCAACATACTATCGGTCACAAACGCATTACGCACATCGATCACGCGTTGATCTTCGCCAGGAGTTGGCGCTACCTTGGCTTGGAACAGCACGGTGCCCTT
>CAYWNE010000135.1:0-12030 GCA_964459555.1 uncultured Burkholderiaceae bacterium | reverse complement strand
CTTCGGAAGCCAAGGATAAAGGGAACAAGCGTTGGTGTGAGCTTGCAGCTTCTTGCAGTGTTTGTAGGATGCAACCAGCCTCTACCATCATCGTATTGTTATTGACGTCGATGTTGCGGATACGATTGAGTCGACGCAATGAGATAAGAACTGCTTCACCACTTTGGTTAGGGATGCCACCATACACTAATCCAGTATTCCCTCCTTGAGGCACGATCGCGATCTGATATTCGGCGCAGAGTTTAACGATTGCAGCGACATCAGCGGTCGTGGCTGGACGCAGCACAGCGAGAGCTTTCCCGACTTTTCTCTTACGCCATTCATGGAGATAGGGGGCCTGAGTGACCTCATCGGTGATGACGTGATCTGGTCCGAGAATGGCGGTGCATGCGAGGAGAAAATCGGTCGGCGTTTTCATCGCTTAATTCAGATCCATCTTATTTTTATCAGAACGGATCTCTGCTGTTTGTGTTCCGCTTACAGGTTCCGTCACTGCTTTTTGCTTCGCTTTGGCGATGCGCTTAAATGGGCGCACATAGAAAATGGCGCATGCATAGAAGATCAGGCTAAAGACGATTTCTAGTCCAGCCATCCAACGTGAGCTGAGATCTGCATCCCCCGTAGCGCGCACAATCCCTTCCATAAAGTACAGTAGGACTAGCATTGAAGCCCATTGCATTGTGTAGATACGGGCGGCGAATACACCGCTGAGCGCAAGAATCAAGGGCAAAACTTTAACCGCGAAAATATAGTTTCCGGGTTTAAAGGGGCTGACGATTGTTTCCCAAGACAAGCATATGAGAATCAGGCAGACCAAACTTGCCGAGGCGCCAAAGTAAAGTTTTTTCGATCCAATTTCAGTCATGTCGGCGCCCCAATTTAAGTGCGGTCTCAGCTAAGCGTTTTCCTATTGCGATTGCGAGACGTTTGCTATCTTCACTGATGGCTTGTTTGCCATCGAGGCCGGACCAATGGGTAGCTCCGTATGGACTACCACCGCTTATTGTGGTCATTAACTCAGGATGTTCGCTAAATGGTAGACCGAGTATAAGCATGCCATGATGCATCAGGGGCAGCATCATTGAGAGCAAAGTGGATTCTTGGCCACCGTGCATACTTCCAGTTGAGGTGAACACGCAGGCAGGCTTTCCTGCGAGGCTGCCGTTCAGCCAATCGGCGGAGGTACCATCCCAAAAGTACTTCATGGCTGAAGCCATATTGCCAAAGCGAGTAGGCGAGCCGAGAGCTAAACCATCGCATGTTTGAAGGTCGTTCAACTCTACGTAGGGGGCGCCAGCTGTAGGAACAGATGCTTCGGTCGCTTCGGTGACGGTCGATACAGCCGGGACCGTTCGTAGGCGCGCTTCGCATCCCGCGATGCTTTCGACACCTTGTGCGATCAATTCGGCCAGACGACGTGTGCTGCCGTGGCGCGAGTAATAGAGAACGAGAATGGTGCAAGTTTTACTTTTCATGTTAAAAAGTTAATTCAAAAATATAATTTTGTCAAGGCGAATGTTGGTTCAAGATCGAATTCTGAATGTAAGTGAGGCGTTCTGGAATTCGCTTGGCGATGATCTCTGGGGCAAAAAATCTTCTCATATCACTTGCGGCTCTGGCGCCGATTCGAGCACGTAGATCTGAATCATTGACGATGGCTCGCATGTGCTTCGTAGCGTGTTCGATTGAAGGTTCAGCCCAGTAATTTCCTGCTTTGTAGACGCCGATATCCTCGGTGATCTCGATCAACTCGTAGTCGACGAGGAGGGAGTTGTGTTGATGCATAAACTCTGTGTTGCCAGACCAATTGGTGGCAATTACCGGCTTTCCTAGATACATCGATTCGGCTGGGCCCAAGCCATATCCTTCTGATCGATGGAGCGAAACATAGCAATCACAAACCGCTTGCAGATCGTAGACCTCTTGGCGTCCCATTGTTCGGTCTATCCACAAAATGTTGTTATGCGCTGCTAATTTGTGTCGAAGCGCCGCCGCATCTGCGGCATGGTGATGTGAATTTTGAGTCTTGATCACGAGCGCAACATTCTCGCTGTCGGTTCCAAATGCCTGTGTAAAGGCGGCTATTGCAGCATCGGGGTTCTTACGTTGTTGGTATGATGAAAAGTCATACATGACCAAGAACAGGAATTTGTTAGAAGGAAGTTGGAAATAGTTTCTATGGGCGTTAGATGAAACTGGGACTTCGATGGCGTGCGGGATCTTCACCACCGGAATCGGCGATAACTTTGTGACCGCTTCTTGGACGAATGCAGTTGGAACCCAGACTTCATTCAAGTTATCAAAGCCAGCACAGTGGCTTGGCAACATGTCGGCTAACTCCCAATGCCAATAGCCGATGTTATATCGAGCAAAAAAATGACTAGGAAGTTGCAGTGCTGCTTCTTGCATTTGATCGGCATTGATGTGAAACACATTGATAGGGTAGCGGACATCGGTGGAAATCTTTGATTCCAAACTTTGATCTTGGGTTCTGCTAAGGTTATTCGCGTTGAAATCGATCACTGTGAAGGGGACGGTGCTCCGATCTAAGGCTTTTGTGAATTGCCTTAATGATTGTCCGACACCATGTTCAGAGCGCGCATAGCCAATTACATTGACGCCACAATATTCATTGGTGGACGTTGTTTTCTTGTTGTCTTGTCGTGCGCTTAAACGCCCGTCAAAGATGGCTTGTTGATCGGCAAAAATGGACCTCAGCTTGATGGAGAGCTGGCGTTGATCGTCGTTGAGATTAAATTCTTTCGGTACAAAGGAACGCGAAGGCGTTATGTAAAGTGTTGCGGGCCATTCTTCTGGCAGTGCGTCGAGTGTTAGATCTAAGAGTGTGCTCTTCGACGTCACTTCGATCGTTTGTCGATCGGAATTGTTGAGTCCAATTTCGAGTTGCAGTGCTTCACCACCAAAGACTTTTTCAAAGAGCTCTGGGTAGATTTCAACTTCGATCGCTAATTTTCCTGAGAACTGTTGGCGTACCAAAAAACGCGCTTGCCGCCCGATCCAATGGGAGTCACTTGATTCATCAAAAAACACGCCAGAGTACGAATAGCTTTGCCGAGGTTTACTTGTGAAATTTATTTTTGCAGCATGAGTTTGGTAGGGGATATTCAGTTTAAGTGGATCTATTTTTGCTGTACTCGTGCTAGCAATGCCGAAGCGGGCGGCCAATCGTGTACTCCGAAATTGTGTGAGGCCAAGTTTGATGAAATCATATAATGAAGTGACTTGTTGGTACTGGGTGAGTCGTGCGTGTCCTAATTGTCCGCCAGTTGCACGCTTATGTAGAAACACCAAAGCACGTGCCCAAATTGAGGGCTTATAGTCTGCTCGCCATTGTAGTGGAATTGCTTCCGCCTTGTTTCTTTGTTGGATTTGTTGTTCTGCCTCTTCGAGAGTCCGGCGAATTGGAATCACATAGGCATCAGGAATTCCAATTTCGACGGCGCCATGACTGATGAACCAATGGTAGAAGGCAGCCTTATTTTGTCCCAGTGGATCGGGGAACGCTTTTTGTAAGTGACGGTGTTCGATCCAAACTGCGCGCATGATTACGGGGAGCTCGCCAATCTCTCCGTGCAGAAAGAAGTTTGCATTTGTGAAGGGATTCTCGCCTGCCGAGAATCGAACTTCTGCGTCCTCACGATAGAGCACGCGCAATGAATTTGGAATCAGTGTCCCGTCTTCAAATTTTCCGAACGCATAAGGAAAACCTCGATAGTAGACATGCTTGTTAGCGATCAATAGGCTTGCGTAATGGAGCGCAAGTTCTTTAGCTTCTCCGATGGTCTCCAAATCAAATCGATTTTGATGTTTAGAGAATGGTTGAGGATTTTGAGGGTCAAAGCCACTGAAATGAAAGAAACGCAGCGGACGTTCGTTGGCAAACCATTTATTTTCGCAGCAGCTGATTGTTCGATGGGCGAGATTCCAGTAGGCGGCGTTATATCCAGGATCTCTTAGGATCTTGAAACCATCAAACATACCTGGGGCTAGATCAACCCATTTTTGATCAGTAAATAGTCCCTTTTCCGGTGCCGAGATTGCACCGTGTTCAAGTTTGCGTTCCCACCATGCGATGAATTGGTCTGCCTCTGGTGTCGCACCAAGTGCGAGAAAGCCTAAGTTGAACGAGCCAGCTCTCATGATCTCGAGTTCACTCGGCATCCGTTTATCTTCGAGTGGTGCGGTTAGGTGTGGTGTCAGCACTCCCGTTGCGCCCTGATTAAGGAGTTGCTCAACGTCGACAAGTCGATCGAGAACCAAGATGTCAGGGTCGATATACACCATATGTTGATACCCGATTTTTCTCAGGTAGGAAAACATATACGGTTTGACCGCAGTATTTAGCTCCATAATTCCATATCGAAATAGGAACTCGGGCATGTGTGGCAAGGCTAAATTTTCGACCATGGTGGCTTGGAAATTACCTGCCGCAATCTCTTCAATTTGAGAATGGCGATCAACGAACAAGACATGTCGATCCCAGTCAGGGTGCGTTTCGGCTAATGATTGCATCAGCGTTTTTGCAAACGCGGCGTAGTTGATCGAGACGATGGTGAAAACAGCGGTTTTCTTTGGTAGGGCGCTAGTAATAGACGATGTCATGCAAGAATTCAGTTTTGTGTGGTGAGACTTGAGAGTTTATTGCAGTGCTGGCGACGCGAATAAGGTCAAGCGGTAAGTTCTCTATGATAGCGCAAGAGTTATTGGTAAAGGCCCAGAGCTGCGTAATTTTGGGTGTTTTCAAGTTTGCAAATGAAAGCTGGCTCGTTTTTTTGAGATTGTGTCGACAAACACAGGCTACAATAGCGCGGCGACAATGGTCGTACTTTGAAAATGTTTAATTGAACGCTGGAATCTAATTGTTATGCGCGGGTTAAGTTGGATACAAATTCGAAATCTCATTCACTTTGCGCATCGACGTCTGCAAGAAGTTCGCTTGCCACAAGTTGCAGGTAGTTTGACATTCACGACGGTATTGGCACTTGTCCCTATTCTGACGATCGCATTAGCGATCCTGACGGCTTTCCCACTCTTCACAGATTTCAAAACTTCTTTAGAAGCTTACTTCACGCAGAGTTTGATGCCGAAGTCGATTTCCAGTTCCGTCCTTGGCTATCTGACACAGTTCGCAACCAAGGCGACCCGGCTTTCTGCGGTTGGTGGTGTGGCTTTGATGTTTACCGCTGTGGCGACCATGGCGATGATCGATCGTACCTTTAATCAGATTTGGCAGGTAAAGCGATCACGTCCGCTTGCGCAGCGGGTCGTTGTATATTGGGCGATCGTGACCTTGGGGCCGGTACTGATCGGGATTTCGATCAGTGCAACCTCATTCTTGTTTACCGCAACAACCGACGCCACCAAGTCTATACCCATGCTGGGTGCGATTTTTTATACTTTGTTCTCAATTGCTCTTACCACCGGTGCATATACTTTGCTGTATCTGATTGTGCCTAATCGTCCAGTTGATTGGCGGGATGCGGCTTGGGGTGGATTGATCGCGGCCGTTGTATTTGAAATTGCAAAGCGACTTTTCGCAGTTTTCATTAAACAGTTCCCAACCTATACGGTCATTTATGGTGCTCTTGCGGCTATTCCGATTTTCTTGATTTGGATTTATCTGTCGTGGTTAATCACTTTGATCGGCGCGGTCATCACGGCCTCTTTGCCAGTGGTCAAGCATGAGCGTTGGTGGCATGTTCCAGTTGCAGGGAGTGCATTTGAGGATGCGATTGCCGTTTTGCGAGTCTTGGTGCTGGCTAGAGACTCCGATGCTAATGCAGCAGTCGACACTTTGAGTATTCGTAGTCGGACGCGTTTTGGTATCGATGAGATCGAAGGCATTTTGGCAAAGATGGTGGAAATGGGCTGGGTAGGGCGTGTGGTGGCTGAGGCGCCGACCAGCGCGCGTCGGCGCTTATGGAGTAAAACTGACAGTCGGGCTGATCGCTGGATCTTGATCATGAATCCCGCCGCTCTGACTCTCGCTGATGTATATCGCTTGTTTGTCTTCGATACGCGTAGCAACTCGGCCCTCGCACGCCAAGTTCATCTGGTGTTAGAGCAGGGCTTGAGTGAGAGTCTTTACGACTATTTCCTACACCGTAATTCGGAAGTGCAGGCTTAGTCCCTGTATAGCTGTGTGCAAATTCAATTGATCGGCGACGCGTTTTGTCGCCGATTTTATTTTTTGTGCTCTGATTTACCGTTTTGTGACTGTTTAGCGACAGGATCGCAAAACGCATTCACTTGATTTCAGCGTTCGTGTAACTTTCTTGCAATTTTTTTGCTCGCTGATTGTCGATTTTGCTCTTAAATCCCTCCTAGTCTCGCAATGTGAAAACCTCATTTCACATCGTGAAAATTTGTGATGTGCTGCCGCAGAAAAATATTTCACGGGAAGGAAAATGATTTCGTATCATGAAATTCTGTGTTTAAGTAATTGATTTTTATCGATTAAATATTTCTCCTATGTCTTATATAAGACATTGTTGCGCCGCAAGATTTGTCCTACTATGTTTCTCAAGGACGCACACTTTTATCTTGTTTAAAACTGCAACACTTCTTAGGGAGAATGACCATGACACAGCAATTGACACGTGAACAGCAAATCGCCGAGATCCAAAAAGATTGGGACACAAATCCGCGTTGGAAAGGTATCAAGCGTAATTACACGGCGGAAGACGTAGTGCGTTTGCGTGGCTCCTTGCCAGTTGAACACACTTTGGCCAAACGCGGCTCTGAAAAGTTGTGGGATCTCGTCAACAACGAACCATTCATCAATGCTTTGGGCGCATTGACTGGTAATCAAGCGATGCAACAAGTAAAGGCTGGCTTGAAGGCGATTTATCTCTCTGGTTGGCAAGTCGCTGGCGATGCGAACGTGGCTGGTGAAATGTATCCAGATCAATCTTTATATCCAGCGAACTCTGTACCATTGGTCGTGAAGCGCATCAACAATACTTTGACGCGTGCTGATCAAATTCAATGGTCGGAAGGCTCGGGTGATATCGACTTTTTCGCTCCTATCGTCGCTGATGCAGAGGCAGGCTTTGGTGGCGTTCTGAATGCCTACGAACTGATGAAAGCCATGATCGAAGCAGGCGCTTCTGGTGTTCACTTCGAAGATCAGTTAGCCTCCGTCAAGAAGTGCGGTCACATGGGCGGTAAAGTTTTGGTGCCAACACGCGAAGCTGTAGAAAAATTGAACGCAGCACGTTTGGCTGCCGATGTCATGGGCACACCGACCGTGTTGTTGGCACGTACCGATGCCGAAGCTGCAGACTTGTTGACTTCTGATATCGATGATAACGATAAACCGTTCCTGACTGGTGAGCGTACGGTTGAAGGCTTCTACAAAACTAAGCCAGGTTTGGAGCAGTCGATTTCACGTGGCTTAGCGTATGCAGAATATGCGGACATGATTTGGTGCGAAACCGGCAAGCCAGATTTGGCGTTTGCGAAAGCGTTCGCTGATGCGATTCACGCCAAGTTTCCAGGTAAATTGTTGGCATACAACTGCTCCCCAAGTTTCAACTGGAAAAAGAATTTGGACGATGCAACGATTGCGAAATTCCAGAAAGAGCTGGGCGCGATGGGCTATAAATTCCAATTCATTACCTTGGCAGGTTTCCATGCATTGAACTACGGTATGTTTAATTTGGCACACGGTTACGCTCGTCGTCAAATGTCGGCCTTCGTTGAGTTGCAAGAAGCAGAATTCGCAGCCGCAGAGAAGGGCTTCACTGCCGTGAAACATCAGCGCGAAGTTGGAACGGGCTATTTTGATGCGGTGACTCAAGTGATTCAACAAGGCCAATCTTCGACCACAGCCTTGCACGGTTCAACTGAGGATGAACAATTCTTTGATGCTAAGAAGGTTGCATAATCGGGGTATTTTTTTGGGGTGCAGAAATGAGCCCTGTCGAGTTGCAATGATTGACCGGGTTTTTAGAAAGAAAGGGAGCGTTTGCTCCCTTTTTTTTGTTGCTGCTACTAGGGATCGCCATCAGTGCAAATTACGGTTGTCTAGAAAAAAATTTCTAGAAAAAATTTTCTACATCTATTATGATCGGAGGGCGCGCAAAACAAATCCACAAACATTTTAATGAGAGAAACCAATGCGATCCCCATTTATGAAGTTGATAGTCGTCCTATTTTGTTCTTGCATATTTGTTCCTAATCTTAGTTCCGCTGGGACGAAGGTCGTGAAGGAGAGTGTAAGGTCGTACGTCGAGACTGCGCTCGCGGCAATGAAAGCGCATTCCATAAACAAGCATAAGATCAACTGGGATGAGCTAAGGGAAAAGGTCATGTCAAGGGTTTCGTCGGCAGAAGAGCCCGTTGATACCTACGAGGCGATCAGATTTGGATTGAATCAGCTAAATGATCATCATAGTTTTTTGCAGTTGAATGAGACCTTAGCCACAAAAGAAAAGAGCCGCCGCCCTGAGTATGCTGCGACTTTAGATCGTGTCAAGGAGCAAGATTCCACTTCTGCGGCTGTGCTAGATTCGGGGGCAAAACTTGATTTTAGTAAGCGCAAGAGCCCAAGTGCAGAGTCTCGCGTACACCTTGTTGGTAAGTGTGCTGTGCCACAAGTCGTGGTGCCGAGCCGCAGCAACGACGAGGAACCTGTTTTGCGTGCATACGCAGAAGAGGTGCTCGCTTTTATCTCAGCTGCAGATGTTCAGAACACGTGTGGCTGGATTGTTGACCTCCGAGGTAATGGCGGCGGCAATGTTGCGCCGATGCTAGCTGCTTTGATGCCGCTTTTGGGGGAGGGCACACAGGTGTCTGCCGTCGATGGAGATGGAAAATTTTTGCACTTCTGGTTGCGTGGTCGGGTGGCGGGTGTAACTGAACTTGATGGGAAAAAGATAGAAATGCTGAGGCTCGAGAAGCCGGTACAACAACTTCGTCACCAAAGAGGAAAAACGCCACGGATCGCTATATTGATTGATGGGCAAACTGGGAGTTCGGGAGAGCTTGTCGCAATTGCCTTTAAAGGACGACCCAGCACCCGTTTTTTTGGCACACGAACGGCCGGAGCGTCCACATCGACTGAAGGATTCACTCTGGCTGATGGCGCAAACTTGGTCATAGCGACCGCGGTGGATGTTGATCGTAAGGGGCAACGTTATCCTTCCGGTGTATTGCCCGACGTCACAGTGCTTTCTACAAAAGGACGAGATACAGAACTCGAGCAGGCGATTGCCTGGGTTAGTGCGACGAAATAAAATTCACTTCAAAGAAAGCTTCGCTCTGTCTTCAACGTATATTTGAGTCGCGCCAAGAGCGCTATCTACGTTATCATAATGATTCGACAAAAAAGGCGCCTTTGAAGCGGCAACGATCAATGCTCAGAACACGCATCAAAATTTGTGGAATTACACGTGAATCAGACTTGCATGAGGTTGTTGCGGCGGGCGCTGATGCGCTTGGATTTGTGTTTTATCCTCAGAGTCCACGGTATGTTGAGCCAGAGCTCGCGAGTTCATTGTTGCATAGCGTTCCTCCATTTGTGACTGCGGTTGGTTTATTTGTGAATGCAGACGTGGATTTTGTTCGGGGAGTGGTGGAGAAGGCGCCGCTGCACGTCTTGCAATTTCATGGTGACGAAACGCCTGAGCATTGTCAGACCTTGGCGGCGAGCGTGAACCGACCATTTTTACGTGCCTTCCGCGTGAAAACCGACACAAGCGCGGAAGATTTGCTAGAATATGAGGCAGAATATCGAGCACGGTGCCCCTCGTTTCAAGGTTTGCTGCTTGATACTTTTGTTGAAAGTTTCGGTGGTAGTGGAAAGGTTTTTGATTGGTCTCTCATCCCAAAAGAGCTCGCGCCTCGGGTCGTTTTAAGTGGTGGCTTGAGCGTACAAAACGCGACTGACGCAGTACTGCGGGTACGGCCGTATGCCGTCGACATCAGCAGTGGTGTCGAGTTGTCAAAAGGGATTAAAGATCTGAATAAAGTGCAGGCTTTTATACAAGCGGTGCGCGCAGCAGATCAAATCAATTAAGGATTTTCGAATCGAGTGTCGCTTGCGTGTCGACGCATGGTCGTGTAGCGACAAAGATAAGGATTCGAGAATGCGAAAACGCTTTCTAGCAAAGGTTCACTATGTCCGATACGATTCCTCTGAATGAGCTCAGTGCTCGTTCCATATTAGATCCATCTCTCATCTCGGGTGAAACACCAGCACCCATTTTTCACGCAAAAAATTATCAATTCCCTGATGCACGTGGGCATTTTGGAATGTTTGGCGGCAGTTTTGTCTCTGAGACTTTGACGCATGCACTTAACGAGTTGAAAGAGGCCTATGCGAAATTTCAACATGACCCCGAGTTTCTGCGTGAGTTCCGTTATGAACTGAAGCATTTCGTTGGTCGACCATCGCCTATTTATCACGCCAAGCGTTGGTCTGAGCAATTGGGCGGCGCGCAGATTTATTTTAAGCGCGAAGACCTTAATCACACCGGCGCGCACAAGATCAATAATGTGATTGGCCAAGCCTTGTTAGCGAAGCGCATGGGAAAACCACGTGTCATCGCCGAAACTGGCGCCGGTCAACATGGGGTGGCGACGGCAACGATTTGTGCGCGTTTTGGCTTGGAGTGTGTGGTTTACATGGGCGCAGACGATGTCAAACGTCAAGCGCAAAATGTCTATCGCATGAAGTTGCTTGGTGCCACCGTGGTGCCAGTCGAGTCTGGATCTCGTACCTTAAAAGATGCCTTGAACGAAGCGATGCGCGATTGGGTCGCTAATGTTGATAACACTTTCTACATTATCGGTACGGTTGCTGGACCGCATCCTTATCCTATGATGGTGCGCGATTTTCAATCGGTGATCGGTGAAGAGTGTTTATGGCAGATGCCTGAAATCGCAGGCCGTCAGCCTGATGTCGTCGCGGCTTGTGTTGGTGGTGGCTCCAATGCGATGGGAATTTTCTATCCGTATATCGATCAAACTCAGGTGAAATTGGTGGGGGTCGAGGCAGCGGGTGAGGGGCTTGCCAGCGGTAAGCATTCGGCATCGTTGACGGCTGGATCGCCGGGTGTTTTGCACGGCAATCGCACTTACATCATGCAAGATGAAAACGGCCAAGTGATCGAAACACATTCGGTTTCCGCGGGTTTGGATTATCCGGGTGTTGGGCCAGAACATGCATGGCTCAAGGATTCAGGACGTGCGCAATACGAGACGATTACCGATGAGGAGGCTTTGCAGGCTTTCCATGATTGTTGTCGGATTGAGGGCATTATTCCTGCGCTGGAATCGAGTCATGCTTTAGCTTATGCAGCCAAGCTCGCCGCGAGTTTGGGACGTGACAAGATCGTGCTCGCAAACCTGTCGGGACGTGGCGATAAAGATATGCATACTGTCGCTGAACGCACTGGTTTAAAGTTCTTTTGAACGAGCCGCTTGCGTGCTGATGCGAAGTTTAGGCTGTTAATTCTTCAATACCCAATGGCGACAACAAAAGCCATTGGGTGTTTTCAAGGTCTCAGTTCCTCGCTCGCATGCATCGCCCCAACCAAACACCTAGATCGAACAATTTCGCAAACGTGATCGTAAATTATGTCCAGAATTCAAACCTGTTTGGCCGCATTGACGGCCAGTAATCGTAAAGCACTCATCCCCTTTATTACCGCCGGAGACCCCGATCCCGGATTAACACTCGAGCTCATGCATGGCCTGGTTGCCGGCGGGGCCGACATTATCGAGCTCGGCGTGCCATTTTCTGATCCGATGGCAGATGGTCCCGTGATTCAACGTGCCTCTGAGCGGGCCTTGCTCAAAGGAGTCGGTCTGCGTGATGTGTTAGAGATGGTGAAGCAATTTCGTGCGAGTAATCAGAGTACCCCGGTCGTTCTGATGGGATACGCCAATCCAATTGAACGGATGGGGCAAACACAGTTCATCGCTGCAGCAGCTCAGGCAGGCGTTGACGGTGTGTTGGTGGTTGATTATCCGCCTGAAGAATGCGCTGAATTTGCGGTGGCG
>CAYWNE010000134.1:9337-12085 GCA_964459555.1 uncultured Burkholderiaceae bacterium | reverse complement strand
ACTTCCCCCGCGCAGTAGACGACGCCATCCTAGGCAGCGGCGACGCGCACCAGAATCAGATGATGCAGTTGTTGTCCGATCCTAAACGCGCGGCTGGGTTTGCTAAGGTGGTGTTTGATATTTTGACTGGGGTGGGGAAGTAGAATATACATTGTTGATTACTTTTTGGGAGCCTTTGCAATGCGTCTCTTAACATATGGTCTTGTTGTAGCGTGTGTCATTTTCTCTGGTTGCAACCAAGAAAAACCGATTTTGGAATTGACTGAAAAATACGGTTTAGATGGTAAGAAAGCGTCCGTCGTTATTTATAAAAATGGTGGACAACTGGTCGTGCCCGAATCCGGAGGACGAAAACCGATAACTTACCAAGTATTTGATGTAAGGGAGAACAATGGTGCTGCTGGCGATAAATTGATTGCTTTTAGGCTGGGTAAGCCTGACGCCGCTCCTCTGACATTCAGTGGCGGCTTAGGTGTTTATGGCTGCATTGGTTGTGAGATTTTTGGTTTATCTAACGAATGGGTTGCGGTCAAAAGAAATGATTCACAATGAATTGCTTGGGAAACTCCATTTTGGATTTTGGTAATTGTACGAATCATTAGACCAAGCTCATACCAATCCGGATTAAGTCTTTTTAAATTACTTTGTAAATTGATATAGCTATAAAGCGCTTGAATACCATGAACGAAATCATCTGCCCCCACTGCAGTAAAGCTTTCAAAATCGATGAAACCGGTTACGCCGATATTGTGCGGCAGGTGCATGATGCGGAGTTTGAGCAAGCTTTGCATGAGCGTTTGGCTTTAGCTGCACAAGAGAAGCAGACCGCGGTGGAATTGGCGGAAGCGAGGAGTGCGAGTGAGGCGCAGCGTTTGGCGGCGAGTAAGGATGCTGAGATTGTGGCTTTGAGGGCGAAGCTTGATGCGGTTGGGGTCGAGAAGCAGTTGGCGGTGAGCGAGGCTTTGAGTGAGGTGCAGAAGCAGCGTGATGCTTTGGCTAATGAGTTGGCGCAGGCGAAGCGCGACAAGGAAGCGGCGGCGGCTTTGTTGGAAGCGAAGCTGCAGAACGAGGTGCACAGGGTCGCTGCGGAGAAGGAAGCGCAGATTCAAAATTTGAGGGCGCAGTTGGATGCGACGGCGATGAGTCAACAATTGGCAATCAAAGACGCGGTGTCGCAGGTCGAGAAGCAGCGTGATGAGTTGAAGAATGGTTTGGAGCGTTCGCAGTTGGAACGCAATCTGGCGGAGAATGCGCTCAAAGAAAAATACGAAACGCAGCTCAAAGATCGTGATGAAGCGATTGAGCGTTTGAAGGATATGAAGGCGCGTTTGTCGACCAAGATGGTGGGCGAAACTTTGGAGCAGCATTGCGAGATCGAGTTTAACAAGATCCGCTCTTTGGCTTTTCCGCGTGCGCACTTCGAGAAAGACAATGATGCGCGCAGCGGTAGTAAGGGCGATTTCATCTTCCGCGATTTTGATGATGCGGGCACCGAGATTGTTTCGATCATGTTCGAGATGAAGAACGAGAACGAAGAAACCGCGACCAAGAAAAAGAACGAAGACTTTTTGAAGGAGCTCGATAAAGATCGCAATGAGAAGGGCTGCGAATACGCGATCTTGGTCTCAATGCTGGAGCCGGACAACGAACTCTACAATTCGGGCATTGTCGATGTCTTCCATCGTTATCCAAAAATGTACGTGGTGCGCCCGCAGTTTTTTATTCCTATGATCACGCTGCTGCGCAATGCGGCGATGAATTCGCTGCAGTATAAAAATGAGTTGGCGCTGGTGAAGTCGCAGAATATCGACATCACAAATTTTGAAGCGCAGCTCGATACCTTTAAGTCGGCCTTTGGTAAGAACTATGAACTTGCTTCTCGCAAGTTTCAGACTGCGATTGAAGAGATTGATAAGTCGATTGATCATCTGCAGAAAACCAAAGATGCGCTGTTAGGCACCGATCGCAATTTGCGCTTAGCGAATGATAAGGCGCAAGAGGTGACGATTAAGCGGCTGACCAAGGGCAACCCGACCATGGCGCAGAAGTTTGCTGAGTTGCGTGAGGGTGATGGGGATTTGTTGGGGTAGGGTGTGTGTCGTGTTTCGTGAGAAGTGCTACGACGCTGTATTTCTGCCTGCCTTTGTTTTTGTCTGTGCTTATACTTTGCTCTTGCTGAGCTGCCCTCACCCTAGCCCTCTCCCGCCTGCGGGAGAGGGGACTTGAGATTCGATGGATCGAAGGTTTACGAGTTGTTTTGTAGGTTTCTTCGCAACAGCGATGGTCGTCCTGCATGTAACGCCAATGGATTCCCGCCTTCGCGGGAATGACGGTTAATGTTGTGTGCAGTTGCAATGCTTCTTTGCTTTTTTGTGGGCACGTTGACTGCTATTGGCACGGGTAAATCATGAGTTGTCATTCCCGCGCAGGCGGGAATCCAGTGGCGTTGGAATGGTAATGGCTTTCAGCTTGACGGATTAGCGACGACTGGTTGTACGCGATGGATTTCCCTCTCTTTCAAGGGGAGGGTTAAGGTGGGGATGGGTTTGTGATGGTGTTGGTATAGATCATGACGAAGTCGAAACCCATCCCATCTCTGCTTTCCCCCTTGAAAGGGAAGGGGTTTTCGGTGGTGCGATGTTTGTTTGAGTTTTCTTGTGCTTTGCTCTTGCTGAGCCTCCCTCATCCTAGCTATCTCCCGCCCACGGGAGAGGGGCTTTCCATTCGCAGCCAGCGCGACCGCCCCGG
>CAYWNE010000134.1:0-9327 GCA_964459555.1 uncultured Burkholderiaceae bacterium | reverse complement strand
CCTCACCCTAGCTCTCTCCCGCCCGCGGGAGAGGGGATTTGAGAGGTCATTCCCGCGAAGGCGGGAATCCAGTGGCGTTGGAATGGTAATGGCTTTCAGTTTCTCTGATGAGCGACCACTGGTTGTTTGCGATGGATTTCCCTCCCTTTCAAGGGGAGGGTTAGGGTGGGGATGGGGTTTATGATGGTGTTGCCAATCCCGATGCCGAAGTCGAAACCCATCCCCATCCCAGCCCTATCCTTGGAAGGAAAGAGATTTTAGGTAGTGTGATGTTTGCTTGAGTTTTCTTGTGCTTTGCTGTTGCTGAGTTCCCCTCCCCCTAGCCCTCTCCCGCTCGCGGGAGAGGGGATTTGAGATGCTGCCGAATTCTTGATCTGCTTCGTATTCTCTTGCGTGGGTCGGCGAGAAAGTTTGCCCTTATCGATCTGAACCCAGCTTCATAACTTATCCCACTCCAACAGCTCCTTTGTCCGCTGCTCAGTTTTTGCCTTTAAGCAGCTCAGATGCACGATGCCGCGTATGGTGCCTTGTTCGTAGAGGGTGTATTTGGCACTGCAGTCGGTGTCGCGGTATTTGATCCAGTTGCGTTGGGCTTCGACCAGTTGTTTTTTGATTTCGGTGTAGTTGGTGTCGTCGGATTTATCGCTTGGGGCGAGGCGTTTGATCAGCGCTTGGTAGGCGGCGTTGAGCTCCTTGTCTTTCTTGGCTAATTCAATCTTTCCGCACTCGTTAATTTCGATCGTATTGTCTTGCGTCTTGCATGGATCCGCGGCAGGGGCTTGCGTTTGCGCCTCGGCTGGGGAGAGGCTAAAGAGCATGAACGCGAAGAGGGTGATGAAGAGAGGTTGTGGTGTCATGACGGTTTCCTTTGTTTTTGGTCTGGTAAGGCTTGATTGTTCGAATTGAATGGATGGCTGGTCTCTGGTTATACGTATCGCGATTACATCGTTTCATTCTCTATTCGCGAATAGCAAATATTATTGATAAATATTTGACTTTATTGATGATCATATGTAGTCTTTCTGTATTCGCGAATAGAGAATGAGTGTATTCTGACGATCATGGCTGCTCCAAAATCCAATCCTCAAATTGTCTTACGGCCACAAGATTTGGTGATCTTGCTACGTCTCTCACTAGAGAAAGGGCCGGCGCCGACCTATGCGGTTTTGTCCGATGAACTATGCCTCACTGCTTCAGAGATACATGCTGGCGTGAAGCGAGCGGAGGCGGCGCAATTACTCTACAAAGACTCGGCTGGAAAGGCAATCGTCGTGAAAGATGCCTTGCGTTTATTTGTGCAGCATGGTGCGCGTTACGCGTTTCCCGCGACGCGCGGCAGTGAATCACGTGGCATGCCGACGAGCTACGCTGCAGCACCATTGGCCGATAAAATTGTTTCTGGTTCGGATCCACTACCAGTTTGGCCTTACAAGGGCGGAAGTGCGCGCGGCGTAGCATTTTATCCGCTCTATCCTAGTGTGCCGCAAGCAGCAAGCCGTAATCCAGCTTTGTATGAATTATTGGTATTGTTCGATGCAATACGCGGTGGCAGCCCGCGTGAGCGTGCGTTGGCGATAGCGATGCTCGATGAAAGCTTGGCAGTGTGAGGCCGCGCGATCCCAATGTCTTGATGATCGAAACGGTTGCCCAACATCTGGGGGCCCAGCTTTTGGCTGAGATGGTGTTTGTTGGCGGTGCGGTTGCGGGCTTGCTGATAACCGATCCAGCGCAACCAGCGATTCGTCCAACCGAAGACGTAGACATGATCGTGCAAGTACTCGCGCATCAAGATTATTACTCGCTAGAACAGCGATTGCGGCAACAAGGCTTTATGCAGGACTTGCGAGCTGAGGCACCGATTTGTCGCTGGAAAATTCGAGGCATTACGGTTGATATCATGCCTACTTTGGAAGATATTTTAGGGTTCACAAACCGCTGGTATGGCTATGCGCTTGAGACCGCTCAAACGATCATCTTGCCCGCCGGATTACAGATACGCTGCATTTCAGCACCTTTGTTTGTGGCGACTAAACTCGAAGCTTTCGCTGGGCGCGGCGAAGGTGATTTCTTGTTTAGTCATGATCTTGGTGATTTGCTTGCAGTGATCGATGGGCGAGAGTCTTTGGTCGAAGAGGCTAGGCAAACCAAACGAGAGCTTCGCCAATACCTTCATGACAAATTGAGCGAGTTATTGGAAATGCCTGCATTCATGCAAGCACTGCCAGGACATTTGCCAGGCGATGCAGCAAGTCAGCAGCGACTACCTGATCTTCGAGAGAAACTATTCCAACTATCAACCCTCGTAGAGTGAGTTTCTTCCAATCTTGCGGCGAGCAAATTTGCGCCTCACCACTTCCTCTGCGGCAAATGAATAATCCCGCGCTTTAAAGCTGTGACGACGGCTTCGGTGCGGTCGACGGCGTCGAGTTTGTCGAGGATGGCGTTGACGTGGGTTTTGACGGTGCTGAGTGAGAGGCCGAGTTGATCGGCGATTTCTTGGTTGCGTAAGCCTTCGGCTAATTTGGTGAGCACTTCTTGTTCGCGGGCGCTGAGGTCGCTGCCGTCGGTGGCGTTGAGGAGGGCGGCGATTTCTTCGGTGATCCAACTGCCACCCGCGCTGACGGCGCGTACGGCGTCGAGAATTTCTGCACCCGGTGAACCTTTAAACAGAAAACCATTTGCACCAGCCGACAAGGCATTTCGTGCATCAGCGTCGCCATCGAAAGAGGTGATGGCGATTAAGCCAGCGTTGGGGTTTTGCGCGCGGATGGCGCGTATCGCTTCGATGCCGCTTTGGCCCGGTAGGCGTAAATCGATGAGAGCGACATTCGGTTGCAGCTCTTGAAATTTGCTGACAGCGCTGATGCCGTCTGCCGCTTCGCCGATGACTTTGAATTCGGGGTGTTGGCTAAATAACGCTTGTAAGCCTTCACGGACAACCGGGTGGTCGTCTACTAAAAACACGGTGATGTTGGCAACTGAATTCATTACTCTTCCTCTAAAAACGGCACGCTAACGGTGACTTTAGTGCCTTTGCCGGGGCCTGTCGCCAGGTGAAATTTACCCGCGAGTGAAGTGACACGCTGACGCATGCCGATGAGGCCAATGCCGGGTTTAAAACTTGGTGATTGCACGTCGAAACCGCTGCCATCGTCACGGACTGTGAGAACCACATGATCGTCCTGGAAGGCGATCATGACACGTATGGTTTTTGCACCGCTATGACGTAAGGCATTGGTAACCGCTTGTTGCCCGACATTCAATACTGCGGATTCTACCTTGGGTCGTAAGGGAATGGGGTGGCCGCTTTGTTCTACCTTAATGCGAATCGCTGTGCCTGCGGTAATGCGTGCGAGGTCGCGCCGCAGCGTCGTGAGTACATCAACTGGTTTGTGTATGCTTTGCTTGGAGCGCAGCTGCTTGAGCATGTAGCGGGTTTGGGCGATGCCATCGCGTGCAAGTTCAATCGCGCGGTCGAGATAGGCTAAGCTGCTTTGATTGGCTTGGGTCGCCTGATGCGCGAGTTCGCGCTGTGGCGAACGGCGCTCAGTTTCTAAGTTTAAAGCACGCGCACTTTCGTTTTCAAGTTCGGCTGCGCTGGATTCGGCTTGTGACAAAACGGCGCGTGCGGTATCAAGTTGTAGCAAGATGCCCGTCATGGTTTGCGATAAATTGTCGTGAAGGTCGAGTGAGATTTGTTGGCGCTCGACTTGAATCAATTTGGCTTGTGCGGTTTTAAGGCCGTGCAGGGCGTCGGCTAGCTCCTCATTGGATTTAGCCAGCTTGTTGTGGGCAATCGAGTTGGACAGCGCTATGGCGGCGTAGCTCGCCAGAATACGCAAAAGATCAAGTTGCTCTTTGCTGTAGGCTTGCGCTTGCTTACTTTGGACGCTCAGGCATCCTATCACTTTGTCGCCCGCAAATAAGGGGAGGAACACCATCGTTTGCGTGATGATGTTATCGCTATCGTGCGCGGACTGCGCTAAGTCGCCTAGGTAGTTGGCCAATTCATGACGAGCATTGGTGATGACATCTTCCTGAATTTGCACGCACCAAACCGCGGGATGACGCAGCTCGCTAAGTTGTACCTGCAAGTCTCGCTGACGTCGGCTGCCTTCATATTTGTGAACCAAATTGAGACAAGCTTGTTCGTCATCGATAATGCCGATATAGAACACATCGGCCTGCAATTTAGCGGTGATGTGAGTGTGTACCCGATCGAAGGCCTGCTCGGTATCGAGTGTCGACGTGAGTTCGCGGCCGATATGACTGATTTCTAAAATATCGGCCGTACTGGAGTCGATCAGTGTTTGTAGATGTCTCGCTTGATGTTGCAAACGTTCTTCACGCCAGCGCAGGAATCGAAGTACGCCGATGGCTAACAGCATTAGTAGGAAGCCGAGGAACCACCAAGTTTGCCACCATGCTGGTTGCACGCGAATCGGAATCCGCAATCCTTGTTCTTGCCACTCGCCATGTCGATCGGTGGCGCGTACTTCGAGTTGATATTGTCCGGGCCATAGACTGGTGTAGGAGGCGGTGCGATGATCGGCATCGGTTTCTATCCAATCTTTGTCGTAGCCAGTAAGACGGTACTGGTAGCGGGTTCTTTTGGGATCAGAAAAATCGAGCGCCGTGAACTCAATGGAGAAATCACGTTGCGAAGCATTGAGGGTGAGCTTTGCCAAGTCGATATTGCGGCTGGCCTGATCCAAGGGCGTGAGTTGAGCGAGCACCCCAGGCGCAACAATGCGCCCGTTGACCTTCAATTCAGCCACTGCGAGCGGTAGCTCGTTGTTGAGTTTGGGGAGGTCATTGAAATGGTAGGCATTGGGTCGAATGACTGCGATACCTTTGGTCCCACCAAACAGAAGTAGACCATCGCGGGTTTTGCTGTACGAACCATTCCAACTCGTATGTGCATCAACGCCATCAACGCCGCTCAGGAATCGTACTTCCATCCGTTCAATATCGATCACTGCATCTTCGGTCCAGAGGCGGCCTAGGTGATCCTCTAAGAGATTGCTGCCAAGATTGCGTCCTGCTAAATTGAGCAAGCCGCTGATATAGTCAAATTGGGCAACCCGACCATCCCAGTTTTGTAGGCGGAATAAACCTTTATCGGTATTCACCCAGAGTTGTTGATGGCGATCAATTAGTAAACTTTGGATGTACTCGGAAGTAAGTGCCTGGGGTTTTGATGGATCATTTTGTACCCGCCGCATGCCACTGCGACCGGGTTCTTGCACCCATAGTCCTTGATCACTGCCTAGCCAAATACGTTTGTGTTTGTCTTCGGCGATGGCGAAGACGGTGATGACCAAAGCCTTACCTTGTTCATCGGTGATCATTTCTGCGCTGTTGCCGGAACGCCAGCGCGCAGCGCCGTGATCTGTGCCAATCCAAAGGCTATGGTCGCTTGCGACCATCAGGCGGCGAACCTGAGGATCTGGAAGACCTGTGATTTTTTCCCAGGTGTTACTGCCTGCCCGCAGTCGCACCAAACCTGACTCTTGGGTGCCGGCCCATATGCTGCCATCGTTGGTTTGCGCAAGTGCCGGAATTACGCGATCGGGTAGGCTATAGCTTTCCTCGCGGTCGCGACCTTCATTGCGACTAGTGCGATTGCTGCCAACCTGACGATAGCCTCCAATCAAGCCTCGTTGTCGATCAATGATGTCGATGCCATTGCCACTGGTGCCCACCAATAAGCGGCCATCTTGCAATTCGAGGATGCTGGAGACATCTGGGTAGCTCAGGCCGGTGCTGCGATTGGCACTGTATTTGAGCGTGCTGATGGCGCGATTCTCAATATTCAAGCGTTGCAGCCCCATACCCCATGTACCTATCCAGAGCCACCCGGAGCGATCCCGTAAGAGTGGCTTGAGATCGTTATACAGCAAGCCAAAGGGAGCACTATTGTCGAGGCGAATAGTCTGGATTTGATGACCATCATTGCTGGCGACTAAATTAAGCCCACCACCATAGGTGCTCATCCATATTTCACCTGGATGGCCTTCGGCGATAGCGGTAATCCACTGAGAACTAAGTTGACCTGTTGTGATCCAATGGACCTCATGAATTGCTGTCGTCTCGTCCGCGCGGACGTCATTTGGTACAATCCAGGCGGCTCCATGGCTGCCGCTGCCAACCCAAATTTTGCCGTCGCTACTTTGGTGGAGGGCTGTAATGTCCTTGTCTTCTATGACCGGATAAAACCGTTTTCCATCCTTGCTCAGTACTTGTAAGCCGCGACCATTTCCAACCCATAGGCGACCATTGCGGTCGATGAGAAGGCTGCTGACACTCTTCGCCTTCAATCCCATTGTTGCGGTATCGGCATTTCCTAGCGTGATGGATTGACTATCGCGGGCGATGTAGTATAGACCTTGCTCGGTGCCTATCCACATGCCACCGGTGCTGTCTTCTACTAGTGCGCGTACCATGCCGCCCTTAAAGGCTTGGGGATGCTCAAATTCTTCGGTTTGTGGATTAAAAATGCTGAGGCCGTCGGCGCGAGTGCCAACCCAAAGGCGACCATCACTAGCTGCGTAGAGCGAGTAAACGTAGTTTGCGATCAGTGAGTTTTCGCGGTTGGCATCGTGAGAGAATTTGCGATATCGATAGCCGTCGTAACGAATCAGACCGTCTTGTGTCCCTATCCACAAGAAGCCACGGCGGTCTTGCGCTAAGGCGGTGATGATTTGATCGTCTATCGTATCTGCATCGCGCATGAGTTCGAAGCGCGGTTCGATAAAGGGAAAGTCGCGTGTTTGTCCGATCGAAAGCTTACAGTAGAGCAGGCTAGCCAGAACCAACAACACGAAAAGCGCGGCGTGGCGCCAGCGCATTTGTTCCCAGCGATTGTTAGATGTGCGAGCTCTTAAACCAGAACATGGTCGTGTGCAATCCGCGCGAGGATGTTCGCCTTGGCGTACCGTGTCGATTGCAAACGTATTTCTATCGTACATGTCTTAGTTCTGTTAAGTGCCGGCGCGGTTGCTAATCAATCGCATACTATTAGCTCCCATCGCGCTGTGATTTTGGGTATTCAAATGTGTTTCATCTTGCCTTATTTGGTGGCGAAACGCGTTTTCCGAAAACTGAGTCGTAACAACAAGACCTTCTTGCCGCGAAAAAAATCTTCTCAATGATGAATTGCAGGCATTCAATGAATGGCCGCAAAAAATTTTGCTCTCGATACTTGTGAGTCGATTGCAAAACCATAATGACAAATAGCGTACGAATATTCTGAGCTTATGGTGCTAATGATAAGCTGGACATACGGCTTTGTCAGAACATGGCGACAATCGAAAATTGTAGCGCGCCCAGCACCTATTTCTTCTTTGTGTTGTTTTGTGTGCTAGTGCTTTTCTTCGATTTTGGGCAAATCAAACTAATGATTGTAGAGCGAAGTTTGACTTTCTGTGAGGTCAAAATTCTGAGTCTCATACTTTCGGTTGATTGAAGTGAATCGATGCCTTCTTTATATTCCCACCCATAGCAGCGAAAAGCTCGGCAAGGCTGTGTTTGAGAGGGATAGTAATAGACCTTGTTTGCCAAGTCGAATTGCGCGCGCTGTCAACGGATGTTCGAATCATTGATGTCGATTGGTGAGAAAACTATGATTGTACAAATGCTTCCTTATGTGATTATCGGCGTAATGTTAGTGACGATCGCCTTATTGGTCGTGTCTCTGCGGATGTCGCGTAAGTTGGTGACTCGCCTCATGTTAGATGATGTCTATCACGCCGAGTGTCGTACAAATCTTTTTTTCCGAGGCATCGATAATGATCGCCACGAACAACGCTTGCAAAACATGACCCAAGCTTGGGTTGATGATCCAAGCGTGCAAGCGACAGCCTGGTGGGTCGCTGCACATACTGATCGCGAGTTACAAAAACCGCAAAGGTCCGAACGCCCATACGGCCAAAGAGACCTGTCGTTGACGTAGGCGAGTAGGCGCAAATTCGAAATAAATCGCGTTCGATGCGCCAGTCATAGGACCCTGTTTTGACCGAGCTTTGCTCGGTTTTTTTTATGCATCGAAACCTACTACTTTACTTTTTGGCGGCGAAACTAGTTCGACCTGAATAGTGAGCCTAAGTCGCCGTGGGGGGAATTACTCCATTGCAAGCGCTGCAAAAGTGCGAGAACAGCAAGTTAGGTCCTTTCGAACAAAAACTGGCCTGATAGAGCGCAGATTGGAAGGGGCGCGAGGCCCCTTTCAAGTTGGGTAAAGCGTAGATTTTTAGTGAAAATTGAACGAACCGTGCCCACCTGTGGAGCGCACGAACTTTCCAGAAAAGACACCATCAATGAGGGTGCCCGTACCCGTGAATTCCAAGGTCGACGTGTTACCCTTAACTCCCATTGTGAATTCAATCGTATTGCCGTTAATTCTGCCATTAATCGTGCCAGTCGAACTGAACGTTGTTTTGGTGATATTGCAACTTGAATCTGCTGATTTGATCCCCGGTGTTCCTTCCGTCGTTAGTGTTCCCGAGAAGTTATTCCCACTTTGGGTGATGTTCGCTGTGATCACGCCGCCATCCGATACAGGACATCCAAAAACTGCCGTTGGACCTGTCCAATCCCATGGACCAACCCATTTTTTCGTGAGTGTCTTGACGCTTGGATCAACTGGCACACTATTGGGGATCACACACACACCGTTTTGTGCCACGCGAGTGGAGTCGAGGCATGTGATATTTGATGGTTTGGGTTTTTCGCACAGAGGAAGATCCGTTTGCGATCTGCACATGATGGAAGTTGTGCAGGTTGCTAGGTTACCTGGAGCGAAATTTGAACTCAAACCAAGCACGTTGTTTGCATTCGCCGCGTAATTATTCTCAGCTGAAACGACATACGGATCTATTTTGCTAAGATCGCGGAAAACGGCGGCGAAGTCCTCAAGATACATAGGCACCGTCTTGCTTGGATTGTCCGACGAATACTGAGAGATGGTGCCGATCAGCGCAGCGTGTGTCACGCTTGCACGGGTGGCGTCGGTTTGTATGCCTTTGGTTAGATCCGCGGGAGCAACGGTCGTTGGATTCACGCCGATCTTGTTGCTGACGACTGAGGTCGCGGCACTGAAACTAGCTTGTGTAATTCCTGAGCTGCCGCGTTCCGCGTTTTTTGTAATGATCTCTGTGACGGGAGTGATGATCGCCACGGTATTTCCTTGGGCGACTGTGGCGACTGTGCGTAAGGGGACACCTAAAGTTAATCTCACGGCTGATGCGGGATCGGTGTAAGTGCCGCCTATGGATTCAAGCATTACCAGCCCCGTGTAGGTGCCCAGGCTGATTTGGTATGCACCCT
>CAYWNE010000133.1:0-12130 GCA_964459555.1 uncultured Burkholderiaceae bacterium | reverse complement strand
CTGTTACTCCGATATTGGCTGCGTTTCTTGTGTCGCGAATCGCTTGCAGCGTGTTGTTGCTGCTATTGATCTTAATGGTCCCCACGGTTTGTGTTGCATCCTGTGAGAAACTAGATCCTCCAGGGTAGGTGCCTGACACAGCTGTTCCAGTTATTTTCCCGAATTGAAAACTAATCGTGGTTTCCGTCCCCGTACCGATTGCTGTGCTTGAACTGACTTGACCAGCGCTTGAGATAGATTGTGCCTGTGCTAGTTTAGTCACAGAAACCGAATAACTGCCGTTGGAAGCAGAGCTTGTCGCAGTTGCAAAAGCAACACTAGAATCAGTAGTTGTCGCGTTCAGAGTCTGAAAGCTCGTTGCTGAACTAAGGGATGAGAGTGAGTTTTGGAATGAACTAACCGCGCCGCTCAGCGAGCCGTACGCTGAGAGCTTAGCTTGGAAACTAGCTTCTTTTTTTGCTAGCGCTGTAAGCGGCTGGCTTTCAACTTGCATCAACTTCGTTATTAGCGTGTTGACGTCAAGATTTGAACCTAGCCCTGTTGATTGTATTCCCACTTATGCCCCCTGAATTTTGATGACACTTTAATGTGTTAACGGCAGAGTCAATTCAGACTTTAGAAGGGCTTTTACCAGCTATTTTTATTCTTTCGTAGAGTTCATCGCAAGTTACGCAGTTTGTTTAATGAGTAAGCCTTGCAGTTTGTCGAGTGACTTTGCAATCTCAAGCGCCTCTTCTGTTGGAATTTGACGCAGTACTTGTTTTGTTTGTTGGTCGACTACTTTGACCACTACATTGCTCGTGTCGCCATCCACGCTAAATTCGAGGTTCTGCGACGCAGCTTGTATTGTCTTGTTGATGGCGTCGACGGCTTTATCGACTTGTTCCTTCGAATAAGTTTTTTGCACCGCTACGGATTGGTTTACGGGGTTGCTGGTTTCTGTCACCACCGTGTTTTGAATAACTGGAGCAGGGGCGCTATTCGATTTGTCTGTAAATTGTACGGAAAACGAATTGCCATTCGATCCATTCAATGCCTGGATACTCATGATAATCTCCTTAAGCAAAATTCCCCTGATCAAAAAACTTGATCAGGGGACCACTCATTTATCAATGTAACGTTGTTACGTTTTCATCGATTATCCACGGAGGAGTGCGAGCACACCTTGTGGTAACGCGTTCGCCTGAGCCAAGATCGCCGTACCTGCTTGTTGCAAGACTTGGCCACGTGTCAAAGTCGCTGTTTCTTGCGCGAAGTCTGCATCACGGATACGGCTACGAGATGCTGTCAAGTTTTCAGAAGTTGTCTGCAAACTTGTAACCGCAGATGCGAAACGATTTTGGAACGCACCGAGGGAGGCACGCGAGGCATTGACGTTCGCCAAAGCTGCATCAATGGTGCTTAACGCTGATGTCGCCCCAGAAGCTGTTGTCAAATCGACCGACGAGACCCCCGCGCCGACTGTAGCCGTAGCCGAAGTGGTACCAGCTGTCAAGCCAGCGGCTGTCGCACCTGCACCTGCGACTGTTGTAGTGCCCAGAGTTAAGCCAGTATTAGCAGCAGTTGCAGAGCCTTTGGTTGTGATTGTATAGCCAGCATTTTGTGAGCTTGTGAGTGTAATGACACCAGCCGCACTGCTTGCTGTAACGCCAGTCAAACGAGTTTTTTGGTTGATTGCATCGACGATTGCAGATCCTTGCGCCGCTACGCTACCACCTGCTGTAATCGCGCCAATGTCGACACCGTTAATTTGGATGTCACCAGCAGCGATATTCAGTTGGGTTGTGTTGGCGATGCCAGTTGTTGCGCCGCCCGCGCCGCCATTCGCTAGAACGATACCGGCTGAACTTGTAGAACTCAGTTTTACTGTGCCAGCGGTTGTAGTGGTTGCGGCAGCTGTACCAGTGGCTGTTGCTGCGCCGGTTGTCGCGCTACCCAAGCCAGTTACTGTTGCAGCCAAACCCGTAGACGCATCGGTTTTTGAGATTGTAATGTTGCGCCCATCTGCAGCGGTCAGTGCAACCGCGCCAGTTGAGGAATCGAATGTCGCGGTGACGCCTGTTTGCGAAGATTTCGAGTTAATTGCTGCAGTCACTTGCGCACCGCGCTCTGCTGCAGAACCAGCTGCGGCAAGGGCGCCGATATCAACGCCGTTGATCAACACATCACCTGCTGCGATAGCTGTCGCGTATCCAGTGGCAGCCGTGCCCGATACAGTCGTCGCGTTCACTGTTGCTGTGACACCAGTGTTGGAGCTTATAGCGTTGATCGCAGCAGCTTTTGCAATCGCACTACCTGAAGAGTCAGCATAGGAAACGCCGTCACTTGAGGTTGCTCCAACGTTGAAGCCATTGATCACCAAATCGCCAGAGCGGAAACCGCCCACACCGTTTGTGCCACCATTTACAGTCGTAGAATAACTAGAACTTGATCCCACGCCAAGCGCGGATGATTTCGCACTAGCGATCGAAGTGATCGATATTTGGTCATTCGAAGTTGAGTTTGCGCCGACTTGGAAGGTCTGTGAGGTGAAGCTACCATCCAAGAGTTTAACGCCGTTGAAGTTAGATGCGCTTGCAACGCGGTTGATCTCATCGATTAACTGTGATGCCTCGTTGTTCAACGCTGCACGGTCGCTGGCACTGTTGGAGCCATTAGCTGCTTGCACCGCCAAGTCGCGGATACGTTGTAAGTTCGCGCCAATTTGCGTTAAGTCACCTTCAGCTGTTTGCGCAAGTGAGATACCATCGTTTGCATTGCGAACCGCTTGGTTTAAACCACCGATCTGTGAGGACAGACGTTCTGAAATTGCTAAACCCGCAGCGTCATCTTTTGCGCTGTTAATACGCAGACCAGAAGACAAGCGTTGCAAGGAAGTATTGAGTGCCGATTGAGATGTCGACAGATTGCGTTGTGCATTGAGAGACGCAATATTGGTGTTGATGAATGAAGCCATTTTATTTCTCCTTACCCAAGTTATGTTAATCGGCTAAGCGCCTTGAACTTTGGTCTTTACTTCCAAGATTTCTGGACCGCCGTTGTTGCAAGGTATCGGACGGCTTCTCAAAAAGTTTAAGGAGTTTCCTAAAGTAAATTTTTTATTTTGACCCTTTAGTTTTTGAGGTGGGACCGCTAAACGGCAGTATTTCAAATTACTTGAGGGTGTTTTTTGGTCTATTTTCACAATAGCTTTACTGTTGCATTTGTTACTCTTCTAATTAAAGTAAGAGAAACTGTTAGAACTTTTGATGATTTTTTGATAATTGACTGAGAGCGAACACATGAGCAATCAAGAACCATCTACTGTTTTGGGGACCGCTTCGGGGTTGAATCAATCGGTTGAGCTTATTCTGTCAAATTTATGTGATTTGGCTGAAGAGCACTATCGCTCAGGTAGATACGGCGAAAGCGTCGCTTACTTAGATGTGATTCTGAAAGATTCGCCAAATTATCTACCTGCTTGCTCATTAATTATTGAGGTCTTGCTTGCACAGAATAAGTACGAGGATGCACTTCCATATGCTGAAAGATGCCTTCAACTTGAGCCGCAGACTACAGAGTTTTGGGACATTTATCTTGACATAGTAAAGCGTTTCGGTGACGAGCAAGTGCTCATGGAGGCTCAAAACTTGAGGGCGACAGTGCTAAGAAACCAAACTGGAGATTGTTTGACCGATTCATCGGTTAGGTTTGTGGCACCAGAATCGAAAGGTGTTCAGGAGATCACTGGAGCGAAAAGGCGAACAAGAAACGTATCAAAGGAAAGTCAGCGAAAGGCCTTCGCACGACTCGTGTCACTATACGAGAAACAGAAATGGTTGGAACTTGAGAATTATGCAAAGCAGTGCATTAAGCGAGATGTATGCGTTGGATTCGCATGGCGATTTTTAGGTGTTTTGTTTTTGGAGAAGGGGGCCTTGGACCTAGCTGAAGATGCGATGAAAAGGTCTCTGTCTGAATTGCCTGATGATGCTACGTCGTATTTTAATTTTGGATTACTTTGCGGTGTGCAAGGAGATTTAGCACAGGCTGAAGTTCAATATCGACGCGCAATCGATTTGGAGCCTAATTTTTCAGCGGCATACAATAATTTGGGAAATATCCTGCTATCGAAAGGAAAACTCGAAGAGGCGGAAACCTGCTTTAGGAGGTTAATTTCCTTATCACCAGAATTGTCAATTGCGCATTTTAATTTGGCAAATGTCCTGATTCAAAAAGGATCGTTTCTCATAGCTTTGAAAGTGTGTTTGCAGGCCACCGAAAAGTTTCCGATGTCAGCAGATTTATTTAATGCCCTTGGGTCGATCTATTTTCTTCTAGGGCGACATGAAGAGGCTATCGCGCCATTAAAAAGAGCAATCGAATTGAACGCTTCATATGGTGATGCGTATGACAATCTAGGCTGCGTATACTTCGATCAAAAAGACTATGTCAACGCGCGACTTTGTCTACTTAAGGCCTTGGAGATTTCGTCGGGAGTCGGCAGTACATATCGATGCTTGGGGCAAATTGCGAGGGAGCTGGATCGTGACTATGCGAAAGCGATTGCGTTGACGCGAAAAGCGCTGGAGTTAGATCCGGACGATTCAGTTGCGCACAATAGTTTGCTGTATATGTTGTCCGAATTTGAGGATGTGACGCCAGAGGAACTCTTTCTAGAACACAAGCGTTATGGCGCTCGTGCTGAGATCAGATGGCAAGAGAAGCGCTCGCCGCACATCAATTCTAAGGACCGAGATCGGTTACTAAAGATTGGCTTTGTCTCAGGCGACTTCTATAAACATGCTGTCGCGTCTTTTTTTGAACCCATTTTGGCCTCACTGGCGAAGATGGAGAGTATTCAATTATATGCATACTACAGCAACTCTATCGAGGACGACATTACACGAAGGATGAAGTCTTATGCGAAGGGTTGGTGCCAAATTGAAGATCTTGACGATGATGAGGTATGTTCAGTTATCAGAAGGGATCAGATTGATATTTTATTTGATCTCTCAGGGCATACTTCTAATAATCGCCTTCAGTTGTTTGCTCGGAAGCCTGCACCGATTGCAGTATCTTGGATCGGTTATCCTGGTACTACGGGCTTATCAACAGTGGACTATTTTGTCGCAGATCGTTTCTACATCCCATATGGCGAGTTCGATCATTTGTTCACCGAAAAGCTAGTCTATATTCCTTGTGCTTCGACTTTTCAAATGGAAGAGGGAGCTCCTCCGGTCGGGCCGTTGCCAGCGATTTCGAATGGTCGCCTTACATTTGGTAGTTTTAATCGGATTAGCAAAATTACAGAAGGAACCATCATTGCATGGTCAAGACTTATGGCGAGCGTGCCAAATTCTCGGATCTTAATTGGTGGTATGCATAGTGATCGAGACCTGTCGACGTTTTTGGATCTATTTGATAATAATGGCGTAGCAAAAGACCGCATTGATTTTTTTGGGCGTACAAATATGTTGGAATATTTGGCCTTGCATAATCGTGTTGATATTTGTTTGGATACCTTTCCTTATAATGGCGGAACTACGATTCATCATGCCCTATCCATGGGTGTTCCGACATTGTCAATCTATGGAAAGAAAATTCCGTCAAGGAGCAGCGCTGCGATCCTTGGGCAAGTTGGACTAAATAGTTTTCTTGCAAATGATGTTGATGATTTTGTGGCACGTGGTGTTTATTGGTCGCAAAACCTTGAAGCGTTAGCGGAAATCAGATCGCAATTGCGTCAGATTTGTTCGGATTCGATCAAGAGTAAACCTGATCTGTTAGCCAGCTATCTAAATCGTGCACTACGAAAAATGTGGGAAAAGTGGTGCGATGGAGAGGCCGCGAGTACTTTTTCAGTGGAGGAAGAATGAGCGACGAAAATTCCAAAGGCTCGATTTACGTTACCCAACCTGCTTTGCCACCTCTTGAAGAGTTGATCCCTTATCTCGAAAACATTTGGGAGAATAAAGTTCTGACCAATGGTGGCCCCTATCATCAGATGTTGGAGCAGGCACTTTGCGAGTATCTTGGTGTTAAACATTTGTGCCTTTTCGCGAATGCGACGATTGCCTTAATCACCGCAATGCAGTCCTTGCGCATTCAAGGTGAGGTAATAACCACGCCGTACTCGTTTGTCGCGACTTCTCACTCATTACTTTGGAATGGCATTAAGCCTGTCTTCGTTGATATTGATCCACAGTCCTTTAATTTGGATCCCGACAAAATCGAAGCGGCGATTACCCCACAAACATCGGCGATTATGCCCGTTCATTGTTATGGTCGGCCTTGCGATGTAGATCGCATTCAACGCATTGCAGATAACTACGGCTTACGTTTGATCTATGACGCCGCACATGCATTCGGGGTGAAACATAAAGGAACAAGCCTTCTGAACTTTGGCGATCTGTCGATTTTGAGTTTTCATGCAACAAAGGTCTTTAACACCTTCGAAGGAGGGGCGATCATTTGTCCTGACGCAAAGACAAAATTGCATATCGATCACCTCAAAAACTTTGGCTTTGTTGATGAAGTGACGGTGGTTGCGCCAGGGATCAATGGCAAGATGAGCGAATTTAATGCCGCACTTGGTCTGCTTCAATTGAAGAAAATTGAAGCAAATCTGGCTGCCCGAGCGCAAATTGCGCAAAGATATCGAAGTGCGCTCGAAGGGATTAGAGGGATTTTGTGTCCAAGCGACATTGATGATACTGTCCCAAATAATTCCTATTTTCCCATTCTTGTGAATCAAGAATTTGCTCTTACGCGAGATGCCTTGTTCGATCGATTGAGAGAAAAGAACGTTTTTGCCCGGCGTTACTTTTATCCATTAATTACCGACTTTCCTATGTATAGGGGCCTACCGTCGGCCGCTCAAACGAATCTTCCTGTAGCGAGAGAAGTTGCACGCCAGGTGATGTGTTTGCCAATTTACCCTGACTTGAATATGGATCAAGTCGATTTTGTAACTGACATCATCAAGAGTGCTTCATGCAAATAGGCCGCGGTTCTATTCGTGTTTTTCTCGATAGGTTGAGTATGTTGATTGATACCTATGCACGATAAAGTTCTTGATCATGTTGTCGCTCATGAGCGCTATCCAGGAAAAAGGCTGGCGATTATGCAACCCTATTTTTTCCCATATGTGGGTTACTTCCAACTCATAAGCGCGGTTGATCAGTTTGTGATTTACGACAATATTAAATACACCAAAAAAGGATGGATTAACCGCAACAGAATATTGCGCGATGGCGATGAAATGTTGATTACCTTGCCGATCAAAACCGCGTCGGACAGTTGCTTCATTGTTGAGCGAGAGATCTCTAAGGAATTTGAACCAACAAAATTGATGAGACAGATTCAGACTTCCTATCGTGGTGCTCCTTACTTTAGCCGAGTAGAGCAAACCCTTACGGATATCTTGTTTTATCCCGAGAGAAATCTTTTTCGCTTTTTATTGAATAGTTTGGAAGTATTGTGTGCATTTTTGAATATTGAAACTGAATTACTTACTTCGTCCAATGTTGATATCGATCACTCTTTAAAAGGTGAGGACAGAGTCATAGAAATTTGCCGCGCATTGAATGCAAAACATTATGTCAATGCGCCGGGTGGGAGATCTTTATACTCAGAAGAAAACTTCGATAGAAATGGTTTATCTCTAAGTTTCATCGAGTCAAAATGTCCCGTTTATTCGCAGTTCAATGCACCTTTTTATCCTTGGTTATCAATTGTTGATTTGCTGATGTTTAACTCAGAAGAAGCTCTCGATAAAATCATTAAGAGCGATTTCAGTATCACAGAAGGGTAGTCTAAATGTATTGGGAAAAACTGGGAAAAATCTTTGATCCCACCGAGCATAAATTCGCTGGCGCTTGCATGTCTTTTGCGCAGGCGCCTCAGACACTGGTGTTTGATGACTTCATAAGAATTTATTTTTCGACGCGCACTCAAGATGCCTCAACTGGTCTCTACCTAAGCCATATCGCCTACATCGAGATGGACCTAGAGTTTAAACACTTGTTAAAGATATCTGAGCACGAAGTCATACCATTAGGGAAGAGGGGATGTTTTGACGAGCACGGAATTTTTCCCTTACATGTGTTCAGAAATGCGGAGAGAGTTTGGGGATACATCGGAGGTGTTCATCGTCGTCAATCAGTCCCAGTTGATAGCGCGATTGGATTGGCAGTTAGCCAAGACCAAGGGAAGACCTTTATCCGGTTGGGTGATGGGCCGATCATTTCTGCTAGTCTTCACGAGCCTTGCTTGATCGCAGATCCTTTTGTTCAGTTTTTTGATGGTAAATTCTATATGTGGTACATCTTCGGACAGGGGTGGGAAAATTTTGGAACTAATTCAAATGGTGGTGAGGAGCGGATCTACAAAATCACGCAAGCAAGTTCTCTTGATGGAATCCATTGGGATAGACAAAACGGAAGAAGTATTATTTCCTCTAGAATTGGAGTTCAGGAGTGCCAAGCACTTCCAAGTGTAGTAAGGATCGAGAACCGTTATCACATGTTTTTCTGTTATCGCTATCCAGATGACTTCAGAGCGAATCGAGATCGCTCATATAGAATTGGTTACGCTTACTCGGATGATCTGCTGAACTGGTCACGAGATGATGCTGAAGGTGGTTTCGAAATCTCAGAAGAAGGTTGGGATTCCGGTATGAATTGTTATCCGCATGTTTTTACAATTCGAGACCAGGTTTTTATGCTCTACAACGGAAATGAATTTGGAAAGACTGGTTTTGGCTTGGCAAGACTATGCCCGTGATTCAAACTCAGCGTACAGGATAATCATCATAGACATGTAGTTTCTTTGACGGATGTAAATTTTTATTTCTGGCGCGATCCTTTTGAGCAATACTGGGATTCGAAAATAGTCTTCTTTGCGATGAAGTCGAGTAATAATTCGCGGGTGATTTTCTTGGATGGTCTTTGTTGCACCAAGCAGAGCATTATATTCAGCACCATTGATGTCTAGCTTCATGAGGCTAATTTTTCCTCCGATATGGGAAACAATATTGTCGATTGTGTCGACCTGGATTTCTGCATCGCCTGCTTCTGAAATTTCGTTGTCGATATCCCCGTCTTTAGTGACGAAACTAAGTCGTGTCCTTTCATGCCACGCCCCAACTTTGCAGCAGATGATCTTACTTTTATCTAACTCAAGCGCATTATTTTGTAGTCGGGTGAAATTTTCTTCGCTCGGTTCAAGCGATATGATTCGGTTGTATTTTCCGTTTTTTAGATGGTGAAATTCCTTTACTGTGTCACCAGTGAATCCTCCTACATCAAGAAAATCCTCAGCATCTGTTGTGCCGAATTCCGTGCTTGGAAAGTAGATGTGATCAAGGCTGACGAGTGATTCAATGTGCTTGAGGTCTTCGCTCAGTTTGGTATTTAGGGAAGCAATGAACGTGTCCTTTGATTTTTGATCGCACAGTAGCGAATGTGCTTCTTCAAGCTGGCTTAAATTTTCTTCGACAAATGCTCTTGTAATGAATCGATTTGGCATGTCTAAATAATCGGGTATATCAATGAGATGAACATTGATGAAACCTAGTGCACGTAATTTTTCTGTGATGGCGGGATAGTTCGTGACGCCAATGAAGATATGACAACCAGCGCCTTGAGAAACCGTATCCTCTAAAGCAACTAACGGCAAGTCAATAAAGGATGGCTGAGAGAGATAGTTCTGGTCAACGATGGCTGCTGTAACTTTAATGCCATTCTTCTCTAAGAATTTGACCAACACATACGCGAACACACCGGCGCCGAAAATATAGCTAGGTATGTTTGATGTGGCTAATCTGCGAAGTAGCTCCCTTTGTTGGTTTGACTCTTCGACAAAGCGATCAATAAATCTCATTTTTGTCATCTCATTCAGAATTCGGGCGTAGTTGGTAGGTTTTTTACGTCGTCAATAGTTCGGCTACACCAAAACCAAGTTTTCCGAATTCGTTACCACAATAAAACATCAGAATTCGACCATCGACCGTGATTATGTTGGGATAGCAAATCATTTCTGAGTCCCAACCGTCACTCGAAGTGCCGATGCCAGCGAGCGAATCATCACGAATCCAATTTTCTAAATCATAGGAGTAGGCATACCCCATCCTATATTGGCCGTCGGATTTTGATGCTCTTCGCCAGGCAAACAAAGCGTGCCATTTACCGGCATGGAAAAAAGGGGTGAAGATGTCTTGGCACTCATTTTCGTATTTATGTTCGATGACAGACTTTTTCGTCTTAACCCAATCAATTCCATTCTTTGATTCTGCTAATGAGAGTCGGTAGGTTGGCTCATACTTATTCTCAATGAATTCCCATTTCGAACAACTGAGGTACCACATTTTCCAAGAGGTTTCCGTTCGCAAAACTCGAGGTCCAGTGACAAAGAACGGTTCATCGAGGCTTGAATTAAGGATGGGGCCTTCACCAATACGTTTGAAAGATTCTCCACCATCAGTACTTGTAAGAACCCCAATCGAAATGGCGTACGGGAGGCTCTTGAGTCTCGTCCATCCAGAATAGTAAATGAAGAGTTGATCACCTTCCTCAACGATACTACTTGGCATGATGCCGAACTCATCGAAGGTCCCTTTGTTCCCAAGAGAAATCAAAGGCGACTCCGCCGTTTTAATTAGTCTTTTCAGGTTTTTGCGGTCGAGGTCGACATAGAAGGGATGTGCAACATAATTCATATTGCTGTCGGGCCTGGGGCGGCTCGAAATAAAAACGCGGATCACCTCCTTATTGAGCACATATGGCGTCGGACATTGAGCGAATTCCATCATGTGTGGATTGTCCTGACGTGACTTGATGTCGAATATTTGTCCAAGTTTTTCCCAGCGTAGCATTGATGCGGTCCTTAGTCGATAGAGTTCATTGCTGGTAGACTTGTGAGTCTGAGAAAAGTGTCCACGTCCAAACGAAATTTCTCGGTCGCCGATGAGACGAAAACAGCGTTGGCGACACTGCTCTTAATCACTAAAGCTCCCGCGCCAATAAAATTTCGTTTACCGATAGTGATCTCGCCTCCAATTGTCGCATTTAAACCTATGAATGTTTGTTCTCCGATCTCTGTGCAGCCCCCAATTGTGGTACCAGCCGTAAGCCAACAGTCGTCGAGAATCTTTGAGTGGTGCCCGATCAATGAGTTATTCCAAACAAACACGTTATTCCCAATTTCGGTTCCTGGCTGAATGCCGACACCGTCGAGGACAACACAATTATCACCGTGTATTAACCAATTACCCCTGTCGGCGCGCGGGCTGATGTAAGAACACAGCGTATACCCTTTTGCTTTTGCTGCTGCGTATTTTTGTTGCCTAAGCATGTTGAGGTTTTGGTATCCAATGACTACAAGCATGTCAAATTTGTCTGGAGGATAGGACCGCTCGACATCATCAAAAGCCACTACCGGCAAATTGAACTTTGGGTGGGTTCCATCTTGTGTATTCAAGAATCTCTGATCGACACAAAACGCCGCAACCTTGAAGAGACCATCTCTTATGATGTGGTGATAAACGACTTCTGCAATGTTCCCCGCACCAAAAATCACAATTGGTTTTTGCATGAATGCTTCCTTTTGAGCTTGGTTGTTTCATCAACGATTTCAGATGCTTTTGTTCATTAGAGCATGCGGTGATGCTCTCGACTAATTGAAAATTGAGAATCTGTTGTAAATTGGCAATTAAAATATGTAGATCTCAAAGCAAATACTTGAGCAATGAACAAATAGTGTTTTAATTCGTTGAAAAGCTTTTCTAGATGATCGTTTATCCTGCAGAAAACTAAACCAAAACCGGAAGGAATTGAAAATGCGCATTGGCGAAGAAAACTTCTATCGCGATCCTGAGACATTGAAAGCTTTAACTCTAGTCGATCCGGTTGTTGAAAATGGAGAGGTGATCTCGGGAGCCTTAGTGAGTGAAAGTGGTAATCGATTTGAAATCGTGACAGGTGTGCCAAATTTTGTATTTCCATTTGAACTACCAGAGATTGATAAAAAGTCCTTACAACAATATGAAGATAGAGCTGATGCCTATGACCGGTATTTGCCTTTGACATTCAGTACCTACGGGGAAGATGAAACCAAGGTACGAAATTCAATGATAGATAAACTTAATCTT
>CAYWNE010000132.1:0-12178 GCA_964459555.1 uncultured Burkholderiaceae bacterium | reverse complement strand
TACTCAACCTTCTTAATTTAAACAGCTGCTGTCGACTCTTCTTCCTTAAACCCCCATTCCATGCTCAATAAAATCACCAATACGTCTATGATAGAAATCTCGATCGACAAATAAAAAGAGTTCGACGAATCGACGATACGATGTGGGTAAATTTTGGCTACCGCGCCGAGGCCAATCAAATTACCACCGGCCACCAAGATCGCCGTTGCATAGTCATGAAATCGACGCGCCTTATTAGCACCAACGGCCCATTTTTGATGCGTGTTATAGCTAGGCAGCACGAGGTGCGCGTCATCTAATTGCTCGAGTGCGGACAAGAAGCGGCGCAAATTGGTGATCGCGCGCTCCGCTTTATAGTTTAAGAATGCCAAGCTGATCGAAGCGACTGGAAAGCCAAACATCAACCATTCGACCGGCACTTCTCCCCGTGCCTCGCCAGGTTTCAAAGCCACCAAGGCCGCCAGCAAACTTACGACTAAAGTCACATACAAAGCCAGCGCTTGCTGTCGTTGCGTAATGCGTGCATTCACTTCGTTGTAGGCGGCAATGAAACGGTAGTTGGCATCAACCACAAAAGTTTTGCTCATAAAGGCTCGCAGTGCGCAGGTAAAGTCCACATCAATCAAAGAGCCTCGATTATAAGCTGCGGCCAGCAAGATCCATAAATCATGGTTGTTGAATTTCAGGGATCTTTTTGATGATCCGCTCCCATCGTTTGTGCTCTTGAGTGGCGACTTTGATTCATTCTTGGCATAGCTCTGCGGATCGAAAAATCGCCCAATCTTCCATTCTCTCGCTCCACTAATCCTTTTCGGCAAAGCTGAAAATTAAATTGACCAAGCAATCGAATTTTCAGTGCCAGCAACTCCAAAACTTTGCAAAAAGATATTTTCTGACCTTTCTCACCGCAAAGCTCACCAAATTCACATTATCGACATTTAACGAAATTTAGCCGAAATTAAGCCACTAAAAACAGTAGAAGGTCACAAACACGGGAAAATTGGCCGCGCTCAGCAAGAAATTTTTAAATGTTTTAGAATTTCAGTAATTCGTGAAAATTCAGAAAATCAAAGAAATTTAGACGCGCCAGAATCCGCTTTATAGATTCAAAAAAAAAACGATGTAAGAGCCGAAAAGCGTCATCGTAATCTATCGGTTCAAACTTAGTTTCAGGCTTTTTCTACCATTTCGAATCACACGGCAAGCACGCAACAATCGACATTCAAGCAAGCAAAAGGACACCACGATGGAAACTCTCAGCCCTCTCACCCAACGCTTCATTTTGCATTTCGGCGAAATGGGCAGTCGTTGGGGTATCAATCGCACCGTTGGCCAAATGTATGCCTTGCTGTATGTGATGGGCAAACCGATGAATGCCGATGAGATCGCAGAACATCTATCTTTCTCGCGCTCGAATGTCAGCATGGGACTGAAAGAATTACAGGCCTGGCGCTTGGTAAAACTGATGCATAAGCCGGGCGATAGGCGTGAATACTTTGAACCGCCAAAAGATATTTGGGATATTTTCAAAGCACTGCTTGAAGAACGTCGTCGCCGCGAAATCGAGCCAACGCTGTCGATGCTGCGCGATGCCTTACTCGAAAACCCTGCGTCGGAAGAAGACAAACGTGCTCAAGAACGCATGCGCGAAATGCATCAATTGATCGAGCTTTCCACCTCCTGGTTTGACGACGTGCAAAGGCTCTCCCCCGAAACCCTGGCTTCGCTGATGAAGATGGGTTCCAAGGTTGGCAAGCTGCTCGATATTCGCGACAAATTTCGCTTGAGCGACAAAGAGGATACGGCCAATCATTCCTAACTCGGCTTGAGAATAGATCATGAAGATGCAGAAAATTTGGCAGAAGAGTCCTTACACCGGCCTGCCTTTGTACTTGGAAATCAGCATTTTCCTTTGCATCAAATTGCTCGCACTGTTTGTTTTGTGGAAGCTGTTCTTCTCTCATCCGCAAACCAAGAAAATGAGCCTACCGACCAGCACGGTCGAACAACGCCTTCTCAGCCCTTCTGCACCAGTGCCAGCCGCATCGTCGTCCGGCGCCTCTGCTTCACTTAGCGCGGCATCCCACTCCGAACCAATCAAACCTCAAGGTCAATAACATGAACGCCATGGAAGAAATCGTCAATCTCTCGCGCCTACAATTCGCGCTGACGGCGATGTATCACTTTTTATTTGTCCCCCTCACTTTAGGTCTGTCATGGATCTTAGTCATCATGGAATCGGTCTACGTCATGACGGGTCGAGAAATCTATCGCGACATGACCAAGTTTTGGGGCAAGCTCTTTGCGATCAATTTCGCCATGGGTGTGACCACAGGCATTACCTTGGAATTTCAGTTCGGCACCAATTGGTCTTACTACTCCCACTATGTCGGCGACATCTTCGGTACGCCACTGGCGATAGAAGGCATGATGGCCTTTTTCCTTGAATCGAGTTTTGTTGGTCTCATGTTTTTTGGCTGGGAGCGCCTGTCAAAGCAAGCCCATTTAGCGGTCACCTTCTTAGTCGCACTGGGTTCTAATCTTTCTGCACTGTGGATCTTGATCGCCAATGGTTGGATGAATAATCCGGTCGGCGCCGAATTCAACTACGAAACCATGCGCATGGAACTAACCAGCATTAGTGCCGTGATTTTCAATCCCGTTGCACAAGTCAAATTCGTACACACCGTGGCCTCAGGTTATGTCGCGGCATCGATGTTTGTACTCGGCGTTTCTTCGTATTATTTATTGAAAGCACGCGATACGGCTTTTGCGATTCGCTCCTTCGCGATTGCCGCTGCCTTTGGACTCGCCTCGACCCTCTCCGTGATCGTGCTCGGGGACGAATCTGGCTACACCGCTGGTGAGGTCAACAAAGTTAAACTCGCGGCGATTGAAGCGGAATGGCACACAGAACCCGCGCCAGCCGCCTTCACCGTAGTCGGCCTACCCAATGATCAGCGTGAGCACACCGACTATGCCGTTAAAATCCCTTACTTGATGGGACTGATCGCAACGCGCTCGACCGACACGCCAGTCACAGGCATCAAAGACCTAAAACAAGAAAATCGTGAACGCATCGTGCGTGGCATGCATGCCTATGAATTGCTGAGCAAACTCAAATCAAAACAGTTTCACGGCGCAGAACTACAAGCATTAAAAGCACAATTTCAAACTGCCAAAGTCGATCTTGGTTATGGACTTTTGTTGAAGAAATATACGGATAAAGTGATCGATGCCACGCCTGCCCAAATCGACGCTGCAATGCATGACTCTATTCCTAAAGTCGCGCCTTTGTTCTTTGGCTTTCGTTTGATGGTGGCACTTGGAATTCTATTCCTATTCATCTTCAGCGCTTCGTTCTATTTCCTGGTTCGCAAACGCCTCGCCAAACAACGTTGGTTATTGCGATTGGCACTCTTCAGCATTCCTTTACCATGGGTGGCAATTGAGGCCGGATGGATCGTCGCCGAATACGGTCGCCAGCCTTGGACCATCGCCGGCGTGTTACCAACCCATCTCTCGGTTTCAAGTTTGAGTAAGAATGATCTGCTCTTTAGCTTGAGTGGTTTCGCATTGTTTTACACCGCCTTGTTAGTCGTTGAGTTATTTCTGATTTTCAAATATGCGCGCCTCGGCCCCAGTGCGCTGCATACCGGAAAATATCATTTCGAAACAAAGACGGCTTAAGCCAAAGGAAACATCATGTTCGACTATCTCACATTAAAAATAATTTGGTGGTGCTTTGTCGCGGTGTTGTTGATCGGTTTCGCCGTGATGGATGGTTTCGATTTTGGCGTTGGCATGCTCTTGCCATTTGTGGGCAAAACCGACGTCGAACGCCGCATCATGCTCAATAGCGTCGGCCCGACTTGGGAAGGTAATCAAACTTGGTTTATCACAGCTGGTGGTGCCCTGTTCGCTGCTTGGCCACTTGCCTATGCTGCGGCCTTCTCAGGCTTCTATATCGCCTTGATGCTGTTACTATTCTCTTTGTTTTTCCGCCCCGTCGGCTTTGACTATCGCAGTAAACTTGCTGATCCGCGTTGGCGATCGACTTGGGATCTGCTTTTGTTTATTGGCGGTGTCGTACCTCCTCTCATTTTTGGTGTCGCATTCGGCAATCTCTTTCTAGGTCTGCCTTTCGAATACGATGCAGAAATGCGTTTATTCTATCGCGGTGGATTCTTAGATCTTTTCTCACCATTTAGCTTACTGTGTGGGATTCTGAGTGTCGCCATGTTCTGCATGCATGGCGCTGCATTCTTACTCTGCAAAACCGAGGCAAGTTTCATTGATCGTGCTCGTAAGGCATTGCACTTGGGTGCCCTAGTCACTGTGCTGTGTTTCATCCTAGGTGGCGTATTGATTGCCTTTTCAGTCAAAGGCTTCACTATTACTGCCATCCCCGATCTCAACTTAGCGCTCGTCCCCAGCGACAAACAAGTCACTATCACACAAGGCGCTTGGCTCAAGAACTACGCACACTACCCAGCTCTTTATCTTGTTCCACTGGCGGCGATCCTCGCTGCTGGTTTGAGCAGCTGGGCTGGCGCTAAGGCGAAGGCTGGACTCAGTTTCTTCGCTAGCGCCAGCAGCATCACTTTAATTTTGCTAACCGCTGGCATCGCCCTCTTTCCTTTTGTGATGCCGTCGTCGATTGCTCCGAATAGCAGCCTCAGCGCTTGGGACGTCGTCGCCAGCAAAAAGAGTCTCAACATTATGTTTTGGGTGGTGGTTTTCTTTTTACCTATCATCATTCTTTACACTTCATGGATCTATCGGGTGATGCGTGGCAAAGTCGATGCGCAACATATCGCAGAACATCAACACTCTGCTTACTAAGGAGAAGCTCATGTGGTATTTCAATTGGATTTTGGGGATAGGTTTGGCGCTGGCAGCAGCCATCATCAATGTCATGTGGTTAGAGGCGAACTATGCTTTCGGGGAGCGTGATGAAGCGAAAACGCAAGAGCGTTTCGAAGCAGCGAAGCGTGAAGAGGAAACTGGTGGGTGATCCCTGTGCACGCCAAACAATGAGAATCTAGATAATAAAAAAGCGAGATGAAGATCTCGCTTTTTTCGGTTCGTCGACAAAAATGAGGCGTATCAGTTGTTTGGTCTTGCCACGCGATCTTTACAACTAAAACTGGAAGTCGAAACCTTATCGACGTTTCCAGCACCACAAGTCGTCAAGGCCTGTTGCGACATAATCGCGATTTGCTTTGCACTATCACCATGACCATCGCTCACGGCGATACAAGCTGTAAGACTAGAGGCGAGTGCCAAGACGACTGATAGAGAGATTAATTTCTTAAACATTGTATGCTCCTTAAGGTGGGGATCATTTTTTTCGTATGAACTACCAGACATCAATGCAGACGAGGCCCATCAGGTTGACCGCCGTTTGATTATTTTCTGAGTTTTTGCATCGATTATTTAATGCCCACCTTGGCACGAATCTCTGCTGGAATCGCATCTTTGTGCACCATGAAATAAATCGTCTTCATACGGATGTAATTGCGGCTCATGTGAAGATAACCTTCAAATGGTCCGACGCCAGAACCATAAGAATTTTTCGTCAAATAAAAAGTCTTGCCGCTTTCATCCTTCGACAAACCAACAATGTGCATACTGTGGTCGTCTGTACTACGCCAATCATCGAAGGCATCTTGGCGGGCAACTTGCGTCACTTCTTTCGCTTCATCGTCGAGCAGCGCCACACCTTCTTTGGCGCTAAAGCCTTTTTCGCTAGTGTCTCCACCCCAAGAAATCGTGAAGCCTTTGCTCAGGGCATTGTTCATGATTTTTTCCATATCATCGAGTGGCACATTCAGATAGCGTGCGTCGTGCGACCAGTTATCCGGGATTTCCAAACGCACGCGTTGATAGAAAGGATGATGGGTGAAGCTGGTGACCTCGACGTAATCATCGGGATTCAATTTCAATACCTGATCGCGGAAGCTTTGTGGCGTATAAGCTTTGCCTTCGTAGATGAAATTTTGCGGTGGTTTGCCAATATAGGCATCGAGGATGCCCTCGAAAGCTGGTTTCCAAGACTTGGTTGGTCTTCCGCCCTTCACCACGGCGTCTAAGAAGGCGGTCGTCACGCGCGCTAGTTCAGCGTGATCAAGCTTAGTCTCACCTTCTTTCAAACCAGTGAATACCGCACGTGGTACTGCACCATAACGACGCAACATATCCATCGCATCGTGATTATTGCCACCCTCCCAGAAGTTAGCTTTACCTTGCGCACGAACATAGGCATCGGCCTTGATCGGATAGGCATAGCGCACCGCAAATACTTCGGATAGTTCGATCAACTTTCCGCCTTGGCGGGCGACCTCGCTCTCCATGAAAGAAGTGGTGGCAAAATTCCAGCACGTATTGGTACGTGCTTGATCTTTGACGGATGTACGCGCTGCTTGCGCCTCGACAGAGAACAATCGCTTCAGGCCTGCCGACTGCGGAGCGGTCGATTGTTGAACAAGGGATTGTTGCGCGAAGGCTGCGCTACAAAGGAAAGCACAAGCAGTAAGAGCTAGAGAGATACTACGCATACGGTCTCCAAATTGAATGAGGTCAGACAAAAGTGATAAGGCCAAGCCTTTCCACCTTGGAATGACCAACATCATAATCGTATGCGCCTAAGCTTGGATAGGCTTAAATCAAGAAAACTGTCTAAACTGAAACATACCATTGAGACGCCGGACAACGCTCTCTTATTGACCGAACCAAGTCAGCCCCAATAAACGATCAGGGTCCATTTTCAGCTGCAAGTCACCAGCAAGGCGACGTGCTGCCGCCGAGGTATAACGTTGATAGAAATCCAGATTGTAAGGTCCTACACCATGTTCGGCACTAAAGCTGCCGTGATATTGATGAACGACCAAATCATAAATTTCCGTGCGAATTGTTTGTACGACTTGCGGATCATAGGCTGGCACTCCTTCTGCTTTCGGCCATACCATATTGAAATGGCAGCCACCGTCAGCCCAATGACCGAAATCCATGACTTTGATCCAAGGATATTTGCTTGCCATATGCGCTAAGCCTTGATCGCGGAATTCAACAAAGGAAGAGCGCGGCATAGAAATATCGAAAGCAATCATCTTGCCTTCGTGACGCAAGGCTTCACTGATCGCATGACGAATGCGCCATAAATCTTTACCGCGTCCAACGACCGCATTTTCAACCACGTCGCCAAATAGATTTTCTAGGCAGCGCATCAAGACGCTTTCGAGGTCAATGCCCGTCACTTGTGGATCAGCCGTGCTCGCCAATTCCAACAGTACACAATAGGATGGCACAGGCTCAGGCGCGAAGGGATTGCTGATGCTAGGAATATGCTGCAACACGGCGTGCATGGCGGCGCCAGAAATACCTTCGAAAGCAGTCAAGAATTCACTGCAATCACGCTCCAAAACGCTGAGCAGTTCTAACACCGCCGCTTGATCGCGCGGCACCACTAGAGCGGTCGCGGTTTGCTGAGGGATGCGATGCACCTGCAGAACAGCTCGCGTAATAATGCCGTAAGCGCCGCTACTACCGACGAACAACTGCTTCAAATCCGGGCCTGTATTGTTCTTGCGCAGCGCCGATAGCAAATCGAGTTCCTCGCCCGCTGGATGCATCAACACGGCACGCAAACCTAAAAGATTTTGCCGCACATCGCCATATTTGATCAAACGCGCACCGCCAGTATTGGCAGCGATCATGCCACCTATCGAGGGATTGGCGCCGAGGTCAATTGGGAAGAAAAGACCATGAGGCTCGAGCGCTTCGTTCAACTCTTGCAAAGTCACGCCTGCGTCCACCGTCACAGAGCGATTGAGCACGTCAATTGCAATATGCTTCTTCAAGCGTTCTAAACTCAACACCACAAATCGACCACTGGCATCAGGCGTACTCGCTGCGACTAAACCGGTGTTCGCACCTTGGAGCACCAAAGCCTGTTTCGCATCTGCACAGAGTCGCACACATTCAAGCACTTGCTCATGACTATCAGGACGCAAAACCGCCAAAGTCAAACCCTGACCGTACCGCGCCCCCGTCGTAAAACGCTCGCAATCTTTGGCGTCAGTCAACAAACCATGCTCACCCAAAACCGAACGCAAACCGGCTAACAGGTTCTCTTGCTGCGAATTCAAAGTGGTTTCAGTCAACATGGTGTACTCAAGAAAAAGGTTTAAGCAATACGATACAAGGATCTTAGCGGTTCACCCAAACAAAACTACAACGGCGATCCAAAGCTAGTAAAAGCTAATTCGCGCAATACCTTCACAGCAAGACGCGCGGACGAAGACAGTGCGTTAGCACGGCGAGGAGAAGCAACGCCGCGGGAGAAGCATTTCGCTTGGGATAGATCGTCCCCAAAATGTCCCAAAAAACTCTCGAACTTATCTCTAAGCTAGAAAAAGCTAATTCGCGCAATGCCGTCCCAACAAGGCGTAGCGCCGAAGACAGTACTTTAGTACGGCGAGGCGCTACAACGCAGTGGGGGCGGCATTTCGCAACAGATAAATCGTGCAATGCCTTCCCAGCAAGGCGCGCCGACGAAGACAGTGCTTTAGCACGGCGAGGAGAAGCAACGCCGCTGGGGGCATTTCGCTCCCGATAAATCGTGCAATGCCAGGCTAGCAAGGCGCAAGACCGAAGACAGTACAAATTGTACGGCGAGGTCTTGCAACGCGGCTAGCGTGGCATTTCACGATTTATCCATTGGCGGTCATTTTGAAAATGCCTGTCGCATTCCCCGCATCAAACCCCAAATCCAACTTAGCAACACCAGCTTCCACATAGCTGTCACGCGTAATAAATTCATAGAAAGAGCCAGGCACTTCGCGCTCAATCATCGCGCCATCGGCGTCGACAAATTGACGTACAACCGGGTCTGCCTTAAATGCGGTTTGTTTGATACGACCTGTGCTCGACACTTCAACCGCTGGTTTCATCGGGCGGCCCAGTTTTTGCTGTTCTGCTGTCAATGCATAGACGTCAGGCACGCGATCTGTAGCGTGATTGAAGACATTTCCTTCGGTTGCGATCCATGCCATCTCTGCAGATTCTTTCAAGAGGATTTCATAGTCCGCTACTGTTGGCGTTGGGTGTTGACGTTCAAAGCAAGAAACTAAAACTGGCAACAATTCTTGTGCTTGAGCGAGTGGCAAATTGCCATCGCGTTCGAGCTCATTCAACATCGACACTGCAGCGGGTGTCAATGGATCACGCGATTCGCCGAGCACACGGGTCACCGCTTCTTGGAATTCTTTGCTGAAGCGCTCTGGGTGTAATTCGCTGACGAAGAATTGAGAAATGTTTTCTGGGTCGTCGATTTGTTTGTAAGAACGGCCTGTCATTTTCAAACGATCAAGTGGAAATACACCGTTCAAACGGAAACCGAGCGGTTTCAAAATGCGGGTGATGGCGGCTTCACCTGGTGGCAACTCACCAAGACCAAACCAACGTACCGTGCGTAAAGCGCCGTGATCCAACATCACTTTACCGCCGCTGGCGGCCACGTCCATGGTGTAAGCCTTGCCACTTGGCACACGATCCAAAACGCCAGCGAACAAAGCCATATTCAAAGCTTGGGCGAGCTCGGAACGCGAGACCATGCCTTCTTCCCAAATGCGGAATTTGGAAGACACTTGCATCAAGGTTTCGATTTCCAGTGTTTTTTCGGCGCCGAGCAATTTGCTCAACAAAGCGTGAATATTGGCGTTCATAGTGATTTCCTAGGGAGAAACGAGAAAGAATGGCGCCATGCTAGTCGGTTTGCCCTTGCGTCGCAAAGGATATAAAATCATGACTTAGTGAGTAAATGGAATGAACTTTTCTTCCCTCTATCGATTTCCACCCTATGCGCCGCAAAGTTCCTAGCCTCAATGCCCTACTGATCTTCGAATCAGCAGCCCGTTTGCAAAGCTTTACACAAGCTGCGGACGAGCTCGCGCTGACCCAAAGTGCAGTCTGCAAACAGATCGCCAATTTAGAGGAATGGCTCGGTATGGCGCTGTTTGCACGCGTCAAAAAGCGTGTAGTTCTCACCAGCGCCGGGCGCGACTATGCGAGCAAGATCCGGGTCCATCTCGATCGCATAGAACGTGACACTTTGGAACTAATGGGGCATAAAGAAGGCTCGGGCGTTCTGGAATTAGCCGTTATTCCTACCTTTGCCACCCAATGGCTGATACCCAAATTGCAAGAGTTTCAGAGTCTACGGCCTGATATCACCATCAATTTGAGCACCAAGACCAGCGCCTTCTTGTTTTCGGATTCACACTTCCACGCCGCAATTCATTCGGGCAAGGCACCGTGGCCGGGCACCATTGGTGACTATTTAATACCGGAAGACCATGCCATTCCGGTGTGCAGCCCTGCTCTCTTTAAGCAATTCAGCGGCAAGCGAAAACAGCTGCAAATTGCCGATGTGGCGAATATGCCTTTACTGCACCTCTCGAGTCGCCTCGAAGATTGGCGCCGTTGGTTCGAATTACATGAACATCCGAACGATATCTCCGCCGTTAAGGGTTCGCGCTACGAGCTCTTCACGATGTTGCTTGAAGCTTGCATCGCCGGCCTCGGCGTGGCTCTCATCCCTCGCTACATGGCACAAAAAGAAATTGATGCCGGTAAGCTGGTCGTACCCATCGAACGCAGCTTACCGGAGCAGGCCTCCTACTTCTTGGTGTATCCCGAAGAGCACGCGAGTTATGGTCCGCTCACGGCTTTTCGCGCGTGGCTGCTCGATAAAACCTCTCAGCAGCTGACAAAAGGCGGGTGACGAATCAAGACACTCTGTTAAAATCAGTACACAATTTTTGATACTTACAAAGGAATTGCCAAATGAAGAAATCGATGGGTTTTTCGCTCTTGGAAGCCATGGTCGCCGTACTCATTATTGCCATACTTGCGGCAATGGCTTTGCCTTCATATCTGATTAAGATTACGAGAGAACAGATAGAGAAATCGATTCCGCTAGCCGCGGAAACGGCAGAACCACCTATAGCGATCAAGTGGAAGCTCGAACAAAAGTTCCCCGAATCCAATCAAGCAGCAGATTTGCCTGATGGCACAAAAATCGTCAACAACTATGTTAAAAGTGTAGAAATCGAAAACGGTGCAATTCACATGACATTTGGAAACCGAGCCAACGAACGAATCAAAGACAAAATCCTTAGCATTCGTCCTGCGGTAGTAAGTGACTCACCGGTTGTTCCAATCACTTGGGTCTGTGGCAATGCTGAAGCACCGGAAAAAATGACGATTCAAGGTGCAAATAGGACCACCATAGACAAGCAATACCTTCCTTCTATTTGCCGTAGTCAGCTTAAAAAATAAACGCCATCTTGAACACTTCAAGATGGCGTCAAAAGTTCTTGTATGGGTAAAATTAGATTAAAACTTATGTTCGAAGTTTATGCGTAAAGCAAGGTTCGTCGGTGTCTTCGAAGTACGAACTATTGAACCAGTGGAGTCCACATAACTCGAACTTGAGATGTTATCTTGGTGCAAAGCATTTCCAAGCGAAACACGCACATTAGACATCGCGTCGAACTTCCACAAGGCGTAAACATCCAGCACTCGTTTAGGAATCGAATAGGAGTACTGATTCACCGAAACACGTACCGGTCCTCCCGCTTGGAAGTTCATGTTGCCACCAATAGTCAAAGGTACATTGTCGAGTTTGTAATCGACGCCGAAATTAGCACTTACCGGCGTTTGCGCATCCAAACGATTGTTCGGGCCTGGCACAGAATTGACCGTCGATGAGTTAAAAGCCAAGTTAGCACGAATATCTACTGCTGGCGCATCTTCCATGAAGGCACGCAATGGGAACTTTGCGTCAAACTCAATACCTCGTGTTGTCGCTTGACCATCATTGACCGGCATCGCGATCCACGTGCCATTCACGTTGCTGACACCAGTGCGAGTAAAGTCGTCGATTTTGCGTAAAAACAGATTCACACCAAGCACACCACCGTCGCTCAAATAGTGCTCGAAGCCAGCATCTAAACCCCATGCCAATTCAGGTTTCAAGTTCGGGTTACCCGTACGATCGGGGCTGGTCGCACTGTTATTGCTAGAGATAAAACGACGCGGAATCAAGTTACCGGTATCGGGAGCTTTATAGGTACGTGTCAAACCCAAACGAATTTGATCGTTTTTGCTACCG
>CAYWNE010000131.1:0-12201 GCA_964459555.1 uncultured Burkholderiaceae bacterium | reverse complement strand
GCACAAATTGAGCCGCACTTTCTGTTTAATACTCTCGGAGCGGTCCAGCAATTGGCTGAGGGCAAAGCGCCAGATGCAGCCAAGCTGACAAGAAATCTGATCGCGTTCCTACGCTCAAGCACACAAATGATTCGAGCAGAGTCGGTGAGTTTGAAACAAGAATTCGATATGATCTCAGCTTATCTTGAGGTCATGAAGGCGCGTATGGGGGCTCGTCTTCGAACCAACGTGGAATTGTCGCCTGATTTTCAAGAGATCCAAGTGCCCAGTATGGTTTTGCTGACCTTGGTGGAGAATGCGATTAAGCATGGCTTGGAGCCGAGTTTGACTGGTGGTGAAATCAATGTCTCGGTTGAAAAGCGTGACGTGAACCTCTTCGTTTTGGTGCGCGACACAGGCCTAGGGCTAAGCGAGCAGCCTGGTCAGGGCGTCGGATTGCAGAATGTTCGTGAGCGTTTGCGCCTAATGTATGGAGCCTCAAGCGGATTAGATTTATTCGAACTCGAAGATGGAGGCGTACTGGTTGAAGTAAAGATTCCGCTAGCCCCATTGGTTGCTACGGCGTGAGGTGCTGCATCACCTTCAATTAAGTACGTTTCAAGGAAAACTCATTGAACTATGCAAAATAATCGAAAAACTCGCATCATGGTTGCAGAAGATGAACCTTTAATGCGCGAACGTTTGATCGAACAATTAAGCAAGCTTTGGCCACAAGCTGAGATAGTCAAGGTCGCGGAAAATGGCAATGATGCTTGGGATGGTTTTCTTGAATTTGAACCTGAGGTCGTCTTTCTTGATATTCGTATGCCCGGTTTGTCCGGCTTGGAAGTAGCACGTAAGATAGGTCGGCAAGCGCATGTGGTGTTTATCACGGCATATGATCAATATGCAGTCGATGCATTTAATTCCGGCGCAGTCGACTATTTACTCAAGCCTGTCGAAGAAGATCGCTTGCAATTAGCACTTGAACGCCTACAAGAGAAACTGCAGAAGCCACCGACAGACATCAGTGCGTTGCTCAAGCAGTTGGGCTTAGCCGCGATAGAAACCCCAAAAAAAGCCGAAAAACTGAAATGGATTAAGGCCAGCGTTGGTAAGCAAATCCGCTTGATCAATGTCGATGACATCGTGTTTTTGCAATCTGATACCAAATACACGAGGATCGTCTTGGCTGACTCTGAAGCCTTGTTGCGTACGGCCTTGAAAGACTTGCTAGAAAGCTTGGACGAAGAGAAGTTTTGGCAAATTCATCGATCTTCGGTGGTGAATGTGGAATACATTGCCGCCGCCGAACGAGTCGATGCAGAACGCATGCAGGTTTTGCTCAAAGGGCGTCCGGAAAAACTGATGGTTAGTCGTAATTTCACGCATTTATTCCGAGAATAGCCTTTAGTGACGCTGCTTTATGTTCGGAAATCAATGTTTTTATTATCATAAATAACATATCTTCCTGCGTCCACCGCGATGTTACAACGTAAGTCTACATGCTCAATCTTGGACAGACCAAAGCAAAACATAAGTAAAACAAGACCTTAGCCCAGACTTCAGGTATAATCCCGCGTTCTGTCCAAAATTTCCTCATCAAGTGCCTCTTAGTCTCTTGTTTTGGTTTTCGGCTCGTAGTTTGGGCTCGAAAAGAGGTGTTTGTGGATTCTTTCTCTCTTAGGTTGGTGCAAATTAATTTGGGGGTGGGGATGTCCGATCTGGCTTCTTTGTCTACACTGGCGCGTTCTGACGCGCAGCTTCCGGTTCATGTTTATTTTGATCAAAGCTTGTTAGAGCGCGAGATCAAACAATTATTTCAAGCTGGTCCTCGTTATGTCGGTCATGAACTTATGGTACCGAATAATGGCGACTATGCGACCTTGGCTTCGGAAAACGAAGGCCGCATGTTGGTGCGTAGCGCCAGCGGTATCGAGTTATTGTCGAATGTTTGCCGTCATCGTCAAGCATTGATGTTTGGTGGTCCAGGCACCAATGGCCGTGGTAATGCAAAACAAATCGTTTGCCCATTGCATCGCTGGACTTATGATCTCAAAGGTGAACTCATCGGCGCACCGCACTTTGCGGATACGCCTTGCTTGAATTTGTCTCGTACACCATTGCAGAACTGGAATGGCCTGTTGTTCGAGCAAAACGGCTACAACGTCATGGAAAAAATGGCGAAGTTGTCGGTCACCAAAGATCTCGATTTTACCGGTTACATGCTTGATCACGTCGAAGTGCACGAGTGTGATTACAACTGGAAGACGTTCATCGAAGTCTATCTAGAAGACTATCACGTTGAACCATTCCATCCTGGTCTCGGTAGTTTCGTGACCTGTGATGATTTGCGCTGGGAGTTCGGTGAAGATTACAGCGTACAAACCGTCGGTGTGCATAAAGGTCTGCAGAAATCGGGCTCGGCGAAATACAAAGCTTGGCAAGAACAAGTCTTGAAATACCGTGGCGGCGAACCACCAAAGTATGGCGCGATTTGGTTGACCTTATATCCAAACATCATGGTCGAATGGTATCCACACGTCTTGGTGGTTTCGACTCTGTGGCCAACGGCGACTGGCAAGACCAAGAATGTGGTTGAGTTCTATTATCCAGAAGAGATCGTTTTATTCGAGCGTGAATTCGTCGAAGCCGAGCGCGCTGCCTACATGGAAACCTGTATCGAAGACGATGAAATCGGCATGCGCATGGATGCGGGGCGCAAAGCTTTGTTCGAACGTGGTCAAAATGAAGTAGGACCTTACCAATCACCGATGGAAGATGGTATGCAGCATTTCCATGAATGGTATCGTCGCAAGATGCAGTTTTGAGTGATGCGAGAACAACTCCTCAAAGCGCAGTAAAATACAGGCATGACGCCGGACATTCTGGTTCAGAATTCCGGCGTTTTTCTTTTGCACGATAACTTCGCGATCAGACATATGTCGATCGAATGTGTAGCCCCCTGCACAAGCGTCACGAGCGGGCGAAATTTGGATCGAGGAGCGGACCTGTGCTGGGGCACAGCGAGCACCGGAAATTCAAAGTTCGCTTGCGCAGTGGCTGGTGCGGAGGTCTCTGTGAAGTAACGATAAATTTTAGGTGCTAGGTAATGCAAGCTTTGTGGATGTTGGCGGCGACGTTTTTGTTCTCGGTGATGGGCGTGTTTGTCAAACTCGCCTCGACCACTTACACGACTTCTGAGATCGTCTCGGTGCGCGGTGGTGTCGGCGTCGTAGTGCTACTTCTCCTCGTGTTCTGGCAAAAAGGCACACTCAAGACGAGCATGGTTAAAGGCCACGTTTGGCGTGGCATTTTCGGTGTGACCTCCTTGTGGCTGTGGTTTTATTCGATCGCCCATTTGCCTTTGTCCTTGTCGATCACACTGAGTTATATGTCGTCGATTTGGGTCGCGGTGATTATGTTTGTCACTTCGTGGTGGAAGAATCGTGGCAAACAAGTCGTGCATTTGCCGCCCAGTTTAGCGGCCGCCATCGTACTCGGTTTTATTGGCGTGATCATGCTCCTACAGCCGACCATCACTCCGGAACAAATTCCTGATAGTCTGATTGCCTTATGCTCTGGATTTATTGCGGCTCTGGCTTATCTGCAAGTGCGTCAAATGGGTGTGGCTGGAGAGCCTGAGTATCGCGTCGTGTTCTATTTTTCCGCCGTCAGCGCCTTGATGGGCGTACTCGGACAAATTGGCCAATTTGATCGCTTCTCGGTGTCGCAAGCTACAGCGCACCAAGCGCATGCACTGTTTGAATTGCATGGCGTTTTGCTCTTGATCGGCGTCGGTTTATTTGCCACCATTGCCCAGATTTTTATGACGCGCGCCTATCGACTCGGCAATCCTTTGGTCGCTGCAAACCTGCAATATGTCGGCATCGTTTTCACCACGGGTTTCGATATTTGGATCTGGAAAATTAATTTGAGCTGGATTAGCTGGCTCGGTATTGCGGTGATCTTAGCGAGCGGCATGATTGCATCGAATTTCAATAGTCAAGCAAGCACTGCACCAGCGACGCCCGCCGATTGAAGTATCAGGCAATAATTAATGCACCATTCAGGAACAAGCACTCATTCAGTTTATTTGTAGGAGATGAACATGTACAGCACTCTCATTTCAGTAGAAGCCTTACAGTCTTTGCGCGCAGAAGCGCCAGCGAAGGTGGCTATCGTCGATTGCCGTCATGATTTGATGGACGCTGAAGTAGGTATCAAAGCCTATCGCGAAGGGCATCTTCCTAGAGCGGTTTTTGCCAATCTAGATAGAGATTTGTCGGGTACGAAGTACGGTAGCGATGGCCAATTCCGTGGCCGTCATCCTTTGCCAGCAAGTGAAGATTTACTGGTGACTTTGCGTCGTTTGGGTATCAACACCGATTCGCAAGTCGTTGCTTATGATGGGCAGGGCGGCATGTATGCTGCGCGTTTGTGGTGGCTGTTGCGCTCAATTGGCCATGCAGCAGTCGCCGTGCTTGATGGCGGTATCGGTGCTTGGAGTGCAGCCGGTTTGCCATTGGAAACACAAGAAACCCAAGCTGGGCTTGGTAATATCGGCATAGGTTCCGCATTGACGCGTCAAGTCGATGTAGCACAAGTTTTGGCGAATATCAGTGCTGATGCAGATAGTCGTTTGCAAGTGGTCGATGCCCGCGCAGCAGATCGCTTCCGTGGTGAGAATGAGACCATCGATCCGGTCGGCGGCCATATTCCTGGCGCAGTCAATCGCTTCTTTAAAGATAATCTACAAGCCGATGGTCGCTTCAAAGATGCCGAGCAATTGCGTGCTGAATGGCAGCAAAAAATTACGCGTCCAGAACAAGCCATTATGCAATGCGGGTCAGGTGTGACAGCTTGCCACAACCTGTTGGCGCTAGAGATCGCTGGATTATCTGGTGCTGCGCTGTATCCGGGTTCTTGGAGTGAATGGTGTGCTGATTCCACACGACCAGTGGCAACAGGAAGTTGATTTGACTGTACCGGTCACGCAGATGATTTAATCGTGATGATACTGCGTGACGAATAGCACCAAAAGCACGCCGCAGCTCACCAGAATAATCTGCGGGATGGTTTCTTTGAGCGTTGCTCGGCGCTGCATTTGTGGCATGAGGTCGCTCACCGCAATATAGATGAAACCCGACGACGCGAGTACTAACACATAAGGGATCAAGGAACTGGCTTTGTCGAGCGTGAAGTAGCCGAGCACACCACCAAGCACCGCCATCAAACTGCACAATAAGTTATAAACGTAGGCTCGCAAACGCGAGAAGCCCGCATTGAGCAATACAATAAAGTCGCCCACTTCTTGCGGAATTTCGTGCGCAATAATAGCCAAGGCGGTCACCATGCCTAAGTTAGGATCAGCGAGGAAAGCCGCTGCAATCAAGATGCCGTCGGTGAAGTTATGCATACCGTCACCGATCAAAATCATCCAGCCTGCTTTGCCCGCTTCATGGGCATCGTGGCCATGCTCATGATGGTGGCCATCGCCTTCGTGATGATGTGAGTGCCGCAAAATCGCGAATTTCTCTAGCAAGAAGAAGCCGAGCAAACCACCTAACAAACACGCGAAAAGAGAACGCACATCAGCACTCGACTCGAAGGCCCGTGGTAAAGCGTGGAGAAGAGAGGTGGATAGCATCACGCCGACCGAAAAACTGACCATGCGTTCGACCAGTTTTGACAGCAATGAGAAAGAAAAGATGGCGGCAAGGCTAATGCTCAACACACCAGCGATGGCGGTAGTGAAGAGAATAGAGATAAGCGTGGAGTGAATTTTGAACCTCGGGACAAGCGTCAATTGCAACTAAGTTGCGATTACAGCACAAATACGGGGTTTCTGCAATTGTTTCCCCCTAGCTCTTATGACTGCGTATCGACGTAAAGATTTATTCGACTGGACATTTTTTAATGTTTTCGCCGAGCTCCTTTATGCGGGCGAGACGTTTCTCTTCTTCCATGTGAATGGGTGTTCCGTCACTCTCTTTGCCCACAACATATGGACCATCTAACAATAAGCTACTTAATAACTTCTTATCTTCGTGACATTGGTTTGCGAATTTCCTTTGCTTGTCTCTCTCTACAGCAGCTTCTTCCTCTTCGCTAACCCGTCGGGCTCGAGATTGTGCATCACGATCGTACATTGCTTTTAATTTTGCGGCCCGCGCATCCTTAACTTCCTTGGTTTCACTCGCTGGCTTGAGAATTTCAACTTCACGTGCCTGCTTGTATCCTTTGGGGCAGCTTACAGCAAACATTTTCTTACCATCTTGATCGCGGCACTCAAGGATCTGTGCTTGAACCTCGCCGATAAGCATAAGACTCAACATGGAGCATGTAATACACAGGAAAATAGATTGGAGCAGAAGCCGATATTTCATTTTTTTCCTTTGCATATCATTTGAAACTTAGGTTCAAATTTTTATTCTCGCCAACACAGTATTTGGTGGATATTGTCGCTCGAAAAGGCAGACTTAAGAAAGATAGTTTTCGATTTCTTTAGAGAGTGACATCGGTGACGTTTGTGGTGCATATCGTTTCGCACGACTGGCATCGGCCGAAATCAAAAACTTCGTAAAATTCCATTTGATTGCTTCGCTTCCTAAGATGCCTGGCGCGGCCGCCTTTAGGTATTTGTAGAGTGGATGAGTATCTTTACCATTCACATTTGTTTTGGCAAACATAGGGAAGCTAACACCATAGTTTTTCTGGCAAAACTGCGCGATCTCCTGATGTTGACCAGGCTCTTGGTGTCCAAATTGGTCGCAAGGAAAACCGAGAATGACTAGGCCGCGCCCTGCGAACTCTCGATGTAAGGCTTCGAGTTCTGCATATTGAGCAGTGAACGCGCAATGACTTGCTGTATTTACGACAAGGTAAGCTTTCGCTACGAACTCACTAAGTTTGATTTGCTCGCCTGTCAGACTCTCTAGCACAAATTCCGGCAGACTCATACAATGCCTAAATGATGAGTTCCTGCTGTGAGATCGCGGTTACTTGCGTCTTTGCCTTTAAGCTTGATCGCCAAGCGCAGTTCATTGACAGAGTCGGCGTTTCGTAACGCATCCTCATAGGATATGAGGTCGGCTTCATGCAGCTCAAACAAGGCTCTATCAAATGTCATCATGCCTAGCTCTTCAGATTTTTTCATGATTTCCTTGATTTCATGAACCTCACCTTTGAAGATCAAGTCAGATATCAATGGCGTGTTAATCATGATCTCGATTGCTGCAACGCGGCCTTTTTGGTGACGCATAGGAACTAGTCGCTGAGAAATCACCGCTTTAAGATTAAGGGATAGATCCATTAATAACTGTTGGCGCCGCTCTTCAGGGAAGAAGTTAATCATCCGATCAAGGGCTTGGTTGGCGCTATTTGCGTGGAGTGTGGCCAAGCACAAGTGGCCTGTTTCAGCGAATGCAATCGCCAGATCCATGGTTTCTCGCGAACGAATCTCACCAATCTGAATGACGTCAGGTGCTTGGCGCAGCGTATTCTTTAGCGCCACTTCCCAGTCATCTGTATCGATACCAACTTCACGCTGGGTAATAATGCAGTTGCCGTGCGGGTGAACGTATTCAATTGGATCTTCAATCGTGATGATATGACCATAGCTATTTGCGTTTCGATGTCCGACCATGGCGGCCAAGGTGGTGGATTTACCGGAACCGGTTGCACCGACCATGATAACTAAGCCACGCTTGGTCATGGCAACATCTTTGAGTTGCGGCGGGAGACGTAGTTCTTCAAATGTTGGAATCGCTGAAGTAATCGTACGCAGCACCATACCGACCTTGCCTTGCTGTAGAAAAGCAGAGACACGGAAACGTCCTAAGCCCGGTGGGTTGATCGCAAAATTACACTCTTTTGTAGATTCAAACTCAGAGGCTTGGCGATCGTTCATGATCGCACGGGCTAAGTCAATGGTGTGCGCAGAAGTGAGCACTTGATTTGAAACAGGAGTGACTTTTCCATCGATTTTGAAAGCGGGAGGGAAGTCTGCCGTGATAAAGAGATCGGAACCATTTTTGCTCAGCATCAGCTTGAGCAAATCGTTCATAAACTTGGTGGCCTGATCGCGTTCCATGTTGAGTCCTTGGTGATACGGTGTGGGTCAAAATTAACCGGGGAAGTTTTCTGGGATCTTCGCAGCAGCGCGTGCAGTGGCTGGCGAGATCACGTTTCGTCGCACGAGATCCGACAGATTTTGATCGAGTGTCTGCATCCCTACATTGCTACCAGTTTGAATAGCAGAGTACATTTGCGCCACTTTCGCTTCGCGAATCAAGTTACGAATCGCTGGTGTGCCAACCATGATTTCATGTGCCGCCACGCGACCAGAACCATCTTTGGTCTTGAGCAAAGTTTGTGAAATAACCGCTTGTAAAGACTCGGACAACATTGCACGTACCATTTCTTTTTCTTCAGCGGGGAAGACGTCGATAATACGGTCGATGGTTTTCGCTGCAGAAGACGTATGCAGAGTGCCGAAAACCAAGTGACCTGTTTCAGCCGCGGTCAATGCCAAGCGAATGGTTTCTAAGTCACGCAACTCACCCACTAGAATGACGTCAGGATCTTCACGCAGCGCCGAACGTAAAGCGTTGGAGAAGGAATGTGTATGCGGCCCGACTTCACGTTGGTTGATCAGGCATTTCTTCGAGTCGTGAACGAATTCAATAGGATCTTCAACGGTCAAGATATGGCCATACTCATTCTCATTGACGTGGTTGACCATGCCCGCCAAAGTGGTTGACTTACCAGAGCCTGTTGGGCCTGTTACAAGTACCAAACCACGCGCCTTTAGCGAGAATTCAGCAAAACATTTGGGAGCGTTAAGTTGATCGAGGGTGAGAATCTTGGATGGAATCGTACGCATTACAGCGGCAGCGCCACGTTCTTGGTTAAAGGCGTTGACACGAAAACGGGCGAGGCCGGGGATTGCAAAAGAGAAGTCGCATTCGAGATTTTCTTCGTACTGCTTGCGCTGGCCGTCATTCATGATGTCATAGATCAAAGCATGGACATCTTTGTGTTCCAGTGGTGGTAAGTTGATGCGTCGTACGTCGCCGTGCACACGGATCATTGGTGGCAAGCCGGATGAAAGATGAAGATCGGATGCGTTATTCTTTACCGAAAATGCGAGAAGTTCTGAGATGTCCATTTATAATCCAATACTCATTCAGTGCTGCAATCGCCAGTGGTGAGGTGGTGAGAGTTAGCGTAAACAATGGTATTCGGGTGGCAGCAGTGACTCAGAAAGCGAACGAGTCCTTGGCATTCTCCCCAATATCCAAGAAATCATGTGATTCGTTGATTATGTCCTTAATTTCCGAAAACTTGCAAGCCGTACACCAAGCAATTGCGCAGGCGGCGCAGCGCTTTGGCAGGAATCCAACTGATATTGCTTTATTGGCAGTTTCTAAGACATTTCCCGCTGAAGATGTGTTAAAGGCGTGGCAAGCTGGTCAATCTGCATTTGGTGAAAATTATGTGCAGGAGGCGGTCGAAAAGATCGCTCAGGTTGACGCACTTTTGGCACAGCAAACAGCGCCCGATTTAAACACCGAGACCAAGATTGAATGGCACTTCATTGGACCAATCCAGAGCAATAAGACCCGCTTAATCGCCGAGCATTTCGCCTGGGTGCATTCGATAGAGCGCGATAAGATTGCGCATCGACTTTCTGAACAACGGCCGCTCGACCTTCCGGATCTGAATGTCTGTCTGCAAGTGAACATCAGTGGCGAGGCAAGTAAGAGCGGGGTGAGCCCCGATCAATGTTTGGAATTGGCGCGCTATGTGCGAGCCTTGCCACGTCTTCGTTTGCGCGGCTTGATGGCAGTACCTGAAGCCACAGAAGACGAAACACAGCAACGTCAAGCTTTCGCCGCATTGCGTCGCTTGGCAGAGGAATTGCGGCATGATGGAATTGAGCTCGACACTTTATCGATGGGCATGAGTGCTGATTTGACGGCAGCGATTGCTGAGGGGAGTACCATGGTTAGGATAGGTAGCGCCATTTTTGGAAAGAGAAATTATGCGGTCTGATGTGAAAATCGGTTTTATCGGCGGTGGCAATATGGCCTCGGCCTTGATTGGTGGCTTGTTGAAATTGGTCGATCAGCCTCAGCAAATCCATGTCGTGGATCTGAATCCAAGCGGTCTACAAAAACTACAGCAGCAGTTTGGTGTCAGCACTTCGGAAGTGATGGACCAGCGCTTGCGTGAACTCGACGTCATCGTGTTCGCAGTCAAACCTCAAAATATGCGCGAAGTTGTGCAGAATTTTTCGCCTTTTCTGACGCAACAATTGCTGCTCTCGGTGGCTGCTGGTATTCGTGCCAGCGATATTTCGCGTTGGTTGGGTGGGTATGAATTGATCGCGAGGGCGATGCCGAACACACCCGCCATGCTGGGCTTAGGTATGAGTGGCTTATATGGACTTGAAGCATTAAGTGCCGAACAGCGCCAACATACTGACACGATAATGCAAGCGGTCGGTAAAACGGTCTGGGTCGAAAATGAAGCCATGATTGATGCCGTGACAGCGGTATCGGGCAGCGGTCCTGCCTATGTTTTCTACTTTATCGAAGCCATGCAAGAAGCAGCGATGGCTTTGGGTTTTTCGGCAGAAGACGCGAATACCCTCGTGTTGCAAACGGTACGCGGCGCGGCACAGCTGGCCGTCGAATCGAATGAACCGGTGTCGGTCTTACGTGAACGGGTGACTTCAAAAGGCGGCACGACTTATGCGGCCTTGTGCAGTTTCGAAGAGAGTCAAACCAAGGCCATTGTCAGCAAGGCGATCAGAGCCGCGGCGGAACGTGGACGTGAGCTCGGTGATGAGTTTGGCCGAGACTAAGCGAGTCTGACGTACAACCGCCACCGGCTGAGCTCTTTGTTGTGAATACTCACTTGTCCATTTAAATTGAAAATTGCTTAAGCTTGTGGCATTCTTTTTAGAATCTTAAGTCAGTATCAAGCGAGGAGAATGAAATCAATGAGCGCGACATTTCACATGCACAAAGGTCGGGTCGAAGCCTTAGTTGATGGCGTCTTCGCGATCGCCATGACGATTTTGGTCTTGGAAGTTAAGGTGCCTAACATAGGCGATAAACTTTCAGCGATGGAATTGTGGCATGCACTTGCCCACGATGGTGTTGTGATTTTCGCCTACTTTGTGAGTTTTGCCGCGTTGGGGATTTTTTGGGTTTGGCACCACAAGCTCATGGAGAAAGTGGCGCAGGTCGATTTACCGATGTTAGTGTGCTGCTTGGTATTCTTGGCGCTGATCTGTTTCTTCCCGTTTGTCGCCGCTCTGTTTGGACGCTATCCACTCAATCTCACTTCGAACATCGCCTACGTTGTGCTGCTAGGTTTGATTTTGTTGGTACAGACTTTGTTTTACATGCTCGCGCTTAAGCGTGGGCAAATCAGTCAAACATTTAGCCCTCAACAAGCGCTCACGACCCATAGTGTCAATGTGATGAGTCTCGCTGTTTATAGCTTTTCTTTATCACCGACGGGTTTGCGCATTGGAATTTTCCCAGCCATCATTTGCCTCGTCCTCGGCGCACTTTTAATTTGGCATTTTGTGCGCATACAAAAACGCCTAAAAGCACAAGCAACGGTCGACTAAGCGATCGCAAAATCCAAAGCCACGCCAGCAAAGATCGCAGCGCCAACCCAATTGTTGTGGCGAAAGGCATAGAAGCACGCCATGCGTTCGCGACTGCGTATCAAGAAGTAGTGATAAATCGCGATGCCGCTGGCGACTACGATCCCAGCGTAGTAGGGCCAGCCGCGCTGCAATAGTGTGCCGCAATACGCAATGATGGTGAAGCTCAGGGCGTAGCTCAACATCACCGCTAGTACGTCGTAGCGTCCGAAAGTGATGGCTGAGGTTTTGATGCCGATCTTGAGATCATCGTCGCGATCGACCATGGCGTATTCGGTATCGTAAGCAATCGCCCAAAACACATTGGCAATCAAGAGGTACCACGCCACGGCTGGCACGGTATTTTGTACTGCGGCATAAGCCATCGGTATGCCGAAGCCAAAAGCGATGCCAAGATAGGCTTGCGGAATCGCGAAGAAGCGTTTGAAGTAAGGATAACTGCCCGCCACGATGACTGCCGCAACGGATAACTGCTTCGTCAAAAGATTCAAAGGCAAGATCAGAGTGAACGAAATTAGTGCGAGCACCGTCGC
>CAYWNE010000130.1:0-12226 GCA_964459555.1 uncultured Burkholderiaceae bacterium | reverse complement strand
AACATGCAACTTTCTGTTTCTGGTGTCGAAAGATTGATTGCGCGTGGAATAAAGTAAGCAGTGTCGTGCTTGAGGATGGAGCGCACGAGATGCTCGCTTTACTCCTAGCGGGTCCGAGTGCTTACCAGTCTTGGGCTGAGGATTACTACGAAGTCTCGATCTCAAACGACGCGGTTCAAGCTCTATTTTCGCATCAACCGCTCGATGATAGTGTGATTCTTAAGTTGAACCCGGATGCGGACCTTGGCACTGTATACGCTGAAGCGAAGGAAATTGCTTATCCTATTGGGACACAGTAAAGTTGGGAGGGGACAACCCGCGCGGCAGTTCGGCCGATCAAGCTTGAAGATTTTTTAGACGGCGCGGGTTGCACCTGCCCTACGAGGCCATAATACGGTGAAGCAAAAGAAATCGTTTATCCTATGGGAACGCGTAGGATCGGTTGGCATTCGATGAGTACATCTTAGTTTTCAAGGTTCTTGAATGGCAGCAGAGGATGATTAGTTTTTTTGGGAGGAAAATAATTTGAAGTCAATTTTTGTATTGCTGCTCTTGTGTATGTTGAATCGATCTGTGCAGGCAGATGTGATCGCGGATGAGATGAAGAAACGTGGATTTGTCGAGAAACCGGTGCCAACCACTTCTGACGATAAAATTAAGGCCAATCGAGACTCCAAGTCATTTCGGGTTTCGCTTGATCCAAATCTCACTATCGAGCAGATCGAAAATGGTCGTGCGCGTGGTCCTATCATTGTTGATGCGGGCAAAGTGAAATACATCGGCGTTGATAACGGGGAATTCGGAGGCGGTCTTTATCTCAACGAGATCAGCGGTAATCAAGCTCCTTTTTTGGGCGGCAATATACAAGCGCTTATCCCGTTGAATGACGACCTTTATATTCTCTCCGGCCTTTCTCACATGACAAGTAGTCACGGAGCAATACATGTGATTCGTCATTACAAGTCACCAAAGCCACCTGTGCGCGTCACCTTGTTACCAGATGCCCCAGCAGCTGCTTTAGTGATTGAAGCTCGACAGGGGCGAAAATCAATTGTATTTGTTGGATCTTCTAGCTTGATGGAGTTCACTCCGGATTCTCGTCTTGAGCTTATTGCATTCGATGCTTTCTGGTTTCCGCTCTACCCAACCTCCGTGGTAAAGCAGAACGATAGCTACTTCATCGGTCTGCGTTCAGGTGTTGCAGTCGTTACTCCCAATTTAAGAATGTCTAGTGTCAGATATTTTGTTCCTGAATCGTGAACTTGAGGAAGGTGACCTTCAGCTTATTGGAACGATGAGAAAGATTGTATTGCTCGTTTGTCTGAGCTTTTAAAAAAATCGACAACTTGTTTTGTCGGGTGAAGTTGAGTTATGTCTAGCAAGGATACCCCCCATGGAAGCATATTCGATGTTGTGCAGACTTGCGGTAGCGACCGTGATCATTGGTCTTCATGGATTTGTGTACGCGGGCGAATATACTAAGGAAGGGCGGGTGAAGCCCGCGCGGTAGTTAGGTCGATCAAGCGCAGACGTATGTTAGGCGGCGCGGGTTGCATCCGCCCTCGTAGGCTTAGGATCGAGAAATTGCGATTCAAATGAACCTAGAGGAGTTTGCAAAGCAGTTGCAAAAAGATAGTTCCAGCGTCCTTGTTAGATTGGGGCACTATGTTTTGGTTCGAATGAAAATGAAACAAGAGCCGATATGAAAAAGAAATTTAAAAAAGGATCTATGAAGTTCCACCCGGGTCTAAACAAAGGATCTGATCGCGCTCATCAAATCACACTGAAGCATAATAAAGCACATAGATATTTACTGAGGTAGTATGAAATATTTTAACAAGTTATTGGTGATCTTAGTACTGATTGCATCCGCCCCTGTTTTCGCAAAAGAGAATCTGCCCCTAACATGGACTCCAATGATCGACTCGAAATTAGCTCAGCAGCAGATGGGGACGATCGAGGCTGCTTTATCGATCGTCCTTCAAAGTACTGAATTTGGAGTTAAGTTTGCTCAGTCTAAAAATCGCGATGCGAATATAGTCATTCGTTTTACAGACAGGGCAACGCTAAGAGCTAACTCGACTATTCCGGGTGAAACTCAGTTCATGGATAATTTGGACGGTGACGGATTTTCTATTCTTTCTGCTTCAACCACAAAGAGAATGGTGATTGTGAATATATTTCTAGATGATGTGTTTTTCGAAAAAACAGTTCTAGGGGAATCAGAGAGAAAAGATGCCTTCACGAGATTGGCAGTTGTCCTCGGTCACGAGCTTTATGGCAATGCAGTTACCTTGTTAAGAAGATTCAACCCAGCTTGGTTTGCAGATAGAAGTCAGGAAGCTCTGTTGCGAATCCAGTATCGCTCTGAAATCCTGGCTTTTCAAGCTGGAACTCGTTTTATAGACCGCATGTTGAAAGTAGCGCTCCCATCGAAAATAAAGTCAGACTTTGAGGCAGCTAGACAACGAGAGATCGCCTTGCTAAGGTCATTCGAGGAAAAAGCCCGAGAATTTGGACTTAGTCCAGAACAAATAGTTGAAGATCCTCTACAAAAGCCCATATCGGGAGGCTAAAGTTCGCTGTGAAGGTTATCTGAATTACTAAACGAATGCCGTATCAGAAGACACTATGTGCATCTTGAACGGCTTTCATTCTTGCGATTTCTTTTTGTAACATTGCCTTTTCTAGGCGGTTCAAATACCCCTGCCAAAAATGCCGATTAAACCAGCGGCCCTGCTTTCACCTAAAGTCGCTCCTAAAGCAGACAAAGGAAAATTAGATCAAACTAACACGATAGAAATAAGCGAAACTGAGATCAACAAAAGACAGCTGTTGCTAAAAATTCCAAACAAACTAGCGGTAAACCGACTGACAGTAGGCAGCTACCGGTATCGACGACAAGTGCAAAGCTGGTCGCTCATTCCACACCAAAAATTAGCACACCAGCGGCCTCGATTCCAGACGCATCCTCGCATCAAAAACGTACGAACAGCCTCGCAAAATCGCCGGTCAGCAAGGCCGGCGACAAGAAAGGGATCACCAAGTTATTTGTGCTCGACACCAACGTGCTCATGCACGACCCAAATTCACTGTTTCGCTTTAAAGAGCACGATGTTTATCTCCCTTTGATCACCTTAGAGGAATTCGACGATCATAAAAAAGGTATGTCGGAAGTTGTAAGAAACGCGCGTCAGATTCCCCGAAATCTCGATGCATTGGTAGGACGTATTGAAAGTGAGGGTATCGAGCTGGCATCTCACTTTTCAAACTCGGCAATAAAGTTGCCAATGGTCGCCTTTTTTTCCAAACAAAGCTTCAAGGAGTAACACTGTCTCAAGGGCTGCCAAAATGGGGCAGGACTACCAAGTTCGATTGCTTTCATTTGCCCAGATGAAGGAAGCGGATCATCTCGTGCGGCAACCGTTTGGACAGATTCCTACTTTTGAATGCGGCGATGTCGCGATGTTTGAATCGGGTGCGATAGTGCTCCACATCGCTCAAAGTTATGCTGGCTTATTACCGCATAACGGCGACGCACGTGCACGGGCGATTAGTTGGATGTTCGCGGCGGTGTCAACGATAGAGCCGGTAATTCTTCATCGGGAAACGGCGATGTTCACTGAAAGAGAAAAGCCTTGGTTCGCGGAGCGCCTCGTAGTGCTGGATCGGTCAATACGTGAAAAGCTTCGTTCCTTATCCACATACCTGGGGGATTCCGAATGGCTAGATGCTGGCTTCACCGCTGGTGATCTTCTGATGGTTCAGGTATTGCGCAGATTGGGTAGTTCGGGTTTGTTAAATGAGTTTGCCAATCTTTCAGCCTATGTCGCTCGTGCTGAGGAGCGGCCTGCATTTCAGCGGGCATTTGCTGCGCAGTTGGCGGTGTACAAGGGCGGAATGATTCAATCGTAGGCCAGGGACAGCGCTGGTTGCCCCCGCACTACAAGGCTGATCTATACTCAGCCCATTGTTTGATGATATAGTCTTTTGAGTAACAAGCCAATTTTTGCCGTTCTCAACTTCTTTAACAAAGCGCTTAATTGCATGAAGAAAATTACTTTATCTCTAATTCCCCTAGCCGTCATTTTTTTAGGCTGCGCAGCCCCGACCCAACTCGCGAATCTGAAGACTCCTCAGTCACCGCCAATCGTCACAAGTCTCCCGAATAACGCATGTATGACCTTCGATGGTGCCTTCGGGAAGGAGGCAGAAGTTTGCGTTTTGGCTGGCCGCTATCAACTCGAAAAGGAAAACTCCGAAGGAGTCCTTTTTCGAGGAATTCTTCCTTCAGTGTATTGGAAAAATGGTGGGGAATTTGTCTTATTCAACGGGGGCGTATGGATGCCAAAGAGCGGTGATGCACAACCGAGGATATATTTCTATCATTCGGCCGGGCAAATCAATGGAAAGTCGGTCTCTGAGCTAGAAAGAATACGACTAACGTTGATGGATACTCGCGGCGCAGACCCAATCCAAGTCTCGACATCATTGACTTCTCGAGTCAATCCGCAAAGTGCCACACCCATGCAAGCAGGCCTTGGCGCTGGAATCGCGGCGGGGATGGTTGCAGCCCTGGTGGGCACTGAACCAGTCCCGTCGCTGTATCCCTCGCCGAAATCTGGAGCATTCGCTGAGCTGATTCGAAACCATTTTGTTGTTCCTAAGCAGCAACCCTAACCAGCATCAAAGGTGTGAGTAGTGCGTAGGGTGTAACAGTCAAGTAGGGTGGGCTCGTCGTCTCATAGCAATTCCAAATAACTTTTACGCAGCAAACATTCGCATCGTAATCATTCAATTTTAACGGATTGGATGAAATGTTATGATGCAAGGGCGGATACAACTCGCGCTGTAAATCAACCTAGTGATTTACACTTCAAATATTTTTTGAGCAATAAAGATACCGTCACGAAATTCTGAAAATTCTGGCGGCGCGGGTTGCACCCCCCCTACGTATTTGGTTTCCAAACAAAAAAGCGCTTCAAACCTCGAAGCGCTTTTTGCATTTACGACCCAATCAAAAAAACAAATCACCCCAACTTAGCAAACGATTCCTTCATCTTGCTCAAAGTCGCAGAGAAGTTCGCGACGCGTTCTTTCTCTTGTTCCACAACCGCTGCTGGAGCGCGGGCCACGAAGCTTTCATTGCCTAACTTGGCTTGCGCTTTGTTGATTTCGGCTTCGAGTTTGGCCATTTCTTTCGAGAGGCGTTCGCGTTCTGCGGCGACGTCGATTTCTACTTTCAGCATCAGCTTGGTTTCACCCACGATGGAGACTGGCGCTGGTGAATCTGGCAGAGCGTCGATGATCTGGACTTCGGACAATTTCGCCAAGGCGGCCATGTAAGGCGCGTAGCTTTCCATGCGGGCTTTGTCAGCGGCGTTCGCTGGTTGCAGCAACAATGGCACGCGTACGGCTGGCGAGAGTTGCATCTCACCGCGCAAGTTACGGCAGGCATCGGTAGCGGCTTTGAGCCCTGTCATCCAAGTTTCTGCGGCTTCGTCGATGGCCTCTGCGTTCACCAATGGGTAGGCTTGCATCATGATGGAATCGCCTTCGGCCTTCAAAGTCTTGCCGGCCAATGGCGCTACGGTTTGCCACAAAGCTTCGGTCACGAATGGGATCACTGGATGCGCCAAACGCAAGGTCACTTCCAACACGCGTAGCAATGTTCTGCGGGTCGCGCGTTGCTGTGCCTCGCTGCCTTGTTGGATTTGAACTTTCGCCACTTCCAAATACCAATCGCAATATTCATCCCACACGAATTTGTAAATGGCGGAGGCGATATTGTCGAAACGGTAGTCAGCAAAACCTTTTTCCAGTTCTGCTTCAGTGCGTTGCAAAGTCGAGATGATCCATTTATCGGCTTGTGAATAATCGAGATCATTGTCGCTGGCGTTGCCAGTGAAACCGCAGTCTTTGCCTTCGGTGTTCATCAAGACGAAGCGCGTTGCGTTCCACAATTTATTGCAGAAGTTGCGATAACCTTCGCAGCGACCCAAGTCGAAATTGATGTTGCGACCCAAGGAGGCGTAGCTCGCCATGGTGAAGCGCAGGGCGTCGGTACCGTAGGCTGGGATACCGTCAGCAAATTCTTTGCGCGTGGCTTTGTCGATGCTGGCCGCTTGTTTTGGGTTCATCAAACCTTGCGTACGTTTGGCGGCCAAATCATCGACGCTGATACCATCGATCAAGTCGATAGGGTCGAGCGTGTTGCCTTTGGACTTAGACATTTTTTGACCACTCGAGTCGCGCACCAAACCGTGCACGTAGACGGTGTGGAAGGGCACTTTTCCAGTGAAGTGTGCGGTCATCATGACCATACGCGCAACCCAGAAGAAGATGATGTCGAAACCGGTGACCAAGACAGACGATGGCAAGAAGAGTTTGCTATCGACAGTGAGTTCTGGCCAGCCCATAGTAGAGAATGGAACGAGGGCGGAAGAGAACCAGGTGTCGAGCACGTCGTTGTCGCGTCTCAATTGAGGCCCACCATTTAAGCGAGCTTCTACCGCACGTTGGGTTTCAGCTTCTGTTCGACTCGATGCTTTATCCTCCATTTCAGCAAACCATTTTTGTTTGGCTTCTTCTTCATTTCGCGCGACATAGACTTTACCGGTTTCATCGTCATACCATGCAGGGATTTGATGGCCCCACCACAATTGGCGTGAGATACACCAATCTTGGATGTTGGTCAGCCATTGGTTGTAAGTGGTGGTCCAGTTTTCTGGTACGAATTTGACTTCACCGCTGGCGACTTTTTCAAGCGCGACTTCAGCGATCGATTTGCCTGGGAAGTGCGTACCCTCAGGAGCAGCTTTGCTCATCGCCATAAACCATTGATCAGTCAACATCGGTTCGATGACGACATTGGTGCGGTCGCCACGTGGCACCATCAGTTTGTGTGGTTTGACGGATTCGAGCAAACCTTGTGCATCGAGATCAGCGACCATTTGCTTACGCGCGACGAAGCGGTCCATGCCTTGATACGCAGCCGGACCGTTGTCATTGATCTTGGCATCTAAAGTGAGGATGTTGATCAATGGCAGATTGTGACGTTGGCCAACGGCATAGTCGTTAAAGTCATGCGCTGGCGTGATCTTTACGCAGCCCGTGCCGAATTCTTTGTCGACATAGCTATCGGCGATCACTGGGATTTCTCTATCGGTCAACGGCAACTTCAACATCTTGCCGACGAAAGCGGTGTAGCGTTCATCCGTTGGATCGACTGCCACAGCAACGTCGCCGAGCAATGTTTCTGGACGTGTTGTCGCCACCGTGAGATGACCGCTGCCATCAGCAAACGGATAACGGATGTGCCACATCGAGCCGTCTTCTTCTTCCGATACCACTTCCAAATCGGAGACAGCAGTGCCTAACACAGGGTCCCAGTTCACCAAACGTTTGCCGCGATAAATCAAACCTTGTTCCACCAAGCGCACGAACACTTCGGTGACGACCTTGGAGCGGTCTGCGTCCATCGTGAAGTATTCACGTTTCCAATCGGCCGATGCGCCCATGCGACGCATTTGGCCGGTAATGGTGGAGCCCGATTTTTCTTTCCATTCCCAGACTTTTTCTAAGAACTTTTCGCGACCCAAATCGTGGCGAGAAATTTTCTGTGCATCGAGTTGACGTTCAACCACGATTTGCGTTGCGATACCAGCGTGATCGGTGCCAGGAATCCAAGCCGTATTGTGGCCACGCATGCGGTAGTAACGCGTCAAGCCATCCATAATGGTTTGGTTAAACGCATGGCCCATGTGCAAAGTGCCGGTGACGTTTGGCGGTGGCAATTGAATACTGAATGATGGTTTGGATTCATCGGTGGTCGCCGTAAAGTAACCACGTTGTTCCCATTCTGTGCGCCACAACGATTCGATGGTGGCGGGCTCAAACGATTTTGCTAATTCCATGGTGTGCTTCGATTCACTAAAAGTTGGTTTGTCAGTATTGTCGGTATCAAAAAATTGCTGGGCCAGCTGTTGATTGCGTTGGTAGAACTGTCGGGGGAATCCCGAATCCCAATTGTCTATACAAAAAATCTCGCGATTCTCAAATTGAGAAAGTTTAAAGATCAAAGCGGCGGAACCTTTGATTATAAATGAGCATCAGCTTTCCTCCCTAGTAACTAGAGGGAAGAAATGGAGTTTTTTTCTTCGCTTCGGTATTGCGGCATTCATTTCATGGTGGTTTTGCAAAGAAAATAAATATTCGTTTCAAGTTTTGTGGTCAAAATAAATCAGTCATGCGGAAAATACTACGTGACGCCATGGGGAAAATGCTAGGATACGACTGCGCATCGCCCGCACATTTGTGAGCAAAAAACGAACAAAATCGGCTTCAGATTTTTTCGTATGAATAGAGTGAACAAAATGACAGCGCGCCGTCGCCATTGCCAAGCAAAGGTGAAGAGGGCATAAAAAAAAGAAAAGAGAGGAGCATGCTGTGGAGGCTGGAACTTTTTTGGCATTACTCCAGCATCGCAGTAATAGTGCATGGCAAAGGGTGACAGACCTATGATGGAATTCGATCCACGGTTGATAGAAAATCGCGCCGGCTCTGTTACTCTTGAGTGTGGTAAAAAAAGCTTTTTTTTACTGCAATTAATCATTTTATTGCCGCTCGTTCTGGTCTCGGCATCCTCTTTCGCGATTGCCGCCGAAGACGCCCTTGTAAAGAAAATTAATCAAATTCACGAATTTTCCGACCGCAATAGCGCGGAAGGGATTCGTCAATTGCAGGAACTCAAAAAGAATTTACCAGCCGATGCGAGTCCGCAAGCCAAATTGGAATTAATTGAGATTCTGAGTGGCTTGCTGTATGACACGGGGCGGGTTAAAGAAGGCAATGCGCTTTACAAGGAATACAAAGAGATTGCGCTGAAGTCCAAAGACAAAGACACCTTAACTTTATTGTCGATTTTTGATGCTTTTGATATCGCCGAAAAGTCAGGTTACGACGCTGCATTACAGCACCTGGAGAAACTTGAAAAAGAAGTCGCAGCTCGTAGTCCTATCATTCATTATCGGTATTGCTGGGCGCGTGCACAGTTGCATTTTGCAAAGAGCGAATTCGAGAAGGCGCTCAATCAATATTTGATTTCGCTCGACCTGATCGAGAAACTGCCCCGTCGTCAATTGCAAGCCCGCATGTACACATGGGAACGCATTTCGGGTTTGTATCTGACTATGAAGGATGCGAACAAGGCTTTTGAGTCAACCACCGAGGCCCTAGCGGTTTCCTCGGCACCTACTGTTCCTAAGGCTTATGTACAGATTCTCCTGATGCGCGGGGCTGCATTGTCGCAACTTAAACGTAATAGCGAAGCATTGAAAGAATATGAAACTGCTTTGGGTATTGCCCGACAAGAGAAATTCCCATTTTTGGAGGCGGCAACTTTATTCAACATTGCTGATCAGTACCTCGTTTTGAAAGACTATCGTCGGGCCGAACAAGCGGCGCGTGAGTCGATGGCCATGAGTGAAAAATTGGAAGACGAAGGCGGCAAAATCGGCGTTCAAGTGAATTTGGGTTTGGCTTTAGGGTATCAGGGCAAGGTCAAACAGGGTGCCGACATGGTGCTTGAAAGTATCCAATATTTCCGAAAGAACGATGATAAGGTTGCTCTTGAAACCATTAATGGTGAATTGGCGGCCATGTATGAATCAGCTGGCATGTATAAAGAAGCTTTGGCTTTGATGCATGAGAAGCAGACCTTGAGTGAAGAGTTGTATCAGTCGGTATCGGCAAAAGAAACAGCGAAACTCCGAGAACAATTTGACGCCGAACAACGTAAAAAACAGATTGAGTTGTTAGCCAAAGATAATGCCCTCAAAGACGCTGATATTCATAACCATCGTTTACGCCAGATGGTGGCTTTATTGGCTTCTGTGATCGCTGCCATTGCTGGTAGCTTTATTTATATGCTGTATCGACGCAGCAAGAAGCTCAATGCGCAGTTGAAGGAGATGAACACGCAGCTCGAGTACCACGCGGTGCGCGACGCTCTGACTGGTTTGCATAATCGACGCTCCTTTATCGCCTTGATGTCAACGCGTTCGCGAGTTGAAACAGAGCGCCGCGAAGGTCCCTATGGCAATCCTGATTGCATGATCTTGCTTGATATCGATCACTTCAAGCACATCAATGACACTTGGGGACATTCAGTCGGCGATATGGTGCTCAAAGAAGTGGCGACACGCTTGCGTAGCGTGGTCCGTGATGACGATATGGTCATGCGCTGGGGCGGCGAAGAGTTCTTAATTTACTCGCCTAAATCGAATCCAGAACAAATCACCAATTTGGTCGAGCGCGTGCTGCGCACGATTGGTGAAGAGACTTTTATGCATGGCGATTTACAGATTCCGGTGACAGTGACTGCTGGGTTTATTTCAGTGCCATTTTCTGAAGTGCCTGAAGACGTGTGTGATTGGGAACGTGCGCTTCAAATTGCTGATATGGCGCTGTATCTCGGTAAGACCCATGGTCGTAACCGCGCTTATGGCTTGGCCCGTTTGCTAGTGCCGCATGAAGATGCAATTCCAACTTTGACACACGATCTTGCCGCGGCGATCCAGCAAAATATGGTGGAAGTGATCGAAGTTCTAGGCCCACCGCAGGCAGCCGGCCACATTTAATTTTTCTTCCTCGGCCTCGGCCCTTACGCGTTTTGCGCCCGCAAGCCGCGGTGGTTCGATTTTTTTGAGAGGCCTAAACGGGCTACTTTTGGACTTTGCCAATAATGACGGCTATAATGCGCCGTCGCAATAATTTTATTGCACACAAACGCTAGGGGTCCTGAGTGCTTTTGCATTCGGGTGAGAAATACCCTTGAACCTGATCTGGATAATGCCAGCGAAGGGAAGCAGCCTTATCGTATTTGTATTTGTATTTGTCTTTGTGAGTCCGCGCTTGTGGTCTCTTGGCAAACACCCGATTTGGAAACTCCTTTGCTGGCTCCCTGCTGAGCAAAACGCAAAGGAGCCAAATGAACGCCAACCCACAATTCCTCGCCACCACTGCCCAAGTGGACGAGGCAGCCATCCAAGCCTTACCCAATTCACGCAAAATCTATGTGACTGGATCACGTCCTGATCTGCGTGTGCCTATGCGTGAAATTTCGCAAGCTGACACGCCAGCCATGTTTGGTTCGGAAAAGAACCCACCTATTTATGTCTACGATACCTCGGGCGCCTACACCGATCCTGAAGTGCGGATTGATATTCGCTCTGGTCTAGCACCGATCCGCGCCGCTTGGATTAATGAACGTTCCGATACAGAAGAATTAGCGGGACCCAGTTCAGCCTATGGTGTCAAACGTTTGCATGATCCGAAGTTGCAATCGCTGCGTTTTAATTTGCAACGCAAACCACATCGTGCATTGGCCGGCAAAAATGTGACGCAGATGCATTACGCGCGTCAGGGCATCATCACCCCTGAAATGGAATACGTAGCGATTCGCGAAAATCAACGCCGCGCCGAATACTTAGTACAACTAAAGCAAAGCGGTCCACAAGGCGCGAAGTTGGCAGCCATGATGGGACGTCAGCACGCCGGGCACTCTTTTGGCGCCAGCATTCCGCAAGAAATTACGCCAGAATTTGTGCGTGAAGAAATCGCACGTGGTCGTGCGATTATTCCTGCCAATATCAATCACCCTGAAATTGAACCGATGATTATCGGTCGCAATTTCCTCGTGAAGATCAACGCTAACATCGGTAATTCTGCGGTGACGTCTTCGATTGGCGAAGAGGTCGAAAAAATGACGTGGGCAATTCGTTGGGGTGGCGATACCGTAATGGATCTGTCGACGGGCAAGCACATTCACGAAACCCGCGAATGGATTATTCGCAATTCGCCGGTGCCGATTGGGACCGTGCCAATTTATCAGGCGCTGGAAAAGGTTAATGGTAAGGCCGAAGATCTGACCTGGGAAATCTTCCGCGATACTTTGATTGAACAAGCCGAGCAAGGTGTGGACTATTTCACGATTCATGCTGGCGTGCGTTTGCAATATGTACCGCTGACCGCCAATCGCATGACGGGCATCGTCTCGCGCGGCGGTTCTATTATGGCGAAATGCTGTTTGGCGCATCATCAAGAAAATTTCTTGTACACGCATTTCGAGGAAATCTGCGAAATCATGAAGGCCTACGACGTGGCCTTCTCGCTCGGTGATGGTTTACGCCCGGGCTCGATTTACGATGCCAATGATGAAGCACAA
>CAYWNE010000129.1:0-12308 GCA_964459555.1 uncultured Burkholderiaceae bacterium | reverse complement strand
ACGGACGCTTGTATGCGCAAGAAATGAGTGCTGGCGATGGGCATCTAACAGACCGATTAATAGGACAGCTACGAATCGTCGGCTTTGAGGCACCTGAGAAATTGGTTAAAAGGGACGGTGGTTTGTTTGTCGCAAGTGGGGAAATGGCCCCTAGCAATTCTAAGCAAGGAACTTTGATGCAAGGTCACCTTGAGAATTCAAATGTAAATTCAATGGATGAAATGATGCATCTCATGCAAACCATGCGTCACTTCGAGTCCATGATGCGTTTGACGCAAGGCTATGATGAAATGATTGGGACTGCAATCAAGAAGTTTTCGGATATCGCTTAAAAATTGATCGAAAAGGAAAAGTATGTTTGAGGGACTTTATATCGGCGCCACGGGAATGCGGGCACAGCAAGCCAATGTCGATACGATTGCGAATAATCTGGCGAATGCAAATACGACCGGATTTAAGAAAAGTCGTGTAAGTTTTTCTGAGCTGGTAACTACACCGGGCCTGCAAGCGAATGGCAATCCATTGGATGCGACATCAAGCCAATTGCTGATGGCTTCGGCTGGTGTCGGTGTCAGTAGCATGAGCAAGAGTTTCGAAGTGGGCGAGCTGCGCAAGACAGAATCGATGTTGGATGTTGCAATCCAAGGAGAAGGTTTTTTTGAGGTGCTCCAACAAGATGGTACCTCGGCATATACCCGAAGCGGTAGTTTGAAAGTGAGTAAAGATAACCAGTTGAGTCTAAATGGCATGATCTTGAAGCCAGGTATTTATGTTCCTGATGATGCTCAGCAGATTGAAATTGATAAAGAGGGACGTGTGAGTGTGCGTTCCTCAGGTCAGTCAGCGAGTGTTGAAATTGGTCAGCTTGAGCTAGTTCGCTTCGCCAATCAAACAGGCTTGAAGGCACAAGGAGAGGGAATCTATTTGGCTACTGAGAGTTCAGGTCAGCCAATTTCGATTGCGCATGGCACAGGAGACGGCAGTTCGGTGGCCCAGGGCTATTTGGAATCGTCGAACGTGAAAATGCTCGACGAAATGGTGAGCCTAATGATTGCGCAACGAGCCTACGAGGCAAATGTAAAAGTAGTACAGGCTGCGGATGAAATGTTGGGCCTTGTAAATAGCTTGAGAAAATGAACTTTAACATGATGCAATTATTTCGGACATTGGTTGTCACGGCATTCGTGCCAGCTGCATTGCTGTCAGGAGTAAATGTCTTTGCCGAGCAGTTGCATGTGCGACTGCGTGACAACGTTGAACTAAAGAGTCATGTTGTATGCCTTGGTGATATTGCCGATTTAAGTTCACCGAATCTCGATGTGTTGCAACGTGCGGCTGCGATACCGATCGGCCGCACGCCTTCTTTGGGAAAATCTGTCAAGCTCGATCGAGAAATGTTGAAAAAATGGGTGAACCGTGCAATTGATGGCATACCTTTAACTTTGACGTGGGATGGGGCGCAAGTAGTCACGGTGGTGACTCCTCAACAGACGATTGCGCCTGCTGATTTGATTCGTGTTGCGCGGAACCAGCTTTCAATGTGGCTATCTACTCGCTCCGAATCCTCAGCGATTGAGTTAGAGCAAGCGCCGGAAGCTGTGACTGTGCCTAAAGGCGAGTTCAAAGTGGTTGCTCGTGATTTACCCATGCATCAAGCAATTTTGCGCCGCATGCCAGTTACTCTCGACGTATGGGTTGACGGACATTTCTCCCGCACCGTTGTTGTTCATTTTTCAGTGAATGCTTACAGGAAGGTTTTAGTTTCTAGAGTAAATATAGAACCAGGGCAAACTGTTTTTCCCGAGGATGTAGAACATGTTGTCAGTGATATTGCTTCAAAAGGCGTAGATGTAATTGAAGTGAGGGAGATTGAACAAGGTGCTGTTGCAAGGTCGAGATTGATAGCGGGGCAAATCTTGATGAAAGCAAACATTCAGATGCGACCTCTGGTCAGCAAAGGGCAAACTGCGACACTGATGCTGCGCAATGGTGAATTACTTTTGGAAGGACGAGTTGAAGTTCTGCAAGATGCAAGCCTTGGACAAGTCGTTCCGGTTCGCCTGAGTCGAGCAAACCAAAGTTTTTATGCTCGGGTGATAGGGAGTGGACAGTTGGAGATGGATTTATGAAAAAAGCGCTCTTTTGCTTGATTGTGGGACTCTCGTTAGATGCTGCAAGTTGTTTTGCACAAAGCCTCTATAACGAGGCAAATTTTAAGCCCTTAGTCTCAGACAATAAGGCCTTTCGCGTTGGTGATATCTTGACCGTACAGGTTTTCGAAAGTTCGAGTGCAAGTACAAGTTCTGATACTGATACTCGTCGCAAAAATTCAGTGGCAGCTGAGTTGGCACGTTCCAACAAGAACGCGCAACAAATTTCCGCAAACATCAGCGGCGAATTCGATGGCGGTGGGCGAACTCAAAGAGCTAATCGCCTTTTAGCGACAATTAGCGTTTCTGTCATCGCTGTTCTACCAAATGGAGACTTGTCAATTTTTGGCTCTCAAACTTTGACGGTTAATGATGAGGTTCAAAAGGTTTCAATTGAAGGCCGTGTTCGCCAAGTCGATATTTCGGATGGCAATATGATTCTCTCGAATCGCATTGCTGATGCCAAGATTCATTATGTTGGAGAGGGCGATCTCACTGAGCGTCAACGCCGCGCGTGGTGGCGTAAATTTATGGATTGGTTAGGGCTATGAGTAAGCAACTTAAGCTAGTTTGTATCGCCTTCTTAGCGGTTGCTTCGAGTATGACTTCAGCTGTCTATGCAAGAGTCACTGCGAACAACGAATTGAACAGCAATCAGCTGCGTATCAAAGAGCTCGGAAAGCTTAAAGGATGGCGCGAAAACTATTTGGTTGGTTACGGTATCGTGACTGGTTTGGCGGGTACTGGCGACTCTTCTAGTAACCGAACGACGAAGCAGGTCTTGTCGAACGTGTATTCGCAGTTCAACTTAACGATTCCTAGTGATCAAGTACAAAGTAGAAATGTTGCAGTTGTATTAGTAAGTGCTAGTCTCCCGAGTTTCGCTAGGGAAGGTGATACGCTTGATGTGACGGTCAATTCGGCTGGCGATGCTCGCAGTCTAGTGGGGGGCACGTTGTTGATGACTCCGCTTAAGGCTCCAAATGGACGTGTGTACGCTTTAGCTCAGGGTACCCTAACAGTTGGTGGTTATCGCTACGATACCAATGGCAATGTCGTACAAAAAAATCACCCGACAGTCGGTGGCATTACGAATGGTGCGACGGTTGAAGTGGCGGTGAGTGGACAGGTATTGGACAAAGGGCAGAGTTTAACTTTTGTTTTGAGCGAACCTGATTACACCACTGCGAGTCGCATTGCAAAAGCGCTCAATACCGAGTTTGGTATGGAGATTGCACATGCGGGTGATGCTTCTGGGGTCAATATCACTGTGCCAGATCATGCACGAACAAACTTAGTTGACTTTATTTCGCAACTTGAAAACGTGCGTGTTATACCGGATCTAAAACAGCGTGTCGTGATCAATGAACGTACCGGTGTAGTTGTTGCAGGCGGCGACGCGCAGATTTCAAAGGTTGCGATTTCTCACGGTGACATTAAGGTTGTTGTGGAAACCCAAAATTCAATTTCGCAGCCAATTCTGGTTGCTAACACGTCTGACGCGATTCGCACTGCAATCGTTTCAAATAGCCGACTAGATGTTAAGGAGTCCGGTGGTTCCCAATTCGTCTCGCCCAAAAATACTGTCGCTGATTTGGTTCAGTCATTAACAAAAATAAAGACAAGCACGAGAGACATAATTTCAATTTTGCGTGCGGTTAAGGCTGCCGGTGCGTTACATGCGGACCTTATTATTCAATAGTTCTCAATGGAGAAGAAACGTGGAAAAAGTAGGTGGACTAACGATTGCAAAACTTGGCCTAGCACTAGATGTGAGTGCTTTGCGTCATAAGGCTATCGCGTCAAATATTGCAAATGCTGATGCAGCTGGCTATATACCTAAAGAGGTGAGTTTCGCAGACCAAATGAAGGCCATTCAAGCACTGGATGTCCAATACCATCCTTTGCCAAGTTTTGGTGGTCTAGATAGCTTGGTAAAGGCTCGTGTCATTGACGGCAATAGATCTCCAAGCATCAGCTTGGATGGTGAGGTCGTTGATATGGCTCAAAACGCAGTTCATTACCAAGCGTTGTTGAAAGGGTTAAATAAGCAATTTTCAATATTGGCGAGCGCCATCAACGAAGGTAAGAAATAAGGAAGTTTTATGAGTGACGTAAAAGGTGTTTTCGCAGTTAGCTCTGCAGGGATGTCAGTTGAGCGAGCCAAACTTGAAGTGGCAGCGATGAATATTGCAAATGCTAATGTAGCCTTGTCTGCAGACGGAATTGGTTATAGGCCACTTCGTGTAGTGCCGCAGCATACTAATGCGCGGGCCTCATTTTCAGAGCTTATGAAGTTCGATGCAAGTGTGCCTAAATTTTCGATTGAAACGATTGACACACCGCCGCGGCAAATACTTGAGCCAAATCATCCGTTTGCGGATGCCAAGGGAATGGTGATGTATCCCGCTGTTGATACTACGACCGAAACCTTTAACGTGATGCATGCGATGCGTGCATATGAAGCAAACGTCGCGGTTTTAAACGCATCGAAAACGATGGCATTAAAAGCGCTTGAGATTGGTGGAGGCAATTGATGCAGGTTGAAGCAATTGTAAGCGAACAGGTATTTTTGCAAGCGTCTTCCCAATTACCTCAAGCTCAAATCGTCAGTAGTGGCAAAACAGACTTCGCAGATCTTGTGAGCAGCGGTATTGAAAAGGTGAATTCTCAGCTTGTTGCGTCTGAGTATGACCTTCAACGTATTGCAGAGGGCGATATGCAAGACCTTCATCAGGTCATGATTCGGCTTGAGCAAAGTAAGCTTTCGTTTCAACTTATGCTGCAGGTGAGAAATCGCCTTCTAGAATCCTACCAAGACATTATGAAGATGCAGATTTGACTTATGTTGGTGCGGATGAGGTTTTGGGAGCGGTAATTTTTCAGAGTATTGATGAGGTAAGTTGTGAAATCGTTTTGGGATTCTTTGGGACGTGGTTCAAAGCTTGGATTGTCAATCGGTATTCTTACGATACTGATTGCGACGAGCGTAGCTGCTTTCTTCTTGTTTAAGGTGGAATATCAGGTTCTTTTCTCAGACCTCAAGGCACAGGATAGTGCGGTGATGGTTGCGGAGCTAGAAAAACAAAAGATTCCATATCGCATGTCGGACTCTGGTGATGCAATTTTGGTTGAGAAGTCTATTGTTCATGCGACACGTATGAAGTTATTGGGCAAGGATTTACCTTTGCACGGCGCGGTCGGCTTCGAGCTTTTTAATGCCAATGATTTTGGTATGACTGAATTCGCACAAAAAATTAATTATCAGCGTGCTCTCCAAGGCGAAATTACGCGTACGATTCTGTCCTTTGAAGAAGTTAAGGATGTTCGAGTCCATCTTGCATTGCCCGAGGAAGGGCTTTTTAAACGCGCGACAAGCAAACCGAAAGCAGCTATTACGATAGGGCTGAAACAAGGAGCTCGTTTACGTCCTGAACAGGTGTCGGGCATTCAACGCCTTGTGGCTGCCGCTGTTCCCGGAATTGTGGCGTCCGACGTCGTGGTGTCAGATCAACATGGTATCACTCTTAGTCGTAGCGAAGAACAGAGTGAGATTGGGCAGAGCCACTCAGCGCTTGAGCTTAAAAAAGAAACGGAGTCGGCATTAGCGAAGAAGGCGAACGATGTTCTTGCTAGTGTGTTCGGTGATGGCAAGGTTACCGCAAGTGTGGATGTTGTTTTAAATATGGATCAGGTCAAGGTGACAACCGAAGACATTCTGCCAGCGCAAACTGCAAAAGGAAACACCTTAAGTGGCGTTCTCGTTAAGAGCAAGGAAACTAGTAATGAAAGTGGCGCTGGCGGCGAGTTACGTGGTGGCGATGCAGGCCGACAAGTAACTTCACAGCGTGAGTCCGAGTACCAAGTTGGACGGCGTGTTGAGCAAGTTGTCGGTCAGACTGGAGCAATTAAACGATTAAGTGCGGTTGCTGTGGTAGAACGAGATCTGTCAGACGAACAGCGAGAGCAAGTCAGGCAATTATTGTTAGCGTCGGTAGGTGCGATCCCAGATCGCGGCGACTCTGTGGTAGTACAGACGGCGTTGTTAGCGAAGGAAACAACTTTGCTGCCGAATGAAAACGTTACGTCGATGCCACCGCAGAAAAGCAAAGAAGACAGTTCTACGGTAGAGAACTCTCGTGTTACTCAGACAGGCGATCTGATTATCTATGTTTTGACCGTTGTACTTGTATTCGTCGCCTGCATAGTTTTGGTTATCGTGTTTTTTCGAAAAAGATCAACACATGTAATGAATGAGAAGCAGCGTATGCTCGCCCTAGCGCAGATTCAAGAATGGTTAGATGCGGATGAGCAGGATTTAGATATGGGTGTTCATCAGAGCGTGGTAAATCGGAATGGATAGCATGTCAGATTTTTCAACCATGATAGACCGATCTCAGGCTAGCTCTAAATTGGCTGCGATGATGGTTCAGGATATGGCCCAACAAGACCGTGATTGGATTTTTGCACGGTTGAGCCCTCTTCAAAGGAAACGTCTGAAGAATGGCTTGCTGAGGCTCGAAGGTGTCGATGTCAGTCCTCGTAAGACATTTGATTTTGAGACCAGAGATGAAACACCGTCGAATACGCTCCCGAGCACGAGGCATTTTGTTGACGGCTCAACTGCGGAATTGTTTTCCGATGGTCCTCCTGGAATCGCTGGGTTGTCTATGCGGGACATGATTGCTCAAGCAAGCGTGGGTCAAATTCAAAAAGTCTTAGAAAATGAGCCAGTTGAACTGATTTCGATTTTTTTGAGTATTGAAAATTGGTCTTGGAAATCCGCTTATTTGTCACGATTGGATGCTTCACGTCGCAAAAATATCGAAGCAATCATGCTTAAGAATAGTCGTGTCCCGAGAAAACTGGAATCAGTATTGATTGATCAGATTGGCGCTTGCCTTTCTCCATACACAGAGTATTTTTTAGATGAAAGTGATGGCCCGTTTGTTTCTTCGACTTCAGTACTGAGGAAAAATTTGCTTTTGCGGTTGAAATCGTTGTGGAGAAAGTGAGTGCAGATTTATGAGTAATCAAGCAAAACAATTTCGAAACCCGAACGTTTTGAGAGCAGGCGCATTCAAAACGACAACGCAGACTTTTCAATTGCCGCGTAAGAAAGTTGCATTTGGCGAATCCAACCAACAAGGTGCACAAACAGGCTTCAATGCTTCGACTCAATTTGCCTTTTCAGGTCATTCGCTCGATACACGTTCGTTGGAGGCAGAGGCAGAAAAGAGAAAGCTTGATGAGGCCTATAAAAGTGGTTTTGCTGCTGGGGTTGCTCGTGAACAGGCTCGACTGCCCGCTCTCATCGACGAGGCTTTAGCAAAATCCTTAGTGCATGAGCGAAGCATCATTCGAAATGAAATACATAGTGAAATTTTCGAGGCGAGTCGCAAACAGGGAATTGAAGCAGGCTTGGCAGAAGCATCAAAGAAGCTAGAACAACAAGTCGAGGTACTCCAAACAAAGAACAATGAAAAACTCGAGGCGTTAAGCGCGCTGCTTTCAACGATTGAGCAAAACCTTCAAACATACCGCGTTTCACTGATCGAAGACGCGGTTGAGCTGGCGTATGTATCTACTACGCGAATGGTCGGAAATTCGGTGATTACTCGTGAGGGTATTAAGGCAATAGTAAAACATAATCTAGAACAGTTTGCCTCGGAAGCTTGTGACATTTATCTGCACGGTTCAGACCTCGCGCTAATTCGAGAGCTTATTGAAGATGATGACTCCCAAGGCGAGGAGCTTCGGTTTGGTGGCCAGATTCGTTTCTTTGAAGACTCTACACTAACTCACGGAGGCGTTGTGATTCGAGGGAAAAAACAAAGCCTAGAGGCAAGACTAGATTTACAGTTAGCATTGGTGAGGGATGCCTTGCTACAGATTCATTGCGGCGCCGCCCGTACAAAATGATGGGATTGCGTTGAAATCGGCAAACTAGTTGAGAAGTATATTGTGACTGAGTATTTGAATCGCTACATTGAGGGAATACAAGTGCTTGAGTTGACCAGGCGAGTTGGACGCGTGTGTCAATTGAGTGGTCTGTCGATCCACGTTGAGGGGCTTAAGGCAGCAGTGGGTGAGCTATGTCGGATTTATCCAGCTGCGCGTACTGGCGCGGCACATGATGATCAAACTGTCTTGGCAGAGGTCGTGGGTATAGGTATTGGAACAATTTGTTTGATGCCCTTTGGACAGTCGCTCGGAATTTCTGCCGGCGATGAGGTTGTCGCAGAAAGCAATTTTTCCGAGATAGAGGTTGGCTACGAACTTTTGGGGAGGGTCATTGATGGTTTCGGCAATCCTCTAGATGATTTTCCAAAAGCTTCGATGAAGAAGCGGTTCCCTCTCAAAAGTAGGGCCGTGAATCCGATGAGACGACCTCGTATCGACTCAATACTTCAAACTGGGGTGAAGGCGATTGATGGTCTATTGACCCTAGGAAAAGGGCAGAGGGTTGGTATTTTTGCTGGTAGTGGAGTAGGGAAAAGCACCCTGCTTGGCATGATCGCTAAACATGTGAAAGCCGATATCAATGTGATTGCTTTGATTGGTGAGCGCGGGCGTGAAGTAAAGGAATTCATTGAGAAACAACTTGGTGATCAAGGGCTTTCTCGATCTGTTGTCGTTGTGGCGACTTCCGACCAGCCCGCTTTGTCACGTATTCGAGCGGTTTATGCTGGCCTGGCGATTGCAGAGTTTTTTAGGAGCGAGGGGAAGCAAGTTTTATTGATGATGGATTCAATTACACGCTTTGCTATGGCTAAACGTGAGGTCGGATTGTCTGCTGGGGAGCCGCCGACAGCGCGTGGTTATACTCCATCTGTCTTCGCAGAGCTTCCAGAATTGTGTGAACGCTGTGGAACTTCTGATTCGGGAGGGGCAATTTCTGCGTTAATGACAGTCTTGGTGGAAGGCGATGACTTAAATGAACCAGTCTCCGATAGTCTAAGGTCGATTCTTGATGGACATATTGTGCTTTCTCGAGACCTCGCCCATCGAGGGCAGTATCCCGCGATTGATGTGCTAAAAAGTGCGAGTCGAGTGATGCCAGATTTGGTGGCGGAGGACGACTTGGAATTAAGTATGAATACGATTAAACAGCTGGCGGTATTGCATCGAAACCGACAAATGGTCGATATCGGCGCGTATGAAAAAGGTAGTAATCCAGTACTTGACAATGCTTTGGCGATTGAATCAGACCTGTTTGAGTGGCTGCGACAGAAGAACGGTGGCATTGAGCGTGATGCCGCAATTGAGTCGTTGCGCGGTGTGGTTTCTAAAATCTAAGATCACTAGCGAGAGTGGTATATGGCTGATCTTCGAGGATTTGTTTATGCATTGGAGCCTCTAAAATTAATTGGAGAGTGGAATGAGGAACGTCTCCAGTTGGAGTTGGCTGGCGTTCAACGAAAGCGACTTATGACTGTTGCCGAGTTGGATAAGATTGTCGCAGAAGCTGATGAAGTTTCGGGTGAAATCAAAATGCAAATTGTTAGTCACCTTGATCCGCAGAGATATCAACAAGTGCTTGACTATTTGTTGTATCTGTCAAGCAAGAAGAAGGAAGTTGAAATCCGACTTGCTGCAGTTGAACGTGAAGTAAGCGAATTGATAGTTCGACTTCGAAACCAGCAAAAAAAAACAGAGGGATTTCGTACTCATGCGGCCACGGAAAAGAAAGAGTTCTTGTTAGAGCAGTCTCGTTTGCAAAGTGCGATTGAAGATCAGGATTGGCTTGCGCGGCTGAGCTGGCGAAATTCGAATAGAAAGATGAACAATGAATAGTCAAAGCTTAGTTGGTTTTGTTACTCAAGACGCGGCAGATCGACAGTCTTCACGTGTAATGGATCAGGGGCGCGCCCAGGCATGGCAACGTGCGATGGAGCGGCAACAGGCAATTGATTGGTTTAGTCAGGTGGTCACGGCACACGGCTCGAGAGAACAGCCCAACCAGGGACGAGGGCACATCTCGATGACTTCGAATGAATTGTCGATGGAAAGAGATCTTCGAATTGAAGATCGTTTTAAGCGATCTTCTGCAGCACAAAATGTGGATTGTTCTAGTGAGACGATGCCCGTCCTGAGTTACCGCTCAACGTCCGCCTTTGTTGAATGTGTCGGTGCCACCATCGAGACTTTGCCTTCGTTACCTGCAAACATCAACGGAAAATTCACGAGTTCAGAAAATGCGGTTGGTTTTCATGACCTGTCATTGATGGGATCTGTACTTGAGCAATCTGTCGCGCGAAATACTCAAACCTCTCCCAAACGGGAGATGACGCTGTTTCGAAACATAAATGAAACTCTTGCGAATTTCTCGCCGATTTGTTTAGGTCGCACGGAAAACATGCCTGAGTTGGGTAAGAAAGTGTCGTCTGAAATTGATAGGATGCGTGAATTCGCTCAAGTTAATTATTTTCCGATGAGTCAACCTCCTCAAGCGAGTGCATATGGCGATTCGAATGCAGAGGCCTTACAGCGAGGTTTTGTGCAGCGGAATTTGACGCGGACGATAGGTCTCTATTTGCAAGGTCTCTCATTTCAAAATGTGGAACGCTATGATGGGATAAGTGTGGCGGATGAGTCGCCTTCGATTCTTAAGAATACTAACGATTCAGCACCCGTTGATGATCCACTTCGATTTCATGTTGAGTGGACCGATGCAGGTATTCGCGTTTGGATAGGGCTCAACGTTGCTACAACGTTTACGCCGATAACGATAGCCTCTCAGATAGTGGCGCTATGTAAGCTGCAGCAAATTAAGGTTGCCACTTTAATGTGTAATGGGAAAAGTATTGACTTAGAGGACCTTATTGATACGGCTTTTGACGACTCATCTGCGACAAAAGGTCTTGAACACGGTATTCAAACAATAGTGCCAGTGGACTTAGAAATTCATTTGAAATTATCAGGGGGAATTTATGGCGATTGATGGTGTAAGCAATGCGGCGGCAACTGCAAACCTGCAGGCAAATAGTTTAGGTATTCAAGATTTCATGAAGATCTTGCTGACACAACTAAATTATCAAGATCCAATGAAGCCGATGGATAACCAACAGTTTATGGCTCAGATGGCGCAATTTACGACTTTGCAGCAAACTCAGCAATTAAATGCAAACATTGAAAAGCTCGTGGCTAATCAAGCCGCTCTGCAGTCTGTCGGCTTGATAGGTAAAACGGTCAGTATTGCGCAAAGCACGGGGAGTTTAAGTGGCGTGGTCACTTCTCTCAATCTAACGGGAGATACTCCAAGTCTAAGCATCCGCACAAGTAGTGGAGCCATCCTAGATGGCATTGGGTTAAATCAGATTAGTACGGTTCAATGAATATTTATTTTTAAGGATAGCTATGCTTGATTCAATTTTTATTGGTATGAGTGGCTTGCAAGGCTACTCTCGTGGCTTGAAGGTTATTGCGAACAATACAGCTAATATGAACACGCCGGGTTTTAAGAGTTCAAGCCTGCAGTTTTCTGATATGTTCTATTCGGGTAATGCAATAAATGGAAGTGCCTCAAATTTTGGACAAATTGGTCATGGACTCAATACAAATGGTACGAGTCTAAATTTTAAGCAAGGGGACCTGCGACAAACTGGCAATCCGTTGGATCTTGCCATGGATGGCGATGGTCTTTTCACATTGAAAAATTCGAACGGCAAGTTTTTTTATACAAAGGCTGGTCAATTCGAATTCAACTCCGATGGAACTCTCGTTAATCGGGCTGATGGGGCCAAAGTTATGGGGCGTGATTCGAACGGCAATTTGACCGAGCTAAGTTTTAAGGGGGCTCATTCAAATTCGGCAAAGGCGTCGTCCTCAATTAAGTTCATTGGGAACTTGTCTAGCACTGCGAGTAATCAATCTGTGGGTGCCGTGAAAGTAATAGATTCCGCCGGAGGTGAACATACGTTAACCCTGAACTTCACGAACACAAATGCAACGACAGCCGGTAGTTGGAAAGTCGAGATTATGGACGGTACAACCGCGGTTGCAACAACGCAGATTATTTTTGAAAATGGTAAGCCAACTGTTGCAACAGCAAAACTGAATTTTAGTTACACGACTAGTGGGCTGCCTGCAATTCCGATTCAACTGGATTTTAGTAGTGATGTCACATCGTTCGCGTCCGGCAACATATCCACGCTC
>CAYWNE010000128.1:0-12451 GCA_964459555.1 uncultured Burkholderiaceae bacterium | reverse complement strand
CGACAAGACTATTTACTTCGGCGCAGACGACAACGCTTCCGGCGTTGCTGGCGTATTAGCGGTGGCCGAACAGTTCAAAGCCACCCCTCCATCGAACAACATCGCCTACGCGTTTTTTGACGCCGAAGAAATTGGCTTAAAGGGTGCTATGGCGTTCGTGGCCCAAAATCGTATTCCCGCAGAAAACATCATCGTCAACCTCAACTTCGATATGATTGCGCGCGGCGACAAGAATGAATTGTTTATCAGCGGCACACATCAGACTCCTGCTTTCAAGCCTTTATTGGCAGGACTGACCGGTATCGACGGTATTCAAGTTTCATTTGACCACGATAAACCTGAACAGCGTCAAGATGACTGGACTAACCAATCGGATCACTACGCCTTCTATCAACGCGGCATTCCCCACTTGTATTTTGGTGTAGAGGATCACGCCGACTATCACAAGCCTAGCGATACCGCAGACAAAGTGAATCCTAAATTCTTCGATGGCGCCGTGAAAATCGTCAGCAAAGCAGCTCAGTTGATCGATTCAGCCGCAGCAAAAATTGATTTCCGAACAGAACGCAAGAAATACAATAACCGCAATAACTAATCGATTGATTGAAAGCAAAAGCCCAGCGAACTCGCTGGGCTTTTGCTTTGCTTGCTCGCATCTTGAAAATAAAAACTATCGGATGCGAGCTTGCTTTTGCACTGAAAAGACCAAGCTCAAGTCATTTTGCTCGGAAACATAAACGCTTCAAACATCTGCGACCATGTCGGTTCCTTGCCATACATCCGAATTCCCAAGGTGAACACACGGGTCGCTGCTGATTTGAACCACCATAAACAAGCGATCAGCAGCGTCAACGACAATGCCCATTGCCATAGTGCGACTTCAGTATGCGCCATGCGCAAAGGCATGGCTGCAAATGAGGTCAACGGAAAGATACTTAAAACCTGCATCATCATTCCTTCGGCATTATCGACACCGCTATACGCCAAACCAACAGGAAGTGCTGGCAAAAACATCAAAATGCTGCGACTGGAATGGTTAGGGTCATCAATCGTGGCAGCAAATGCAGCCATGAAACTATTCACAAGCAGAAGACCCAAGGTCACAAATAAGGTCGCGCTGAAAATTTCGAATACAGTGATCGGTAAATTGACTTCCGCTTTCCCACTAAAAGCTGCGGCCCCTTTGATCAGTAAGAAAAACAAGATGCCGTAGGTGATCATGGTCTTCATGCAAAACAAGGAGATCCCAAGAATTTTTCCTTGTATCCATTGCGACGGGGTGATCAGCGTGAGGAGTTGTTCGGTCACGCGGTTTTGTTTTTCACTGGTTATGCCCGTGAACAAATAACCGAACCCTGAAAAGATCCCCATGATCAATAGAAACAGAAGCGCGCCGCTGATCAAATCTCGACCTCGATCATTCTGATCTTTGTTATCAGCCTTCAAGGTATGAATCTCAATTTCGGGCAAATCCGTAATTCTTTTACGCTGCGCTGCGTCGAGCGGCAAGCCCGCGATCAGTCTCTGTTGCTGCCAGGTTTGTAGTTCATTTTTGAGCTTGCCCTGCCAGCTGGCTTTTTCCTTCACAGTTAGCGTTAGCTTACCATTTTCACTGTCGATCACAGCGTGCCATGACTCGCCGAGATTCTTCAGAACATCGGTTTTTCCTTCCGGTTTGAGTTGCGTAAACTGATAGCCGTCAAGCTTAGGCATGGCTCCCTCAACCAAAACTGCCACTTGATAATCTTTATCAAGTACAGACTTAAGTACCGGCCACGCCATCGAAAAACCGAAGCCGAGCAACATCAAACACAAGGAGATGATTTCCTGCTTCCATTTGAAATAGCGTTTGAATTCAAACACCGCAATCGTCCAAATATTCATATTCATTTCTCCTTTTTACGCTTATCCGACTGACTGCGATTGCGAATTATGCTGCTGAACCGCTTGCAAGTAGAGTTCATGCAAACTAGGACGCTGGCGGCTAAAATCTGCAATCTCTGCAACCATCATCAACTCACGTAACAGGTCATTGACGCTCACGCCTTCATTCGGGGTAATCACATATTGCGTGTCACTATCCATTGCATCTACGGCAAGCACCGAGCTGCAAGTCAATAGCTTTTCTTGGTGTTGAGGGTGCAAGAACTTCACCACGTATTGCTTAAGCGGGCTCAGCTGTTCGATGACTTGCTCGAGGCTTCCTAAGGCGACTTGCTGACCTTTGTTGAGCAACAGCATCGAATCGGCCAAACGCTCAACCAATGCCATCTGATGCGCGCTCAAGACGATGGTAGTTCCCGCATCGCGCAGTTCACTGAGGATGGAAACGACGTGTTCTTGGTTGATCGGATCTAAGCCGGAAAATGGCTCATCCAATACTAGCAACTTCGGTTGATGCATCAAACAACTGATGAGCTGCACTTTCTGTTGATTGCCTTTGGAGAGCTTGGCCAGATTCTCTTTTGCCTTGTCGAGTAAGTCCAACCGTGGCAACCACAGGGCCAATTGGGCTTGTATCTCATCCACTTTCATACCGCGCAAGCGACCGATGTAGACAAGATTGTCGGTGACCGTTTTGTCTGGATAAAGGCCACGATCTTCAGGAAGATAGGCGAAGCAGTTTTCGGGTAAATGTGCTTGTACTTGCTGATCGAAGCTCACCTCAATCCGTCCCGCATCAGGATGCGTTAGCCCGACCAGCATACGGATTAAGGAAGATTTGCCAGCACCATTAGGACCAAGCAAAGCGAAAATCTTCCCCGCTTCAACTTTGAAGCTCAAGCCCTGCACCGCCTTGACCGTACTGTATTGTTTTTCAACTGCATGTACTTCAATTTCCACCATATCCCCTCCCAGAGAAGTGACGTGCCAAATTTCGTTCAACCACCATTGATCCGTATATTAAACGCAAACATCGAACCAGGTTTCCATGTGCGACGAAACACGAACAGACGTACATCAAGTACGAACTGTTAGCATTCAAATTTGCGGAACGGAGAAAAAACAGAAGAGTACCTGGGCGTTGCGATAGAGAAAAATCGCCCAACGCCCAAGGAAGGGTCAGGCTATCCAGGCTTTTTGAACTTAAAGATAGGCGCGAGGAAGCGATCGTAGATTTGATACAGCGCCAGTACCAATCCACCTGCGATGACGCCGACGGCAACGTCAATGATGGGGCCAATGACTGCCGACAAAATCGGACCAATTACAGCAATCGCGGCTAAGCTCTCTGCCGTGTGATGCGCGAATTCTGAGATGGCATGTACGCCGTGGGTAAGAATGCCACCACCGACCATAAACATGGCGACTGTTCCGATCACCGTTAATGCTTTCATTAGCCACGGGGCAAAAGCAACAAAACCATCGCCTAGCTTTCGCTGCATGCGACGCCACAAGCTTTGTTCTTGATTACGCAATAAGAAAAAGCCGATATCATCAAGTTTGACGATCAGGCCAACAAAGCCGTACACGCCCACCGTCATGATCAAACCCACACCAACCAATACCGCAAGTTTTGTCGAAAACACCGAATCGGCAACTGTACCCAAAGTGATAATGATGATCTCGGCACTCAAGACGAAATCGGTACGGATCGCGCCTTTGATTTTTTCTTGCTCGAAATCGACCAAATTGACATCTGTGCTTGCCACCTGCTCTAAGAGTTCTTGTTGCTCGGCTTTTTCCTCTGCTTCTGAATGAAGAAATTTATGTGCAATCTTTTCGAAACCCTCAAAGCAGAGATAGGCACCGCCAACCATTAATAAGGGAGTGATCGCCCATGGCGCCATCACACTAAATAAAAGCGCCAAAGGGACAATAATGATCTTGTTTTTGAGAGATCCTTTCGCCACGGCCCACACAACCGGCAACTCACGCTCAGCACGCACACCATTGACCTGCTCCGCGTTCAAGGCAAGGTCGTCACCGAGCACCCCCGCTGTCTTTTTCGCTGCAACTTTCGTCATCAATGCCACGTCATCGAGGACAGTAGCGATATCATCAAGCAATGTTAATAAACTAGCACCGGGCATAATTATTTTTTCTTTGTCTATGTCAATCGGATTCTTGACCGCCGCCATGGAGAATTTTTATTTGGCTGCGTGGCAAGAATGCTAAATTTTACTGTAGAAATGCGCATCCTCGACTTATTTTCTGATGGTCAAATTTTTTTTGAATCACCATTGTGTAAAACTCGAGGAAATTGCTGAACTTAGTCTACCGTCAGATAGTCTATGCAAGCGAGAAGTCACCCTTTGTGGTGCCGCTCAGCAAGTCCAAAAACAGCCATTCATCAAAAGAATTAGAAATGGCAATCACATCCAGCGGATAAGTATCCGTTCATACCGGGGAATCACGAGGAATCTATGAAGAAAAGAACCATCGCTCTTAGTATTGCAATCCTGTTCTGCACTGCGAGCCAGTTTGAAGCAAGCGCCTATCCCAATGACAATCCTTCCGTAACAAAAGTCCGTGCCAACGAGCTAAGCATAGAGCAGCTATTTCGTGCCAAATCATATATGGGCAAAGCGGCGCGCCAATTGAAGTTCAGCCAAGATGGTCGTTATCTCGCTTATCTTTGGAATCCTTTCAACGAAGAAGGTAGTGATCTCTACATCTACGACAACCAGACTGGGCAAGCGAAACGGATTACCTCCCCCAGCATCATGAAGAATTATGATGCACCAGAAGATTGGGATCGCTTCGAAAAAAAGTTACAGCAGAAAGAACAAGAACTCTCGGAGCGCCAAGCCAAGGCTGAAGCCCAGGCTGCTTATCTGCGCGGTGAAAAAGTCAATCTCAATCAATGGGAGGAAGCAGCGATTGAGGCATTAAAGAAAGAACTCGCTGAGAAAAAAGCCAAAGATGCTGCGGCAAAAGCAGAAAAAGATGCCGAGTTAGCCAAGGAGAAAGCTGCGGCTGAGCTGTCCAAGCAAGCTCAAGCCTCGACGACCGACAAGCAAAGCACTACAAACGACACCAGCAAAGTCGCCGATGCAAAGAAAGTGGTTGCAGCGGCTAAAGATGGCAAAGACAAGAAAGACGTCGAAAAAGAATTATGGGAATTGCGCGACGAATTGAAGAAGAAAATCGCCAAAGAAAAACTCAAACCAACCGATCTCTATCCTGGCGTTGAGAACATGGTCTGGGCCAAGAATAGCAATGAACTGATCTTCCAATATCGCGGCGATCTCTATCGCTTGAGAATGGATGGTTCTGCCTTCGAGCGCTTAACCAAAACCGACAAGACAGAGCGCATTATATCCTATAGCGCCAATGATAACGGTTACCTCTACATGGATGATAAGCGCATCTATCAAGCCGAATTCAATAAGGGGAGCTTGAAACAACTCAACCCTGAATTGATCCACGCTGACGACGTCGAGAAAAAATACGGCATCGCCAACACCATCCTCAGTGAAGACAAACAATGGATGGCAATCTCAGCGACCGCAGGACCTAGCGATCCATCGAAAGCACCAGCCGGACGTCAAGTCGAAATCATGAATTATTCTGAACGATTTGCCACCGCAAAAAAAGTGGGGCGTGAGGTGTCGGACGATAAGCGTAATGTGCCAGCCAGCGCTCTATACATTCGCCGCGTCAGCGATGACACGATGCGTCAACCGAATCCAGTTTTCACGAACGATGGCGGCGACGTGTGGTTCGAAATGAGTCGCGTCAACTTCAGTAAAGATGGTCAGCGTTATACCTTCGCTACCTGGGAACGTGAGAAAGAATTACTGCGCATTTACGTCGGCGACAGTGCAAGCAACGCGAAACCAAAAATCCTCTTGGAGCGTCGCGGCAATGTTGGACACGAAGTTGTTGACGTGGTCACTCCTCAATTCACGCCTGACGGCAAACAATTAATGGCAGTGCTGGATGAACAGGGCTTCCGTCAACCCTATCGCATCTCGCTAGAAAATGGTGAAGCGACGGCGATTTTGAAAGGCGAATTCGAAGCCCATCAAATTCTCGGATTCACGCCTGATAGTCAATCCATGTTTGTATTGGCCAACCGCGATGACTTCGCCGCCATGAATGTCTTCAAAGTCGAGCTCGCGACCGGTGCGATGACTTCATTCGGCAAGGCGGGAGACTTCCACCGTACGACCAGCGTCAGTGAAGATGGCAAATGGATTGCTAGCGTCGCTGGTCAATGGTCGAGCCCACCAGAGTTGAAAGTGATTACAACCACAAACAGCAACAAAACGACGGCTTCAAAAACACTCACCAATAGTCACGACCCCGCATGGAATGCTGTGCACTTGCTTCAACCAGAGCGCTTCAGCTATACCAATCGCCATGGCGATAAGATTCAAGCCTACGTGTTCAAGCCAAATAACTGGAGTTCATCGGACAACCGCCCCGCCATCGTCTACACCTATGGCGGACCACTCGGCGATCGCCACATCATCGAAACCGATAGCTTCCAAGCCACCGCCTATCAATTCAGTATGTATATGGCGGCTAAGCACGGTTATGTCGCGGTCGCAGTCGATCCGCGCGGGCATTCGAATTATGGCCGCAAATTTAGTGACGCCAACTGGGAACAAGTAGGCAAACCACAAACCGAAGATCTTGAAGATTTAGTCGCCTACATGGATGGCAAGCTCGGCGTCGATCGCAAACGTATCGGTTTGACGGGTTGGAGTTTCGGTGGTTTCCAAACGCAGTACACCATGTACACCAAACCCGACTTATTCGCTGCCGGTATTGCTGGCGCGGGCCCAACCGAATGGGAAAACTACAATAGTTGGTATAGCGGTCGCACCATCGGCAAAGTCGATCGCAGCAAACCCGTTTTGCGTCGCTATTCCCTACTGCCATTAACGGTCGGTTTGAAAAAGCCTTTGATGTTGGTACATGGCATGCAAGACCCGAACGTCCTATACCAAGACACGGTCAATGTCTACCGTGCACTGCTCGAAAATGGCAAAGAAAGCTTAGTCGATTTATTCCTTGATCCCGATGGCGAACACGGCATGGGCGGCGCGGTAAAGGCCAAAGCCTGGCACAAGAAGTACGAGACTTTCTTTCTGCAGCATTTGGGGCGTATACGCTAATTACGAAGCACCAAGTATCATCAATTAACATCGCGACAAAAAGAAAGCCCTCGCATCCCGCGAGGGCTTTTTACTCGAGGCGGCCAATGTCGGCTACCAACTTATAGCGATCGCATAATGCTCTCTAACTGATCGGTATAGCGCATACGCCACATCTGCAAGTCATCGATCTTGCGGTTGAAGTCACGAACTGTTCGGGACAAGTCATCACGCTCCTGTTCTCGTTTCTTATCAATCTTTGCGTTCTCATCATTCTTAGGTCGATCTTTATTGTCACGATCACGTTTAATGTCTTTTTCTAAGCGATTCAATCGATCTTCAACATCGCGACGGCGGTCTATCATGCTCGCCAAATCACGCTCTACACGTCCCCGTTCACGCATCACGTTCTCATAGCGTTCCCCGCTCGCATAACCATGCTGTGCACGCCCTACCATCGCCGCATTACAAACATTTAAAGCGTAATAGGCTGAACGACGACCGAACTCAAATGCATTTTGGGGGCTGCAATATCGCGCATTTTCGGCGAGCCAAGCTTGCATATAGTCGTCTTTAGTGCTCGGCAAAACAAACAGTTTATCGTTACGTGCATTCGCCATACGCTGCTCTAATTGATTCGGCTTACCGAAACCATCATCACGACCAGCATCAGTCCAATACTGGCGTAAGCGCTGTTCCCACATCGCTTGATACTCAGCCTCAGCAAACTTGACATCACGCTTACGTGCATCGACGCGGCGCATGTAAACATCCCAACCATTTGTCGCATCGGCCCAAGCTGTGCGTTTCCAGTATTCGACAATCTCTTTGTCCCAAGCACTCCGATAGGCATTTTCACGCACTAAAAGTCCTGCCAGATTCGCTTGTTTTTGATGTTCGAAGAATTGTTTGTCGCTAACACCATTGTGGGCGTCTTCTGTTCCCATGCGCGTCCAATACGCAATATTGCCTCGATCCCAACCTTGACGATATGCATCGCTATGGAATGCTATCTCACCAGCAGCTTGCTGACGTTGTAGCTCAGAATTGGATGGACGTCCCGCTACACCGTCTTGATCTCCGATAGCGATCCAATATTCGGCATTGCCGCTTTGCCAGCCTGCCTCATAGGCTGCAGGATTAAGCGGCGTTTTATTTTTGATTATTTTCTCGTTGCTCATTTGCTGCGTGTAATACGCTGCGGGACGTGGTGCTCGGCCGTCAGCAAAGCCCAACTTATTCCAAAACTGATAGTTCCCGGCTTGCCATCCCGTCAAATAAAGAGCCCCTGATTCTTTCTTGATTTTTTCTTCATCATAATGGGCACAGAAATCGCGCCTATCTTCAAACTTCGCAGGCGAACCTGCCTCTCCGTCTTTCTGGCCAATTTGAGTCCAGTCACCTTGTTTGCAATCGCGAATTTCGCGCATAGTGCTGGCACAGCCTGTCAAGAGTATTGCCAACGCGAATGCACCTAAGGCGCGGGATGTTTGAGAGATGTTAAAGTTGATCATGATAGTAAGAAATGAAACTGTACTTAGAATCGAGTAGGTACTGAAGCAACGCGGACAACTGCATCTTTGTTGACTTAACAAAATCTTGAAAAAGGAAATCTCGGTCACATCTGCGCTGCATGCTTCTCTAAAAGCTGACACAATACACCAAGCAAGCCCCTTTCCCCTTATCTTTTTCATACTATGGTAACAAGTATTGCTTCAAACACCTCCTCAACGCAGGTGAGCACAAGAATTTCACAACAGAGCACCTTTGCCACCTTGGGGAAATTGCTTCCATTTCTAAAACCTTACAAACGCCAATTTCTACTGGCAGGGGTCGCTCTCCTGATCGCTGCCGCCGCCACACTAACGATTCCCTATGCATTTAGGCAAATGATTGATCTAGGCTTCAGCAAGATTGGCAGCGGTGGCAATGGTATCGAACATGTCAATCTCACCTTTCTCGCCTTATTTGGCGTCGCTGTAGTCTTAGGTATTGCTACTGCGGCGCGCTTTTACATGGTCTCCTGGCTTGGGGAGCGGGTCACTGCCGACATTCGAAACGCGGTTTATCGCCACGTCGTCCAACAAAGTCCAGAGTTTTTCGAGACGACGCAAACTGGTGAAGTCTTATCGCGATTGACGACAGATACGACATTGATCCAAACCGTCGTCGGCACCAGCATCAGCTTGGCCCTCCGTAATTTTCTTCTTTTCTGTGGTGGCTTGATCATGCTCTTCGTCACCAGCCCCATGCTCTCATCGATCATTATCGTGACCCTGGCCTTTGTCATTCTCCCCATCATCCTTTTCGGTCGTCGCGTCAGAAAACTATCGCGCGACTCTCAAGATCGGATCGCTGACGCCTCTGCTTTGGCTGGTGAAATCTTGAACGCAATGCCGACGGTGCAAGCTTTTACTCACGAAAAAATCGAAGCTCAACGATTTTCTGCTTCAGTGGAGAATGCCTTCAAGACCGCCATGCGTCGAATTCGCGCGCGATCGATGTTGACTATGATTGCCATACTTTTGATTTTTGGCGCCATCGTATTTGTCCTATGGCTCGGTGCACATGCTGTCGTCAATGGTGAAATGAGTGGTGGCACACTAGGACAATTCATCCTGTACGCATCGATTGTCGCTGGTGCTGTTGGAGCCTTATCAGAAGTCATGGGCGATGCCCAACGCGCGGCGGGCGCAACGGAGCGCCTATTGGAACTGATGTCTGTGCGCTCACCGATTAGTGAAGTTGCACAACCCACACCACTCCAAGCGCACTTGAAACACGGCGCAACTTTGAAAATTTCGAAGCTCAGTTTCCATTACCCTTCACGCCCTGAAACTGCGGCATTAAACAATATCGAACTTGATATTCGCGAGGGCGAAACTGTTGCCTTAGTGGGTTCGTCAGGGGCTGGTAAAACAACCATGTTCCAATTGCTCTTGCGCTTTTACGATCCGGAACAAGGTGAAATTCAGATTGATGGTATCCCCATCAAAGAACTCAGTCTTGAACAGTTGCGTCAAACCATAGGCATCGTGCCGCAAGACACCGTCATCTTCTCGGCCAATGCCATGGAAAACATTCGTTACGGTCGTGAGGAAGCCAGTGATGAAGAAGTCATCGAAGCTGCGAAAATGGCCGCCGCGCATGGTTTCATTTCTCAGCTGCCAGAAGGCTATGCCTCCTTCTTAGGCGAGCGCGGAGTACGCCTCTCTGGTGGCCAGAAACAAAGAATTGCGATCGCCCGTGCGCTGCTCAAAAATCCACGCTTGATGTTACTCGATGAAGCCACCAGTGCACTCGACGCGGAATCTGAGCGTCTCGTACAACAGGCGCTTGAGACTGCCATGCAGGGACGGACGACACTCATCATTGCCCATCGTCTTGCAACCGTCAAACGCGCAGACCGTATTGTTGTACTTGATCACGGACGCATCGTCGAAGTTGGTAATCACGCGAGTTTGATGGCGCGAGATGGCGCTTATGCTAAGCTAGCACGTCTGCAGTTTCATATCGAAGAACAACCCCAACAGCACGAGGAGACAACATGATAGGTTACGTCACACTAGGCACCAACAATTATGAGGCTGCCGCCAAGTTTTACGATGAGTTGCTGGCAGTCGTCGGCGCCAAACGCTTTATGGAATCTGATCGCTTCATCGCTTGGGCAGTGAGCCCAACTCAACCGTCATTGGGCATCATCAAACCATTTGACGGACAAGTCGCTAGCGTCGGCAATGGTACGATGGTGGCCTTGGTCGTAAATAGCCGCGACAAAGTTGATGCGCTCCATGCCAAAGCGTTAGAGCTCGGCGGCAAAGATGAAGGTCCAGCTGGTCCTCGCGGCGACTCCGGATTTTACGCGGGCTATTTCCGCGACCTAGATGGCAACAAACTGAATGTCTTCTGTATGGGTTGATATAACACGTCAAGCAAACCTTAACAGCGAACCATCGCATCAAAAAAGGCGAGAACTTTTTAAGTATCTCGCCTTTTTCTTATCGGAGTAAAAGTGAAAGCAATGCTCTTTACTTCTTACCGAACACTTGTCGACCAGCCTGCCAAGTTTGTAAGACTTCAGTTTTGTAAATCGCTGCAACGGGCACCTTGAAGATATCGCGGTCGATCACGATGAAGTCAGCCCACTTACCCGGCTCCAAACTGCCGATAATATTTTCCTGATGTGCGGCATAAGCGGCATCGAGCGTAAAGCAACGGAAGGCCTCGAGGCGGGACATCGCTTGCTCGGCATGCCAACCACCTTTCGGTTTCTGTTCAAAGTCTTGACGACTGATGGCTGCATACAGACCCCAGAATGGATTATGCCCTTCCACCGGGAAATCAGAACCACAAGCAATACGCGAACCTTGTTTCAAGAAAGTGCGCCATGCATAAGCGCCTTGTAAGCGTTGCTTACCCACGCGGTCTTCCGCCATATTCATATCCGAGGTCGCATGCGTCGGTTGCATGGAAGGGATGATGTCATTTGCTTTTAGGCGCGGGATATCACTAAGCTCTAAGATTTGCGCGTGTTCAATGCGATGACGCAGCGCTCGTGTTTTTGGATCTTGATTGATCAAGGCCAAACTTTCGATGACTTGTCGATTCCCTGCATCACCAATTGCATGCACGTTCACTTGATAGCCAAGACTCGCTGCTTTCTTCACCATCGCCTGCATCTCTTTATCGGCAACGAAGAGCAAGCCTTTCGTATTGGGTGCATCACTGTACGGAGCCAACAATGCCGCACCCCGACTACCAAGTGCGCCATCTGAATACAGTTTCACTGCTCGCAACGCATATTTATCGTCAGCCAAACTCAGCAACGGACCTTGCTTCGACACTTCATCGAAGTAACCAGAGACGCCACCGATCATGCCGTAGACGCGCGTGGTCAGTTTATTTTGCAGCGCGTATTCGCGCATCAGGCGATCGCCCTCTTTACCGACACCCGCGTCGTGCACTGATGTCAAACCAACGCTGCGCAATTGCTCCATCGCCGCATCCAAAGCGGCGCGGAGTTCACTTTCATTCTCGCTTGGAAGGACTTTCTCCATCAGCATCATGGCGTTATCCACTAAGACGCCAGTCGGTTCACCATTTGCATCACGTTCGATCTTGCCACCTTGTGGGTCCAGGCTGTTACGTGTAATCCCTGCCAATTTCATCGCCGCGGAGTTCGCCCAACCGGCATGCCCATCAACCCGACGTAGCCACACAGGTCGCTCACTGACGACGCTATCGATTTCAGCAGCAGTAGGAAAACGTCCAAGTTTCCAAATCGCTTGATTCCATTCTCCGCCCAAGATCCATCGATGCTGAGGGAATTTCTTGGCGTAGTCAGCAATCGCAGTTTGTGCTTCGGCCAAACTAGTAGTTGCGCGCAGACTCAAGCGACTGAC
>CAYWNE010000127.1:0-12469 GCA_964459555.1 uncultured Burkholderiaceae bacterium | reverse complement strand
GTCTTGCCCCCAACATCAAGTTGCTGCGCTTGCGCATAATGACGCTTAAGACTTTTGCCATTGCCGACCTCGAGTATCTTACCGAGATCATCAAACACCATCGCATCAAAACGCTTTAAGCTTCCATTCTTCTGCAGCGTGTAACCATTGGCGTTAAGCACTAAGGTATCAGCGAGCACATGATTGCAGATACCTGCGGCCACAAGCACCACAGCGCTCACCAAAAGGCGCGCATTTTTGATCGCAAAACCATTGGTCACATTCGTCTCCCTTTGTTCCATAATTTTCCTTATTTTTTGATCGATTAAGACAATCCTCTTTATACTCTTTCTGCTTTCTCAACCTACGTGTTTCAGTCGCCAAGTATCGCTAACAACACAGAGCTTGTCAGCACTCAATCCAAAAAAGACTGACATATTGAACTCAAAACACGGCGCAATTATTTCCATGCAGATACATTCTCTACCTATGGACGCATATGACGCACTTTTTGATCAATTTGCTTGACCATGAAAGCAAGCTTTCATTACACTTCGGTGTCCTTATCGATCATATACGTGATCTAGCTTTCCCTAACTCAACTTTATGCGACTAAGACTCAGTGCTTTAGCCATTAGTTCCGTTTTTGCTTTGCTTTCGCAACAGCAAGCGATCGCGCACACCGACGGCGATGATTTGCTGAAACTCAGCAAGAATCTGACCGTCATCGATACGCTAAAAGCACCGGCTGATGCCAAAAACGGCGTCGAAATTAAAGTTGAGGATAGCGAGAAAAAACTTCAGGAACCTAGCCTTGACATCGCCGAGACTGATCTCTGGAGCCGCATTCGCAGTGGCTATGCGATCCCCAATCTGGAAAATCGCCTAGTCACACATCAAACGGAATGGTATGGCAACCGCGTTGATTACCTAAAGCGCATTATTCAACGTGGCTCTCGCTACCTCTACCACGTGGTCGAAGCACTCGATAAACGCGGTATGCCGACCGATTTGGCATTACTGCCTTTCATCGAATCTGCGTTTAACCCCAACGCTGTCTCAAGCGCCAAAGCTTCAGGCATGTGGCAGTTTATGCCAGCGACAGGTCGAGATTTCAATCTGAAGCAAAGTCTATTCAAAGATGATCGCCGAGGTGTTCTCGATTCGACTGAGGCTGCGCTCGACTATCTACAACGCTTGTACAATATGTTTGGCGACTGGCAGCTTGCCCTTGCCGCTTACAATTGGGGTGAAGGCTCAGTTCAACGGGCGATCAAACGCCAGCAAGCAAAAGGACTGCCGATCGACTTCGATAGTTTGTCGGCGCAAATGCCGGCGGAGACCAAGAATTACGTTCCGAAACTGCAAGCGGTGAAAAATATCATTGGCAATCCAGAGCAGTTCGGACTCAATTTGCCGCCGCTGGAAAATACACCGTACTTCACTAGTGTGAGAAAAGAAAAAGACATCGATGTCGATTTGGCCGCCCGCCTCGCTGATATTCCTGTTAGTGAATTCAAAGCGCTCAATCCGCAATTCAATCGTCCAATTATCACTGGTGGCAACAACACAGCCATTTTGCTGCCCATCGACAAGGTCGCGACCTTCGAAGACAATTTTAACAATTGGAAGGGGCCACTCTCATCATGGACCATCCTCAATATCAGTAAGTCTGAACGTATTGAGACACTGGCTTCCCGCTACGGCTACCAAGCTGACGTTGTGCGCGAGGTGAACGCAATTCCTGCCAAAACAGTCATCAAAGCAGGCTCAACGATCTTGGTTCCAAAGTCTGAAAGTGCCGCTGATGAAAACATTCCGGCCCACATCGCAGAGCAAGCTCAACTGAATATAGAAAAGCCTGGTAGCACTACCAAGGTAATTACCATCAAAGCGGGACGACGCGACAATTTAGCGACGCTCGCCAAGCGCTATAAAGTCAGTGTGGCGGATATCAAGATGTGGAATCACTTGCGCAAGGATCGCATCGACGCTGGTCAAAAATTAGATTTGCACATCGCTGTCAAAGAAAAATCGAGTCGTCATGCTGACCAGCGCCTCGCCGGTCGGAAGCGCTCAACTGTGGCGACACATCATTCTGCAAAGAACGCGCGCAAGGCAGATTTCGTTCGCGGCGGCCGCCGCGCTAGCCACGCCTAATCTAAAGCCGGTCTCAGGCCTTAAATCAAAGTCGAACCAAAGCAAAAAGCTCGCTTGATGGCAGCTATTTTTTCGCGAACTGTCGCCTTTTTCCTTTCGTTCTGTACCTTACTCCCACTTTACTTGGTCACACCGACAAAATCGGCTTTCAAGGACAAGGCAACCAGGGCTCCGTCAGGGGCAAAAACAAAAAAGGCGGCCGAAGCCGCCTTTTTTGTTTAGTCAAAATCGCTTACTTCGCGTTAGCGTAAATTGTCCAGTAACGAGCGAGATCACCGCTACCATCTTTACCCTGAACGCCCTTTAAAACCTTCAGACCATTGGCTTTCTTACCTGCCATAATATAAGCAACACCTAAATGCAAATTGGCATCGTCTGGATATTTCAAGCTATCCTTCTTGATACCACGCTCCATCATAGGAATTCCTTTGTCAAAATCACCCGCTGTTGCGTACGAAAAGCCCAAAGCGACCAAAGCCATACCGTCAGCCGCTTTTTCTGCTTCGTTTTCAGCATTTGCAGCAGCGGCCTTCGCATCAGCGTGCTTCTTATTGGCGAGGTCGCGGAGTCGACCATGGCGCGCAGCCTCATTGCCAGTACCTAAAGCACCTGACTTAAAGCCAGCATCGATGATCTTTAATGCTTCACCAGTATTGCCATCCTGAATCGCAATCTGAGCCATTTCCATATAGTCTTTGGTGTCTTTGATCAAACCTACTGCCAGCTTCAAACGATAGAGATCCATCGTCAGGCGAGATGAGAAATCTTTGTTACGCTCAACAGCGTTAATCAAATTCTGCCAGTACTCTTTCTTGCCGTAGAATGCCACCAGCTTTTCTAATGCACTTTGATAGCCAGCTTTGTCACCCGCACGTTGTGCGCCATTCGCGTAAAATTCAAGTGTCGACTGAGGAGGCACTCGACCAGCTTTCTCCGCAGCCTGAATCTCTGCTTTAACATCTTTCATCGCGCCCGCGCTATCACCACTTTGCGCCTTTGCCTGCGTCAAATACTGACGCAAAGAGGAATCTGTACCACCTTCAGCAAAATAACGCTCATAAGCTTTCGCCGCTTTCGCATAGTTACCAGCTTTATAGTAAGAGTTAGCCAAGACTTGGATCAACTGCAGCTGCTCTTTGTTTCCTAGCTTATTCGCCGCAACAATAATCTCACCTGAACGAATGATCAGATCGTTGTCACCCGTCGCAGAAGCAATCGCCAAGCGCATACGTTCAATCGTAAAGCTTTCGTTCACGGTCTTGTTACTCATACGATCAGTCTCTTGCAACTTCCCTAGAGCTTCACGATATTTTTTGGCACGGAACATTTCACCTGCCTGTTGAACCAATTTACCTACCTCAGGGCGCATCGCTTCCTGAGCGTAAGCCACATTACCAACACCTGTCATTTCAGGCAGTGCTGCATAGCCGAGCGCAGCGAAAACAATTGCAAGTTGTGATAAGCGTAGGTGCTTCATAGTTGATCTCTCAATCAAAAAATTAATATTTAGTGCTACTCCGGTCGCCATCTTCTCAAGCGATAACAGACCATCCAAAACGCATCATAACGCGCAAATAAACAAGTCACAATACAAAAAAAGGCAGGGAAACCCCTGCCCTCTTTCTAATTGACTGTCATTGTCACAATCAGTTCCTGAATTAGTTTTTCAAGAACTGTTCGTTACCAATCATACCCAATTTCGTGATACCGCGACTTTGAGCCGCAGCCATCACGCCTGCAACTGCCTTATATGGCACCAAACGATTCGGTTGCAAATGAATTTCTGGTTGCGGACTCTTCGCTGCTGCAGCAACAAAGCGTTCCTCCATTTGCGAACGATTTACAACTTCACCGTTCCAACTAATTGTGCCGTCGAAATCCACGTCAATCTTAATGACTTCTGGTGGTTCAGGTGGCGGTGCGCTAGGCGTATTATTCGGCATATTCAGATTTACCGCGTGGTTAGCGACTGGTAAAGTCGTAATAAACATAATAATCAACACCAACATAACGTCAATCATTGGCGTCATGTTCATTTCCATCATTGGTTCCACATCACCACCGGAACCAGAGCTCATATTCATACCCATGGTAATCCTCTCTTAATTCTTGGCTGGTGGTTCTAAAACGAAACCAACTTTCGCAATACCCGCACGTTGGACAACCAACATGGTTTTACCGATCGCTTCGTAACGAGCGTTCTGATCACCGCGAATGTGTACTTCGGGTTGCGGAACCTTAACTGATTCCACCTTCATTTTGTCAAACAACTCTTCTTCCGACGCTACTGGAGTACGATAACCTCTCCAGAAAATGTCACCATCTTTATTGACCGTAATGATGATATTTTTGGCATCTGGATTATACGGATCGTTCTTTTCAGCTGGCAACTGCACTTTTGCCAACTGAAGCACTACAGGCGAAGTAATGATAAAGATGATCAACAGCACCAACATAATATCCACCAAAGGGGTGGTATTAATCGTACTGTTGAGCTGCTCTTCATCGCCATCGCCGCTACCGATTTGCATTGCCATAATATATTCTCTTTATCTCAACTCCATTCAAACTGCCAATGAGAAATTGACAGTCCGAATAGATTTTGTTCGTAATAGCTAAACTCGGATATTACGTAGATTATTTATTTGCAGATGCTTTGCTCATTGCGCCAGACAAAACAACAGCGTGCAAGTCAGCGCCGAAGGCACGAACTTCTTCCATCGCTGCCTTGTTACGACGCAACAAGTAGTTGTAACCCAAAACTGCTGGAACCGCTGTAAACAAACCGATCGCAGTCATGATCAATGCAGAACCAACTGGACCCGCAACTTTATCGATAGAGGAGTTACCAGAGGTACCGATCGCGATCAACGCTTGGTAAATACCCATAACTGTACCGAACAAACCGATAAATGGGGATGTAGAACCAACTGTCGCCAAGAATGTCAAACCTTCGCCCAAACGGCTTTGTACTTTATCTACAGAACGTTGGATAGACATCGTTACCCAAGAGTTCAAATCGATTTGTTCCAACAAAGCGCCTTCATGGTGTTGGCTTGCGCTGATTGCAGAATCAGCGATGAAACGATATGGGCTGCCTTCTTTCAAGCTAGACAAACCAGCATTGACGTTTGCAGCTTTCCAGAATTTACGAGCTTCTTTTGCTTGGCCATTCAATTTTGTCAAATCGATGATTTTTGTGACCAAGATGTACCAAGAACCGATGGACATCAACAACATGATGACCAAAGTTGCGCGGTCAACCAAGTTACCTTCTTTGATCAAGTGAGACAAGCTGTACTGATCGTTTGCTTCGCTCTTCGGAGCTTCAGCTGCTGGAACCGATGCATCAGCCATTGGCGCTGCTGGAGCCGCGGCTTCAGCTGCTGGCGCAGATGCTGTTGCAGATGCGGATGCGTCCTGTGCGAATACGGATGCAGAAGTCATAGAGGCTGTCAATGCAAACAAGACTGCCGCCAGGAATGTGCTTACTTTAGCGCGGGTTTTCATGTAGATACTTCCTTTAAAAAAAATTTAATACTTACGTTGGTTGTGAGTAAAACGATACGTCTCTGACTCTTGTTACTTGTTGGCTTTGTTTTAATCAAGCTTCCAAACGTAATCAACACGAGTCGTGGTAGCTTGTGGCTTGCCATCCACTGTTCCAGGTTTATTTTTGCACGACCCTGACAACAATTGGGCACGCACAGCGTTGTCTAGTCCCCTGAATCCACTAGACTTCACGACAGTAACATCTGTCACATTACCATCAGCACCGACGGTAACAGACAAACCCGTCACACCAGCTTCCTCGTTGCGCAGAGAAGCGCGCGGATAGTCTGGCTTACATCCAGCTTGCTGGAAATCAATATGAGCTGGAACTGTCACTGGAGCTGCGGGGGCCTTCGGCGCCTCAGCAACTACTGGTGCAGCAGCTTTTGTCATCGTGTTCGTTTCAGGCTTCACATTAGAAACTGTCGAAATCGCGTTTGGCGATGGTGCCTGCTGAACTTGGACCTCAGGAGGAGGAATAAATGGTGGAGGCGGCACAGCCAGCTTTGGTGGTGGTGGCGGTGGCGTATCTGGTGGTGGTGGCGGCGGTGGTGGCGCCTCCTTTACAACAGCTTCCATTGGCTTTTGGATCATTTTCACTACGTTGGTCGCCAAACCACTAATGAAAGCCCAACCAATAAATATATGCAAAACAATAACCACACCTAAACCGGTGAATCTCTTCCCCGATTCTTGTTGGCGTCCTGAAAAATCCATACCTACTCCTCCAATACCACAACAATTTCAATTAGGTTCAAACACGCAAAGTAAAAGACTTGAAATTGAGTGCAAAAGCCGCACCTAGTATTTCATCTTGCACTTCGCAATCGATCACCTGACCTTGATCGATGCGTTGTCTGCGCCCCCATACTCAAACAAACTGCCTGAACCAAAATTCGAACACACTTGTGTGAGTACTACTATTTGCTCCCCAATCTCGCCAGCTCCAACAAGCCCAAAACACGCGAAATTGAAAAATACTTCTCCTCCGTAACACATTTAACGTGCTAAGAAAATTGAAGCGGCTCGCTTTAATGCCAATTTATTGACCTACAAGACAATACTCTGACAATAAAACATTGTTTTTTTTAAATCTTTACGAAAAACAGCGGCTATTTTGACATAAACAAAGTAGCTAATGGAAGTCGCTTTTATGTTGCTATGCAACATAAAAATTCCCTAGTGATAAGCTTTCGATTTAACATCTTTTGCTGTTCTAACCACGAAAGATGAAATTGAAACAAAGTTTTCACACACCGAATCCGATACCACTTCCAAACAAGCCCGAGACTCCTTCGCAAAGGGCAGAGACCAGTCAAAAATAGCCTCCCTAAGCAAAGCTGTCGCAGTCGAATTGGACGCGATGTAGTTTTACATCGTGTTGCTTGAGCGTCAAGAAGATATATTGTTGCAGTGCTGCATTTTTCAGACACTTTGTTTTTTTTGCTGATTTTTCTTGACAGAACATCTTCGATATATCAAGCAAAGATCCTCTCAATGCAAAAGTCGCTTAACCTTCGGAGAAAAGAGCACAACCCAACAACAAGCTCATATTATTTGCCCTAAAAGGCCTGAACAACTACAATGTCGACCTGTCCGCTAATTCCTCAAACCTCACGCGACACCGCTGGGTCCTGCGGAATTTCGTCTAGAAACCATAATCAAGCCCACCACATTGAATCGAACAGATAGGTTCCACGGTGAGGATGATTAGCACTTGGAGTTGATATGGCATTTTTGCAAGGCAAACGAATTCTTATCACTGGTCTGCTCTCAAATCGCTCGATAGCCTATGGCATCGCGCAGGCATGCCGTCGAGAAGGCGCTGAACTCGCATTCACCTACGTTGGTGAACGCTTCAAAGATCGCATCACAGATTTCGCTAAAGAATTTGGTAGCGAACTAGTGTTCGATTGTGACGTTAGTAGCGATGAACAAATCAACCAAGTCTTTGTAGACCTTTCAAAATCTTGGGACAAATTGGATGGCGTAGTACACGCGATTGGCTTTGCACCACGCGAAGCGATTGCCGGTGATTTCTTAGACGGTTTTTCTCGCGAAGCTTTCCGCATCGCGCATGATATTTCGGCGTACAGCTTCCCAGCTCTGGCAAAAGCAGCGTTGCCAATGATGAATGAAAATTCATCGCTGTTGACCCTGTCTTACCTCGGTGCGATCCGTGCCATTCCTTACTACAACACGATGGGTTTAGCGAAAGCATCACTTGAAGCAAGTGTGCGCTACCTAGCGGAGAACCTAGGCAAAAAAGGAATTCGCGTCAACGGTATCTCCGCTGGTCCGATCAAAACTTTGGCGGCCAGTGGCATCAAAGATTTCAGCACTTTGCTGGGCTTTGTCGCTGAACATGCGCCATTGCGTCGTAACGTCACTATTGAAGAAGTCGGTAACACCGCAGCCTTCTTGCTGTCACCACTGGCAAGCGGCATCACCGGCGAAATCACTTACGTTGATGGCGGCTTCTCGCACGTCATGGGCTTGACACCAGACTAAGCGGTCGCCCAAAGCACCGAAACAAAAGCCGAGCAAGAAGAATCTTCCTCGGCTTTTTTCATGCACAGTGGCTCCATATGCGCCTTGCCTCCTACTAAAGATTCACCTGCCCGCAAAACTTTATGCTGCACAGTTTCGCAATTTGCTGTATAGTCGCGTTTTTTGCACTGCAATATAATTCGTGCAAACTAAGTTTGTAGCACCGTAGCCCTTGTGATTCCCGCTGAGTGAAACCTGTTTCGACAGCCGAAAATCACAATGTAAAGCCCTCCCGCCTTGTATGTCTGGTAGCACTGATAGACATCGTCCCGGCGCAAAGCTTTTGTGCCGAAATTTCATCGTATAGCTTTATCCCACTTCACGCTGAGCGTGAGGTTTTGCTTTTCTTTGTTCATTTCGTTTGCTTGGAGCTGCTTTTTTCGCGGATGGTTTGTGCTATTCGCCAAACAATAACGAAAGAGAATTACATGAGTTTTGAAACCCTAGGCCTTCACCCATCAATCTTGCGCGCCATTGCTGAGACTGGTTACACCACACCAACAGCAGTACAGCAGCAAGCTATTCCTGCCGCGATTGAAGGTCGTGATTTGCTTGTTTCCTCACAAACCGGTTCTGGTAAAACAGCAGCATTCATGCTGCCTGCCTTACATAAACTAGCTGCAGCTGCCGATGTCATGGCACCGCAAGCTGGTCGCACCCCAAATCAAGAACGTCAAGCGGCACGCGCTCGTGGTGAACGTCCACGTTTCCAAGCGGCGAAGCCCAAAATGTTGGTGTTGACGCCAACTCGTGAATTGGCATTGCAAGTAACTACCGCCACCGACAAATACAGCGCCTATTCGCGTCGTCTGAAAGCCGTCTCCATACTCGGTGGCATGCCTTATCCAAAGCAAATGCAATTGTTGTCACGTAATCCAGAGATCTTGGTGGCAACCCCTGGTCGTTTGATCGACCACATGGAATCTGGCAAGATTAATTTCTCTGAATTGCAAATTTTGGTGCTCGACGAAGCTGATCGCATGCTTGATATGGGCTTTATCGATGACATCGAAAAAATCGTGGCAGCGACGCCTGAAACACGTCAAACCATGTTGTTCTCCGCGACTTTGGACGGCGTGGTCGGCAACATGGCACGTCGCATCACAACAGATCCATTGATCATCCAAATCGCGAGCTCGGCAACCAAGCACGAAAACATTCAGCAACGCGTACATTTCGTCGACGACCTCTCGCACAAGAATCGTTTGCTCGATCATTTGTTACGCGATCAATCTTTGGATCAAGCGGTTGTTTTCACAGCGACTAAACGCGATGCAGATACGATTGCCGATCGCCTCAATATCGCAGGCTTCGCTGCTGCCGCTTTGCACGGCGACATGCATCAAGGCGCGCGTAATCGTACGCTCGACTCTTTGCGTCGCGGTCAAGTTCGTGTATTGGTTGCGACCGACGTCGCCGCACGTGGTATCGACGTTCCTGGCATCACACATGTGTTCAACTACGATTTGCCGAAATTCCCAGAAGATTATGTACACCGCATCGGTCGTACTGGTCGCGCTGGCCGCAAAGGTTTGGCGGTGTCTTTGGTTAATCATGCTGAAAGCATCAACGTCAAACGTATTGAGCGTTTCACTAAGCAATTGATCCCAGTTGACGTGATCGAAGGCTTTGAGCCGAAGAAAACGGCTGCTGCAGCACGCACACCAACTCGCAAACCTAGCGGTTGGAAACCAGGTGACAAACGCAAAACCGGCAACAACTTCGGCAAAGCGAATACCAGCCAACGTAGTTTCTCCAAACCATCTGCCTCTCCACGTGGTGAAGGTGGCGGTGGGTACGCCGGTAAATCGCGTTTTAATGACTCTGGCAGCAGCCGTCGTAGCTTCGGAGATCGCTAATCGTCTGCCTTCTCGAGACAAACAAACACAGCACTAATGCACAAAACGGCTCGTCAGAAAACGGCGAGCCGTTTTTGTTTTATCGGCCGCGCCTATCGAGGACTGTCACGTCATTTGGACTTATGCCCCACACTCCCCTATAATCGATCGCTGGGCGGCCCTGATTAAGCGTAGGGGCAAGCAGGCATTTTTTCTTCATCACAGATTTCACCAGCCTATGCAGACAGATCCGATTCGTTTAACTTCGTTTTCCCACGGCGGTGGTTGTGGTTGCAAAATTGCGCCCGGCGTTTTATCGGAGATTCTGAAAAAGACACAAGGTTTCGCGATTCCCCAAGAACTGATGGTTGGCATTGAAACTTCGGACGACGCTGCGGTCTACAAGCTTAATGACGAACAGGCACTGATCGCCACCACTGATTTTTTCATGCCCATCGTCGATGACGCCTATGATTTCGGTCGCATCGCGGCGACCAATGCGATTTCCGACGTTTACGCCATGGGTGGCACGCCGATAATGGCTTTAGCCTTAGTGGGGATGCCTATCAATCAAATCCCACTCGACGTCATCGGGCAAATCCTCGAAGGTGGCGCCAGTGTTTGTAGAGATGCGGGGATTCCGATTGCTGGTGGCCATAGCATAGATTCGGTCGAACCCATTTATGGTTTGGTAGTGCTGGGTTTGATCCATCCATCGAAGGTCAAACGCAATAGCTCTGCGCGAATTGGAGATCAACTGATTTTAGGCAAACCGCTTGGTGTTGGGATTCTCTCTGCCGCCCTGAAAAAACAAAAACTCGATGCCGCAGGATACGCTGAAATGATACGACAAACCACAAAGCTCAATAAACCGGGAATGGCACTGTCTAAGCTCGATGGTGTGCATGCCATCACCGACGTCACCGGTTTTGGCTTGCTCGGACATTTGCTCGAAATCTGTCGAGGCTCCCAAGCCGGTGCTACGCTCAAGGTCGCTGATATTCCACTGTTATCGCAAGTCCGAGATTTGGCGGCGGCAGGTTGCATTACGGGCGCCTCAGGACGTAATTACGCCTCCTATGGCGATGAGATCGACCTCAATCACTGTGACGACATCACCAAAGCCATACTATGCGATCCGCAAACCGCTGGCGGCCTTTTGGTCGCTTGCGCAAAAGAACAGGTTGCCGAAGTTTTGGCGATCTTTAAACAATATGATTTTGAACAAGCCGCTGTGATCGGAGAAATCATCGAAGGACCAGCTCGCGTGCGTCTACAAATGCCATAAGCAGATTAGACCACCAAAGACAAGCAATGAATTGATACTAGCTACAACAAACGAATAACGAGAAATTTATGAACCAACTCGAACAACTGAAACAATACACCACCGTGGTTGCAGACACTGGCGACTTCCAAGCGATGCAAGCGTACACGCCGCAAGACGCGACCACCAATCCCTCCTTGATTTTGAAGGCCGTACAAAAGCCCGAATATCAGCCACTATTGGCACAAGCGGTTGCCGCGCATAAAGATAAATCAAGCGACGCCATCATCGATCAATTACTGGTCAGTTTTGGCTTGAAGATTCTGGAAATCGTACCAGGTCGTGTGTCCACTGAGACCGATGCCCGTTTGTCGTTCGACACCGAAGCGACGGTCGCCAAAGGGCGCCAATTAATCGCCTTGTATGAAACAGCGGGCATTCCACGCGAACGCGTTTTGATTAAGATCGCCTCGACTTGGGAAGGCATCCGCGCCGCCGAAATTTTGGAGAAGGACGGTATTCGTTGCAATATGACCTTGCTGTTCAGTTTGGCTCAAGCGGTCGCCTGCGCCGAAGCTGGTGCACAATTGATTTCACCATTTGTGGGACGTATTTACGACTGGTACAAAAAACAAACGGGTCAAGAAATTTTCGGTGCGGATGACCCTGGTGTTTTGTCAGTCAAACGTATCTACAACTACTATCGTAAGTTTGGCTACAAAACCGAAATCATGGGTGCGAGTTTCCGCAATACCTCTCAGATTCTCGAACTCGCGGGGTGTGATTTGTTGACCATCAGTCCGGATCTTTTGCAAAAGCTGGCGGATGCTGACAATACAGTGAAGCCAAAGCTCAATCCAGAAGCAGCACAAGCCTCGGATTTGCAGCGCATTGCAGTCGACGAAAAGTCCTTCCGCTTCGCGCTCAACGAAGATGCCATGGCCACCGAAAAACTCGCCGAAGGCATACGACTATTCTGTGCCGACACACTTAAATTAGAACAAATGATTGCCGGCATGCACTAAACATTGCTATGTACTTATGGTGTTACCTGCTCCAGATGCAATCGATTCGAAACACACAAAAAATCCCGCTGCGTAGCGGGATTTTTTTCTGCGATAAG
>CAYWNE010000126.1:0-12498 GCA_964459555.1 uncultured Burkholderiaceae bacterium | reverse complement strand
TCGTGGCATTCATATTCGGGAAAAAGACATCAATATTCACGACTCTAAAGTTTACGAGTTGCTTTCTCGCGGAGACACGGCCGGGGTGTTCCAGTTCGAGGGTGAGGGTATCTCGGACGCTACTCGTAAAATTAAACCTTCAAACTTTGGCGATATCACGGCGATTACTTCTTTGTACCGTCCGGGTCCCATGGCGAATATCCCTGACTTTACGAAACGTAAGCACGGAGAAAGCCCGGTTGAATATCTGCTGCCGGACACGAAAAAAGTTCTCGAAGATACTTACGGTATTATGGTTTACCAAGAGCAGGTTATGGGAATCGCCGCGATCATCGCGGCCTATTCATTGGGTGAAGCGGATATGCTTCGCCGTGCGATGGGTAAAAAAATCAAAGCCGAAATGGATCAGCACCGCGAGCGGTTTTTAAAGGGTGCTAGCGAACGTGGTCATGATAAAAAGAAATCAGAAGAGCTTTTTGAGCTCATGTATAAGTTTGCTGACTACGGTTTTAATAAATCGCATGCGGCCGCTTATGCTTTGCTGTCTTATCACACAGCCTATCTGAAAGCCCACCATCCCGCCGCGTCTATGGCAGCCAATATGTCGCTGGCCATGGACGATACTGATAAGATCAAGATCTTGGTCGAGGACGCGATCGATGTGTGCAAGCTCAAAATGCTGCCGCCCGATATCAATCAATCCGACTATCGTTTCGTGCCGGTGGGTGAACCGGGCAAGAAAGCGACACAGATTCGTTATGGTATGGGTGCGGTCAAAGGTTCAGGCCAAAACGCGATTGAGAACATCGTCAATGCGCGTAAAGAAGGCGGCCCGTTCACTGATCTCTTCGATTTCTGCAAGCGCGTCGACAAGCGCCAAGTTAATCGCCGTACCATCGAATCTTTGATACGCGCTGGCGCCATGGATTGCTTAGGTCAAGATCGCGCAGTCTTACTGGCCAGCGTGGATTTTGCGATGGAAGTCGCAGAACAAGCTGAAGCCTCGGCTAATCAAGTCAGCTTGTTTGGTGATGACGATGACATGATTCCGCCACCCGAATATGTGAAGGCTGACCACTGGACAGACCGTCAGCGCTTACTCGAAGAAAAACAAGCACTCGGTTTTTATTTGTCTGGACATTTGTTCGATGCTTATGCGCCCGAAGTGCGTCAATTTATCAAGACGACCTTGGCTAAACTAGAACCGTCGCGCGATTTGCGTTTGATCGGCGGTGTGATTTCTGGCTTGCGTTCGCAGATGACGCAACGTGGTCGCCTTTTGATCGTGACGCTCGATGATGGCACGGCCGTGGTGGAAGTCACGGTGTATGGCGAACTCGCTGAAGAATACAAGAGCGTGTTCAAAGAGGATGAGTTTTTGGCGGTGCTCGGTAAAGTTTCTGAAGATCGTTTCAATGGCGGTTTGCGTATCACGGCTGAAAAGGTCATGGACATTGGCCGCGCCCGCGTACAGTTCTCGCAGGGTTTGCGAGTGAAATTGGATGCGCGATCCGATACCAAGAAGTTAGCTGAAATCTTACGTGAACATTTGAATCAAGAAGGCTGCCCCGTGCTGATCGAGTATCAAAATAGTGTCGCCGCGGCGGAGCTGTATTTGTCCGATGCTTGGCGGGTGAATCCCGATGATCAGCTACGCAAGAAATTGGGTGACTGGCTGCATGCGTCGAGTGTGCGTATCGACTATGCATAATGCAGATTGCTCATCCCTATGCAAATGACCGCGCCACTCACAGCAACAAGTAATTTGAAACGAGAATTGCCGGGGCACATTCTGAGTGCCTTGCCCATCACTTTGTTTTTTCCAGTTGCTTGGATGTACGCTGGTTTTCTACTTTTTGTGATGGTGCTTTTGGTGTCGGGCGACTGGAGCGAAAAGTGGCGACGCATACGTCAGCATCCCATGTTCATACCGACTGGCCTGATGCTTGGCGTGAGTTTGCTGTCTATTGTTTTGCATCCGTCAGTGCACAACGAGTTATTCACGAGTTTTCTGCATTATCAGATTTATGCATTCCTGTTGTTGATGCTAGCGCTGGGTCCCGGCGCTTGGCAGCAACGCGCGATTCATGTTTTCTTTGTTGGAGCCTTGATCTCCGCCACCTTGTTTTACTGCGCGAGTTTGCATTTACTGCCTGAGACGACTTTGTTCCGTAGTTATGTGATTTATCAAGGAAATAAGTCGATCTTATTGGGGCTGCTATTGGCGATCGCCGCAGCGTGGATGTTGCAACAATGGCTGGCGCATAAGAATCATCATGGCTGGCGTTTGCTCGCTTTCGTCTATGTAGTGTGTGCTTTGTTAGTGGGCAGTAAGTCTCGCACAGCGGGGCTCTTACTGATTAGCCTGCTTGGCATTATTGCTTGTAGCGTGATACGGTGGCGCGCATGGTCGATGGCGCTCGCCGCCAGCCTCGTTCTTGCTACATTTTTCTTGTTGTACCAAGCGGCACATCAAGCTGTTCCGGTGACTTGTCTAGCCAAGGAAATGCGTGATCGCTATCAAATGGGTGGCCTAGAGATCTTGCAAACGCGTGCGATTTGCACCGTGCAGCAAGTGCGCGAATTTGGTAAGTCAGGTAATGTGAGTGAAGATGGCATGCGCCTGCAGATTTACCAAAATACCTGGGAATTGATTCAAGAGGCACCGTGGCAAGGGCATGGGATGGGCCAATGGCTACCGCTCTACCAAGAGAAGGCGAAAGGCAGTGTCAGCGAGAAAATGACGACGCCGCATAATGATTATCTCTTGTATTGGTGTGAGCTCGGTATCGTCGGATTAATCAGCCTTGTTTTGACTTGGATGTGGCAATGGCGAATTGGTTTTCAGATGAGTCGCCGTGGTTCGCAGCATGCGCTACCGGTCTATCTATTGAGTTTTAGTATGATGTTTGCAGGTGCTTTCAATGCGATTCTGCGTGACGCGCTGTTCGGTTTAGCGATGCTCATCTTGTTGGCGATTCCGCTCGCTTCGTATTCCAATGCGGCAAATCAATCCGCCGAAAATGACGGCCTTCAGAAAAAATAAAATATGGCGAAAATTAATTCTTCTATCGTACGTCGTTTGTGGACGCAGGTGTCCCGATACAAAGCCTATTTGTTTTGGACCTTTGCCACCATGACAGGAACAGCCTTGACCGAGGTCGCTTTGCCATGGGGCTTGGGCAAGCTCTTGGACAACGGCTTTCAGGGCGCGCGTATGCAGTTTCCTCTGTGGTACGTACCGGCTGGCTTGCTCAGTATTTTTGTCTTCCGTGGACTCTGTACATTTACTACCAGCTATTTGATTAGCCGTGTCACGATCAATTTATTGAATGAACAGCGCGCTCAGATTTTTTCTAAGCTGATGCACGTGCCGGTTGGTTTTTATCATTCCGAATCGAGTGGTCGCATCATTAACACCATCATGTTCGAGGCGCAGCAAATCGTGGAGATGATCAAAGTCTCGATCACGACCTTGTTCCGAGATTCTCTGACGGTGGTGGCTTTGATGGGTTATCTCATTTGGCTTAATTGGAAGCTCACTTTGGTCACGATTATTCTGATTCCAGGCATGACCTTGTTGGTACGCGGTGTCAGCAAGCGCTTGCGTAAGTTGAATCAACAATCGCTGGAAGTGAACGGGGAGTTGACCCAAGTCATCGAGGAATCAACGCGCGCTCATCAAGTGATCCGCATTTTTGGTGGCCAAGATTACGAACAAAAACGATTCGACGAAAAAAATCGTAAACTTGGTAGCTATACCTTAAAAAGTACGGTCGCAGTTTCGTTCACCACGCCTTTGACCCAAATTTTGGCATCGATTGCGGTGGCGATAGTCATCATGTTGGCCTTGGCGCAAGCACGTAAGGATGCGACCACCGTCGGCGATTTCGTGACTTTTATTACTGCGATGATGATGTTGCTGACGCCACTGAAACGCTTGGCGGATTTGAATGGTCCTCTGCAACGTGGTATGGCGGCAGCTGAATCGGTGTATGCCATGGTCGATACTGAGGCCGAACGTGTCGATGGCAAAGAGTTAGAACAACGTGCGCAAGGGCGCTTGAGTTTCCGTCATGTGCATTTCACCTATCCAGGGCAAGAGCAAGAGGCACTGACTGACATTAATCTCGATATTGCTGCTGGTGAGACGATTGCTTTAGTGGGTATGTCGGGCGGTGGCAAGACATCATTGGTTAATTTGGTGCCAGGTTTCTACCAGCCGAATCAAGGTGAAATCTTGCTTGACGACGAGGCGCTGTCGACTTTGGGCTTGAAGAGTCTACGTCAGCAAATTGCCATGGTGAGCCAGAATGTGGTGTTGTTCGACGATACGATCGCGGCAAATATTGCTTACGGTGATCCACAACCTGATCCTGCACGATTGGCTTACGCCGTTGAAGCGGCACACTTGCATGAAGTGGTACAAGAATTGCCGGAAGGTTTGAATACATTGGTTGGCGATAACGGCATGCGTTTGTCAGGTGGCCAACGTCAACGCTTGGCGATCGCCCGCGCGATTTATAAAAATGCGCCGATCTTAATTTTAGATGAAGCGACTTCGGCACTCGATAGCGAATCTGAACGGGCAGTGCAAGCGGCCTTAGATCAGTTAATGCAGGGCCGTACGACTTTGGTGATCGCTCACCGTCTCTCTACGATTGAGGGCGCTAGCCGTATCGTGGTGCTGGCTGACGGTAAGATCGTTGAGGTGGGAACGCATGCCGAACTCTTGGCGAAAAATGCAGCCTACGCCAATTTGCATCGTCTTCAGTTCTCGGTATAGAACCCGCAAACATTTAAGATCTTGCTGAGGCGCCGCAGCTAGTTTGTTGGCGCCTCTTCCTGATCAGAGCAAGGCTTAGATCTTCTTCAGTTGTATCGCCTTCACGATCACATTACTCGGGAAAAAACTGTTGGTGACATAAACATCAATGGTATTGGCCGCATTCGCTTTCATATACTTACTCACGTCAACGCTGTAGGTGCTTTTACCTTCTTGATACAGCCATTGCGCCCCATTTACACACAAAATTAGATTGGCGGTCGTATTGAGACTTACATTGAATAGATACTGCTTGGCGTTGGGAAGCACGTTTTCACTGTAGCGTAAGAGCTCGAATTGATCGCCTGCGCTATAGCTCAAACTGGTCGGTAGCGCAGTATTGCCGCTGAAGTTTTGTGTGACGTCGCTGCCTAATCCGACAAAATTCCAAGGGCGCGTGAAGGCATCGTTTTCGTAACGACGCAAAGCATCTCGAACGATGGCAGCGGCTGGTTTCTCACTGCCATCTAGGCGTATCAAACCAAAGTAGCGATCTTCATCAGTGGCTGCCTTGGCAGGATTGTCGATAATGCTCCACATATTGAACGACTTCAGCTGATTGTGGAAAATGCCATCAGATTTGTTTGCGTCAGCCAGTTTATCGAACAGTAATTTGTAGTACGTCGCTTGATCAGCTTCAGTCCCGGTGGTCTTCCAATCGCGATCGGCGCGGGTAATGCTGGGAATGACCTCGGTCACGGTATTGAAGCCGTTTTCGGTGACGATCACATCCTTACCAGCCGAGAAATTGTCGATCCAAAAGCGGATGATATCGAAAGTCCGTTGCGGGTCGGTATTGGGCAAACTTGGATCACTATGATAAGTGTCGAGTGCCAACGAATCTGATGCGGCCACCACGCGCACCAACCAATTATTGTAGTCGCGCCCCTTGCTAATCGGATTGGTCGGATCGAGCGGATTGCTATTCACGATCGGTTGTAATTTGAGTTTGTCCGCCATACCGATATCGGCCGCTGCCTTGCGCGCAACTGCCGCAGCTTCCACATACCAGTCCGCCCAATCGCTGGCGCGCGATTCGCTACCGGCCACCGAGAGTCGATAGTTGCTCATGATTTCGTAGTCAATGGTGAGCGTTAAATTACCGAGTGCTTTGAGCATGTGCTGCACATAGGCAGCGACAAAATTTTTCGCAGCTTGACGTGTTTCTGGGTCGGTGATGCGACCATTGTAGAACAGTGGTATGGTCTGTTTTCCCGGTGTGATTTGGGCAGAGAAACTGACATTGATGGCGGCGTAAATCGATTCTCCGTAATTATGTACGCGGCGATAATTGTCCATGCTATTGCTGTTATCAAAACCGGTGAAGTCATACACGCCCTTGCTGGTTTCTATCGATGCCCAATTGTCAAAACCGACGCGACTAGTCGGTCGTTTTCCCATACTTGTAAGTGTTACGTCTTGTTTTGAAAAAGTTTCCCAAAAGCCGAACTTAATGCCGGTAGGGTTCGGCAGGGTCGCTAACTTGATGATGCTGACTTTATTTGGCGCAGTGTTAAACAGTGTGAAATTGGTATCGCTGACACCGATCAAATTCAATGCTGCACTGGTATCGGTCGGCGTGACGGCGGCGGCGATGGCCATACCTTTGCTAATTGAGTCTTCGTTGCTGAGGTAGTTCAGGCCTTGTTGAAGCGCGAAGTAGTTGCCGACTGTGATTTTGTTGTTGAGTAGTTGCGGTACCCAGCCATAGCTCGCATCGCCTTCGAAGGTGTGGGCGGAAGTGAGCATGGCAATGGCGAGACCGCCACGCGTCATCTTAGCTTGATCGAGTTGCGTCGCCCAATAATTGACTTCTGTATCGGTCGGCGCCGTTGGCCCGGTTCTTGCCAACACATTTTTGTAAATGATCCTCACGAAATCAGCATTACTCATGCTTGCGCTGTAGCCAGTTTGCGCGCTGTAGAGTACAGCAGCAGAGTAGAAATTGTTGGCAATTGATTCGAGGCTTTGTCCTTGAGCTCTTTGCCCTATCCAATACACCAAGCCATCGGCGTCTGGAATGCGATTAAAAAAGGCGATATAAAGTTCGGTCAACTGGTTTAGATTGTTCATGTTCAGTTGCTGTGACTGGGTCGCAGCACTGACATTAATCCGCACATCTTTGAACTGGATAGCGTTGACTGCTAGACCGATAGTACTGGTTTGCGATGTCGATTTATCAGTGACTCTAAAACCACTGGCATCGGCCAGAATGCTATAGGCGTCTCGCGGCTTGTCGAAACTCGGAATGGTGTTGCTACTGAGAGCTGGAGCAGGCGCCAATGTCGATAGTCTTTGCTCACTACTGGATTGGTCGCCGCAGGCGCTTAACAAAGCAATGATCGACAGCAAACCAAGACATTTGCTAAATATGAGGCTTAGCTTAGGGGGCAGCATAGGTTAGATTTTTATTTAATGAAGCGGGAGTCGGCCGAAAAGAGATTTAAGTCTAGATTGGAGTTGTGTCTTAGGTCGTTACAAATTGTAATGTGAGAGTGAGTGAAACATCGTATAGTGTCGCATTCACATTACAATTCGTTTCAAATTTGCTTGAGTTCCGACACGCAGTAGCGTTTTTGATTGGAGAGGTCGACATGGTGTTATCGGGTTTGCGAACAACTTCTTGGGTTCTGGTGTCTAGCGCTTTATTGTTTTCTGCGCAGCAGAGTTATGCAAAGCAACAAGATCCGCAAATGTTCCAGGTGGAGAAAATTGAACAAGCGATGAAACGCTTTGTGAAGACACCGCATCCGATGGCGAGCCCTGAACAACGGAAATACACCCAAGAACTCAAAGCCAATCTCAGCAAAGAAGGCTGGGATGTGCAAATCCAAAAGTTCAAAACCAAGATTCCTAATGTCGCTGCGGAGAAGCTCGGTGGCAAAGACAAAAAAGTCAACCCTATCAAGGAAGTTGAGGGCGAAAACGTACTGGCATTTTTGAAGGGAAGTGATCGTTGCTTAGTGATGGTTGGTGGGCATTACGACACCAAACCATATAGCAATATGAAATTTGTCGGCGCGAATGATGGAGGTTCATCGACAGCGGCAATGTTGGAGTTGGCGCGTGTGCTCAATCAAATTCGCAAGAGCGAAGCGGGAAAAAATGCTGACGGTGGCCGATTCATGGATTGTACGGTGGGATTGGCCTTCTTTGATGGTGAAGAAGCGACTTTGGCCGATTGGAATGATGGCGAGCGCTTATTGGGTGTGCAGGATAATATCCATGGGTCTCGGGCATTTGCAGCAAAACTGGAAAAACAATTCGATGGTTTGGCCTATAACGGTCTACCCTTGAAGCTCATGATGGTGATCGATATGATTGGTCACAAGGAGCAAAACCTGTTTATTACGCGCGGCTCCAATCTTCAGCTGGCTCAGAAATTATTGGGACAGCGTACAACAACCAAAATTGCTGCCGTCAATTTGCAAATGGATGACGATCATATGCCTTTCGTCCAACTTGGCATTCCAGTGCTCCACATCATCGATTGGACCAATTTGAACGAATGGCATACAGCGAATGACACCTTAGATATCATCAGTCATAAGCATATCGCTGACTTCGGCGACATGCTTGTGCGATTTTTGAAGCAGCGTCGTTAAGTGATTTAGTTGAAGAACCTTAAGTCTATACCCTGAGCCATAACGCGATAGCCTTCTGCATTGGGATGGGTGTGGTCACCACTATCGTAGCGAGGTAGGAGCCGGTCGGGGCGTGCGGGGTCGCGTAGCATGCGATCAAAATCGATGACGGCATCAAACTCTTTCGATTCACGCATCCACTGATTGACTCGCACACGTAGGGCTTCAGCCTCTGCTGTATGTGGCAGAATCCCACCCGCACCGCCACGTGGTTTGATGGTTGCTGCAAAAATCCTGATCCCACGCTCGTGCGCCAGTTTGATGAGCTGTCGATAGCCATCAATCAGTTCTTCGAAGCTCACGACCTGATCATTTTCCTTGAATGCGCTGTTCGCGCTGATGTCATTGGTACCAATGCTGACGATCACGGCAGTGATTCCCGCTCGTTGCAAGACATCATGATTAAATCGATTGATGCCTGCGGTGCCGATAAATGGCGCTTTTGCATCGCGCATGAATCGGTTGCCTGCGATTCCAGCATTGAGTACCGCAACACGATGTGTCTTGGAGTTCTGTTGTAAGCGTTGTGCTAAGAAATCTGTCCAACGATCATAGTGATCATTCTCAATCCCTACGCCATCAGTTAGTGAATCTCCCAATGCGACAATTGCTTTGGAACTTGTTTGACCAAGAACTTCAACTTCACTCAAGAAGTAACGCGTATCATCTTGCTTGGCATTGTCCCAGCGTGCTTCTCGCGTGAGGTTCAGATCTGGAATGAGCAAGGCATTTGCCATTGAGGTATTGTGTAGGCTCGTATTGCTCGCTCCTAAAGGTAGGAAAAAACTAATCTCAATCTCTTCTAGAGCGCTTGTCTTGAATTGGATGATGTCACTGGTGATCTGCTCACCGGGACCAAGCGTCACCGTATCGCGTCCAGAAAAACGAACTTGCTGCGCTTGTCTTTTGTTATCTCTTGTTCGTTCTCTCCCACTAGCGACGAATACGGAGTCTATAACTAAGGGAGTTTGCCCAAATTGATTCGAGAAATGTAGACGTAAGCTTGGGCCACCGAGGCTCAGACGCAACCATTGTCTGATTGATTGTGGTGGCAGTGCTGGACCGCTTGTATCGATTGGCGAATACCAACTGCTTGTCCAATGTTGTTTTCTTTGCGTTTCTGCGCGACCTAGTTGCGAGTCAGGAGTGGCATAACATTGCAGGTGTATGAGAGCTAAGAATGCCACGCCAAGTTTCGAACACAAAGTCATATTTATTTCCTCGATCGTTAGGTGCTCACGGGTTTAAGTGAATTGTTGCATCGCGGAATCTCACCGCTCTACGAATTCAAATTGTGACGCGCAAAAAAAACGTCATCGCGACAAGTAGTCGGGATGACGAAAAAGGGAGGTTGAAACAATGTGTACAGTCAGCTTGAGACTTTCACGTACAATTGATTCAAGCGTAGTTTGCTTTCAGTTGCCCGCACAAGCAATGACTTTGGGATAAACGGTAGGAAATATGGGTTGAACTGAAAGTTTCACGGCATCACGCCATCAAGTCGGTAGAATCAATGGTGAGATGCGCGAACTTTGTATTTTCCATCAGGAAACTTTAGTGAGTGGAGGGCTAGCAAGATGAAAACGCTATTTGCCAGTCTGTTAGTGTTCTTATTAATTCCTGTATCGCTTGAGGTAAAAGCTAAAGATCGCTACAGAATTGATCCACAGCATACTTCGTCAGTCTTCGAATATAGCCATTGGGGCTTATCGTTGCAACGCGGGAGATTTGATAAAAACAGCGGATCTATTGAGGTCGATTTTGATACAAAAAGTGGTTCGGTATTGATTGAAGTTGAGGTTAGTTCTGTCAGTACGGGGACCCCATTGTTTGATTCTGCGTTGCGCTCTGCCCGATTCTTTGACGTTGAGAATTATCCGAAAATCGTTTTTCGTTCGTCACGGCTGATCTTTGATGAACAAAATAACTTGATTGCTTTGGACGGAGAATTAACGATTAAGGGCACAAGTAAGCGTATCGTTTTAGAGCTCTCGCAATTTAATTGTCGATTTATGCCTTTGTACATGGCTAGGGCATGCGGCGCCAATGGAAGCGCAAAAATTCTTCGTAGTGATTTCGATCTTGGGAAATACACACCCTTCGTTAGCGATGAGGTCACTCTCAGTTTTAGTGTCGAAGCTATTAAGGAATAGTTAGGCAGAAGCCGTCCGAGATTTGCGCCGGACGGCTTTGCTTTTCTCATTAAGCACCTACCCAAGGCAAAGCGGCGCTGCACCAACCTCCGACAGTTTTGCGATGGCCATGATGATCTTTGTCGCCTTCGAATCCTTGCAAGATGTCATAGCATTGGCTGTAGCCATTCTCAGTTGCCAGCTTCGCCGCGTGCCTTGAACGTACACCAGAGCGGCACAAGAACAGCACGATGCTTTCCTTCGACGGGAGTGCATGGGCTAATTCATTCAAAAACTCAGGATTCGGAACGCCACCTGGGTAGGTACTCCACTGCACTGCTTTGTGCTGTGACTCAGCGATGCTCACGCGTCCGACCCAATCTCGTTCTGCGTTGGTGCGCACGTCGACCAAGATCACTTGCGGGTTCTGTTGTAGTAAATCATAGGCTTCCTCGGGGGTGACCGCGCCAGCATAGGGCAGCGCTTGTTCTTGTCCACGTTGGCGTGCAGTGTCGAGTATTGTTGTGCTCATAGGTCGTTTCAAATCCTTGGTCAAAGTATTGATTTACCACTACCTTATTCCAATCTGCGTAGATTGGTCAATTTCAAATAGGCATGGTGGCGCACTTGTTTGGAGTTGCTTGTTGCACTATTATGGTGCAACATCGTATTTTTGCACAAATATGGTGCTTAAAATTTCTGACTTGCTTGCGAAACTTCTTTGTAACATTGGAAATAATCTTAAAAAACAGGGATTTAGCGAGTGTGTATTTGCGCTCTTATTGTGCAAATAGATGGCATGATTTCTGCTATTAAGCTTCGGAACAAAATATTTCGGAAAAATGCATTGAATTAGTGCGTCGACGTGCTAATGTGATTCCTTGCATTTGGGAAATGACTTGTCGCAGTCTTAGGCAGTTTTAATCTAGGTAAAATCTTTTGATCGAATTGAGGAGCTTCAAATGGCAATGACAGCAGCAGATGTCTTGAAAATGGCGAAAGACAACGAAGTAAAGTTCGTTGATTTCCGTTTTGCTGATACACGTGGTAAAGAGCAGCACGTCACCGTACCGATTTCCCAATTCAGTATGGATAAGTTCGAATCTGGTCATGCATTCGACGGTTCCTCCATCGCAGGTTGGAAAGGTATTGAAGCGTCTGACATGTTGTTGATGCCTGATCCAAACACAGCGAATATCGACCCATTCATGGAAGAAACCACATTGTTTATGCAATGTGACGTGATCGAACCAGCTGACGGCAAAGGTTACGACCGTGATCCACGCTCGATCGCAAAACGTGCAGAAGCTTACTTGAAATCTTCCGGTATTGGCGATACAGCTTACTTTGGTCCAGAACCAGAATTCTTCATTTTCGACAGCGTTCGCTGGAAAATCGATATGTCTGGCTGCTTCGTGAAGATCGATTCTGACGAAGCCTCTTGGACCACAGGTAAAGATTTGGAAGGCGGTAACACAGGTCACCGTCCAACAGTCAAAGGCGGTTACTTCCCAGTGCCACCAGTCGACAGCTTCCAAGATATGCGTTCCGAAATGTGCTTGATTTTGGAATCATTGGGCATTCCTGTCGAAGTGCATCACCATGAAGTCGCTGGCGCAGGCCAGAATGAAATCGGCACGAAATTCTCTACTTTGGTAGAACGTGCGGACTGGACTCAAAACTTGAAATACGTTGTCTGGAACGTCGCTCACACCTATGGCAAAACAGCGACTTTCATGCCGAAACCTATCGTTGGCGATAACGGTTCTGGTATGCACGTTCACCAGTCTGTTTGGAAAGATGGTAAAAACTTGTTCGCAGGTGATGGCTACGCTGGCTTGTCTGATTTCGCTTTGTACTATATTGGCGGTATCATCAAACATGCGCGTGCATTGAA
>CAYWNE010000125.1:0-12537 GCA_964459555.1 uncultured Burkholderiaceae bacterium | reverse complement strand
GATCTGACGCAGCAATCGCATCACTTCGTCGCCATGTGCGGTATCGAGATTACCGGTCGGTTCGTCGGCCAGCAAAATCGCTGGATTTGCAACCAAAGCCCGCGCAATGGCAACACGTTGTTGTTGACCACCAGAGAGCTGTGAAGGGCGATGATTCGCGCGATGGCTCAAGCCCAGTTTATTGAGCATGACCGCGACGCGCTCTTTGCGCTCTTTAGCGGGTGTATCGGTGTATTCCAATGCGAGCTCGACGTTTTCGAAAACTGACAGCTCCTCAATCAGATTGAAACTTTGAAAGATGAATCCAATACGACCGCGACGCAACTGATTCAATTGCGCTTCACTGTAACTCGCGACGTTCTTACCATCGAACCAGTACTCGCCTTGATTCGGCACATCGAGCAAGCCAATCAAGCCCAGTAAAGTCGACTTACCGCAGCCAGAAGGTCCGGTAATAGCAACGTATTCGCCCGATTCAATTTCTAAGTTGATTTGGTCGAGTGCCGTGGTTTGCACTTCACCTGTGATATGTGTTTTGCTGACACCGATAAGTTTGATCATGCTTCTTCCTTACATAAGAGGTGCGATCACTTTTTGCAGAAGGCAATCGCGGATAAATTCAAAGTTGTGTTTACTTTTGGTTCAGTTGTAGACGTTGGCTCTGTTGGTAGCTGGCGTAACTCGAAATGATGACCTTATCGCCTGCACTCAAACCGCTCAAGACTTGCACTTGTCGGTTGCTGCGATTGCCAAGCTTAATGCTGCGACGCTCTGCTGTTTTGCCGTCTTTGCTCACAACGAAAACCGAGGTGCCACCCGTGTCGTTAATGTAGGCGCCCATAGGCAAGATCAGCCCCGGACTAGGATCGCCAAGCGTGATATTGATATCAAAGCTTTGCCCCGGATTCATTTTTTCAGGATGTTTGTCGATAAACTTCAATTCAGCAGTGAATCGACCTTCTTTGATCTGCGGGAAAACATTCATCACTTCGACTGCATAAGTATGATCACCAACTCGCGCTGTACCTTTGTAGCCAACTGCAATGCGGCTCAAGTAGAACTCATCGATCGGTGCCACCAACTTGAACACTTTAGGATCATCGATGCGACCGAGGCGTTTGCCTGTCGCTACCGACTCACCGACCTGCAATTGGAAATCAGTTAGTTTGCCATCAATCGGTGCGCGCACCGCCAAAGCTTCAAGATTGGAAGTCACCAATTTCAAACCAGCTTGCAATCCATTGATGCCAGTTTCCATTTGTTCCAAAGCGACCTTACGCACTTTCTCCTCGTTCGATTGCGCTTGTTTTTCCTCGTCGACGGCGAATTGCTGACGATCGAGCGCATCCTGCGACTCTTCTAGCGCCGCTTGGGATATAAAGCCTTGTTCGGCCAAACGTTTGTTGCGCTCGTGTTTCTTTTTCAGTTGGCCAAGCTCGAATTCCAAGGAGGAGAGTCGACGTTGATGATCCGTCGCGGCAGCTTGAAACCCGACTCGTAAATTGGCCATGTTTGAGATTTGTTGCGTATGCTCACCTTTACGTTGCAAAAGGTCGAGATTGCGTTGTGGGTTCGATAGACGGAATAAAAGCTGCCCCTTTTTCACCATCGCGCCATCTTGCACAAAGACCTCCTCCACACGCCCCGACTCCACCGAGTCAAGGATCACCGAATTCAAAGGCTGTGCATTGGCGCGTACCGCGATCTCGTCAAGAAAAGTGCCTTGCTCCACAGCTTGAATCCGAACATCGGCACTTTGCACTTGCAAACCTTTAGGCATCAGCCACCATATCGCGCTAACCGCGAGGGCTGTGAGGCCTACATACATGCCGAGTTTCAGCATTTTCTTTTTACCGTTCTTCGGCACCACCTTATCCATCGCGGCGCCCGTTACAGGGCTTGGAGTTACTTGTTGATCCATCGTCGTCTTCAATCAGCTAGTGTAGTTTTTTGTTTGGAACTCATGTGTTGCTGCTTTTGGTTCAAGCTTTGCAAGCTTCATGCCACCCACTTTTTCCCTCAGAAAAGCACAGAATCTCACCGCACTGTCCGCTTCCGAACACTGCACTGTCCGCTTTTCGAACATATGATTTCCCTTTCGTCGACGAGCCTTTAAATAAACAAAACAACAACATAATAAAAACAAATAACAGAATTTACAAAAAATATACAAAAGCCTGCATTTAGAAGGCCAAGGATTATCTTACAAACAAAAATAAGTACAAAGAAAAGTAAAAATAAATTTAAATAAAAATGCCTAAATTGATCTATACATCCACGCCTCAATAAATATATCAATCGAATATTTACTACCGATTTTTTGTGTTTTACTCCTTATGCACTTTGCTTTTCTAGCAATTTCGCTGATCGAAACCAGCGTGCTAAAGGCTCTGTTGCAGCAGTAGTTCAAATTCAAAAAAACAGAAGACAATAACGGAGGCAACAATGAAACAACATCGAGTACATCACTTAAGCAAGGCTTTTCGTAACAGCACTTTGCTCGCACTTCTCGGCATGGCTGGGATCTTCGGCAGTTCCCATGCACAAAGCCTCAGCGCTACGCCCAAACAACTAGGAACGGTCGATGCCGTCATCAGTAGCTTGAGCAATCAACAGTCCATCAATCCTATGGCTCGCTCGGCTGCTACGGCCAATGGATTAGAGACCATCGTCGAACACTTACACAACAAAGACGGGGTGGTATCGATCAGCGGACGTGCCGCCGACACTAACAATTCAGCGTTTTATCTGAAGGGCAACAACAAATCGCTGCGTGGCTATCTCATCAAGCACGATAAGAAGCAGGCCTTTGAATACAGCACCGATAGCAAAGGCATCGTCTCCGTGGTCGAGGTCCCGATCAGCAAGGTCGTGCCAGACTATGACAGTAAATGGATCACAGCGACCAATGCTGCGCTAGCGACTGTGACGAGTGCCATCCATCCGGTATATAGCCCATTTGCTCAGCGCCAAGCGCCGCACATTGGTCCCTATAACAATGAAGATGTCACCAAACTCGAGAGCAAACCCGGTAGCCCTTGGGTGTTCTACCTCAACACTTCGGCAGTAATGAGTGGCTCAACCCCGCTCAACGGCGTGACCAAAGAGAACATGTATCGCATGTGGCAAATCGTCGCTAGCCAATACTCGATGTACAACATCAACATCACTACCAACGTCAACGTATATAACACGGCGAAAGCGGCCAATGTACTGCGTACCGGTATCATCAACTTCGTCAATCAAGATGGTCGTTCAAACGCCCCATTGTCGGCCTTCGGTACCACATCTGCTGGCACGGTTTATCGCAATCCGGCATCAGGTTTTGATTATGGCTATGGCATAGGCATGACCGCAGCGCATGAAGTGGGCCATCAAATGGGCATGTCGCATGATCATGGCGGTACCGGCGGCGAATACTTTGAAGGAATCGCGGCCTACCAATGGGGCCCTATCATGGGGAACTATTGGATGGGTGCCAATTGGGCAGCGAGTTTATGGACATGGAGTAAAGGCGAGTACAACACTGCCACTAACTTCGAAGACGATCTGCGCATCATGAACGTCAATGAAAATGTGCCCTATGTGGTCGACGACAATCCCAATGGCAAAGCGCTGGTCATCAGTAACACAGGCGTGATTGGACCAACACAAAACTTCGGACAGATCGAAAAAACCGGCGACACCGATGCTTTTACCTTTACGGTCACAGGCAATGGCAAGCTCGATCTGAAAATTGATCCGATCGAATATTTCGGCATGCTCGACGTCGATGCGAAGATCTACAATTCTGCCAATACTTTGGTGGCGAGCAGCAACAAAGCCATCAATCGTTCTGCAGAATTTGTGGCCCTCAACCTCCCCGCTGGCAATTATCGTTTGGTGATCGCGGGCGGTGCTGAAGGTACGCCATCGAATGGTTTCTCCAACTACTCTTCACTGGGTTATTACGCAATGAGCGGCACCTTGGTCGGCGCGACACCACCAGTTGACGTGGTCTTGACGAGCGGCGTCGGCTTGGCGAATCAAAGTGGTAACACTGGCACCTGGAACTACTATGCAATCGATGTACCCGCTGGCAAAACCAGTGTGGTGTTCTCGATCAACGGTGCGAATGGTGATGCCGATCTATTCTCACAGCTGAGTGTCAAACCGACCACGTCTTCGTATAAATGCAAGTCCGATGGTGCCACTTCGGTTGAGACTTGCACCGTCAATGCACCGACAGCAGGGCGCTACTACCTTGGTGTCTACGCTTACGCGAGTTACACCGGTTTGACAGTGAAGGCGACTGTCAACTAGTGAAACTGAAGGAAGCTCTGTACAGCATCGGCTAGGTTGATACAGAGTTTCCAATCAGGGCAGAAGATCACGCTCCCATTTTAGTGCCGAAGAAACCTCAATGCACCTTGTAGGTTTCAACGCTTGGACAGGCCGTATTGACCATCGGCCTGTTTTTTTGCGCAGAAGTTTTATCCCTACACGTGCTAGGGTTTTAGCGCTAAATCGACTATACTAGCGCCCCTGTTCTTATCACATGAGTTTCCTATGTCTAACGCAATTCCAGCTTGCCCAGTCTGCGGCCAAGAAAACACTTACCCAGATGGCGACAACTTTGTTTGTGCCGATTGCGGCCATGAGTGGCCTATGCAAGCCGCTGTTGAGGAGAGTGAGGAACGTATCGTCAAAGATTCGAACGGCAACGTTCTGCAAGATGGTGACTCTGTTGTGCTCATCAAGGACTTAAAGGTCAAAGGCTCTTCAACGACTTTGAAGCAAGGCACGAAGGTAAAGAGCATACGCATCGTCAGTGGCGATCATGAAGTCGATTGTAAAACCGATGCCGGCAGCTTCATGCTCAAAGCAGCTTATTTGAAGAAAGTCTGATTTCTATTTTAGAACGCGAATCGTAGTGTTAGATGCACGATCGATGCGCGTTCGAGATTTCTGAGAATTGGGCTCGCCTAAACGCAGCCTATTCCTCAGCTGAAGAAGGCATCACAGGTACGGGCAAGATCAGCCCGGTCGCTTGCGACAAGGCCTTCCAAATCACACCAACAATCGCATTCCATACTTTCTCAACGCTTGCCAATAATAATCCGCGTAGCGTCCGCACAAAATTCAAACTCATATCCTCGATCGCGTCCAAAAAATAGTCCTTGGTCGCATCCGTGATTTGTTTGCTTGCAATGCCGATTGCTACAAATTCCGTTTGCTTCGCAATCGCTTCCAATTGACGTTCTGAAAAACCGCGAAAAGCCGACACATCGGCATTTAACTCAGTGCTGGCAGCGGCTTTCATATCGATCACTAATTGTGCGGTATCGATGCTCATCGTTTTTCCTTTATCACCAATCAACGTTGCAAGAAATTTTCGTAGGTCAGTGCTTGATCAAAATAGATGCTGACTTCTTGTTTAAAGGCGATCACCTCATACGCTGTCAAACCTTGCTTCATATCGGTATCACGCATCTTCGCGATCGCTTCACTGATTTTACGAATCGCAAAGACACTAGGGATACGCACATCACTGTCATTGGCCGATGCAGGGATCAATTTATCGAGCGCAGCATTCACTTTATCGACACTAGGATTCTTAGGCACAGGGCGGGCATTCGCGGACAGAGCTAAGGCATCAAGCTTCCCAATCACCTGTGCGTAGCGATCTGCCCGCGTCGGAAAATCATACTTCTGCACTCCGGCATTCAAGCTCGCGAACAAGGTCATGGTCTCAGTATTCGCTGCATTGAGTGCATCACTTACCGCTTTATCATAGGGTGGAACTAAAGGTAGGCTGCATGCCAATAAACACCCTATCAAAAACATGCTAAGGAAGTTTCGAATCCATGGGCTCGCAAATTTTCGCTTCATTTTCTTACACCTTTTTGTCACGGCATAATAGACATTAAAACATCATTATATTGAAATTTACTTGCATTATCGCCAAGACCGCCTATGCTGGTAGTACAAGCGAGACTCTTACTACGCGAGCTAGCTTGAACACTATCTTCGATTCGCTTTCAAGATTCCTTCAACCACGTAGCAGCTTGGCAAATCATGAAACTAGTCAAATTAATCACATCCTCACTACTCTGGCGTTCCGCAGTCGCCATTGCTGCGATCTTCGCGCTTATCTTAGTCTTCGCCCGTGAGGTTTTTCCACATACACCAAGTTCAACTGTGCTCCTCGCTGCAACTCTCGGTATGGTCGGCATTTTCACGGTCGCCTCTTTGTTGATTATCCTAAAAGCGACGATCAATCAATTTGTCTTGAAACACGGTGGGATCGATACCGCTTGGTTGTGGTTTAACAGCAAGCCACAAGCCTTAGAGGCCACCACCTCTGATAAGCAAAAAACGAAATAATCACCTCTGTAATTTATTATTATCTCCGCAGACGAGGCAAGAAGTATCGAAGAAAAAAGCGAAGCCAATCCGGCTTCGCTTTTGATCCAGTCGAACCTGCTGACTCCTAATTCTTCGCGCGAATATCCTTCAATGCTGCATTCAGCCACGCCGCACTATCTTGAGCCGCGGCGTTAGGACAACGTACTTGGTAAGCTTTCCCACTAACGCTACTCTTGGCGGCCGCAGCATCGATTAGTTGCTCTGTGGTCGTTGCCAAGTTCTTTTCTAAGACATAATCAAACTTCTTCGCCAAATGCGCTTTCGCTTCAGCTGCGGAATACCAGGTTCCATTGCGATTGAATTGGCAGGTCGAACTACCCAAGCGATTTAGCAGAGCCTCGATTTCCGCCTTGGTTTGCGTCGACACCGCTGTCGCATTTGCTGTGCTGATCGCATTCGACATCACTGCGACGAATATTAGTGCCGCAGTCATGACGAAGCGGCAGCTTAGTTTTTTCAACCCAAAAGCAGTAAGCAAAAACTTTTTCAGCATCTCGACTCTTCCTTTTTCAAAAGCTAAGGGGCGTTTTTCCATCTTCATTTTTCCTTCATAGTGTTTTTCTACACTTACTATCGATGTTGAAAAACATGGGTTCACAGAATCATCATCGACTAATACACACTTTATCAATGAGGAAATCATGAAACGTATTGCTTTATACCACAGCATACTCAGCCTGAGCATCGCCATTATGGTCAGCACTTTGAGTTCTAACTCGATGGCGCAGCCCTTGCTCTACCAAGCCAAGGGCCAAGAGAATAGCCAAGAAAAAATGCATCGCGAACCGCCACCGCAAGCTTACGATGCCTGCAAGGGTAAGAAACTGAATGATAGCGTTGAGATCACGACTCCGCGTGGCGACAAAATCAAAGCGCAGTGCACAGAATCTCCCAAAGGTCTGTTCGCCCGACCAGAGCGCCCACCGCGGCGAGAAGACGGCGATGACCACGACCGCCGTCCGCCAGAAAAACGGCAAGAGCGCACAAACTAAATGATGACCTAGTCGCGCGGGTTGTTGTGATTTTTTCGTGCAGAAGGCTCTTGTACTCAGCAACCCGCAACAGTCGCCTTGTAGCATTACATCTCTGCTTGCAAAGGCAAACTCAAAGTGACGAGATCTAATTTGGCGGTCGTGGTTTCTGCGCGGTTCCTGCCAGCATGCCGCCATCAATATTAAACTCGCTACCGGTGATATAAGTCGCTTCGTCCGACGCCAGCAATACAGCTAAAGCGGCGACCTCATCGACTTCGCCGAAACGCTGCAGCGGACAGTCTTTCACGAACTCTTGCAGACGTTGCTCACGCTCCGGTCCTTCACCCAATAGCGGCTCCCACATCGGCGTCAAGATGGCTGCGGGATGAATCGAATTACAGCGGATCGCCAGGCCTTGCTCGGCGCAATACAAAGCCACAGTCTTACTATGATTACGAATCGCCGCTTTTGAAGACGCATAGGCCGCAGCACCAGGTATGCCGACCAAGCCTGAGCGCGATGAAATATTGATGATAGAACCCTTGGCTTGAGGCCGCATGGTGCGTATCGCGGCTTGGCAACCGAGGAAACAACCATCGAGATTAGTTGCGTGCACAGCGCGCCAATCGGCCAAACTTGCGTGCTCTGGATCATGAGCGCGAAAACCATCTTCGAAACCAGTGATCCCCGCATTGTTAACCAACACATCGAGTCTTTGGAAACGCTGCTCAAGCTCAGCCATCATAGCCTGCCAATGCGACTCGAGGCGCACGTCCAAATGGCGATACATGGCCCGCTCGCCCAGCTCCCGTGCCAGAGCCAGTCCCTCCGCATCATTGATGTCGGTCAGGATGAGCTCCGCACCTTGTTCAATAAATGCACGCGCAATTGCAGCGCCAATGCCACGAGATGCCCCCGTGACGAGTGCAACTTTGTTTAAAAGTCTAGACATAGAAAATCCTTTGCCAAAAATCCGAGACTTCGCTGCATCTATGAGTAGGTAGATGCCTCATCGGTCTCGAAACTCAAGTGAGGAAAGCCAATCGCGTCACGATACGCGTGCTCATTCTTGCAGCTGTACAGTGCTCACTTGAATTGTGAAATTGCAGAAAGCCAAGCAGCGAGATCTCATCGCTCATGGTAAGAATGCGCGTTGGCGGTAAATTTAGGCAAGGATAGTGTTCATTTCATCGTCTCACGGCGTCAAGCGCAATTCAGATTGGATGGAGCCTGTAATGTAAGCGCTTACGGCTGATGTGGCAAGTGTCAGCTACAGTTTGGGCAATCTAATCCAAAAAGTCGTTTTCACTTTTTCAATCGATTCAAAACCGATCTGCCCTTGCATCTTCTCGATCAAGGACTTGGAAATATGCAAACCTAAACCGGCACCTTCTTTTTGTCGCGTTGATGAATCGGTGGCCTGCGCAAATTTGCCGAAAATACGATCATGGAATTCCAAGGGAATGCCACGCCCGTGGTCTTCAACCTCGATCCGATACCATTCCGCTTCTTCGAGTAAACGCACGACCACCACACCATCTTGCGTTGAGAACTTCGCCGCATTCGACATCAGATTAGCCAAGACTTGCATCACGCGATCACTGTCGGCGAGCACCATAGCTCGCGTCAATTTCGTCTGCAACTGATAACTGACATGGTAGGTTTCTGCATACGGCGCATTGGCTTCCAAGGCGTGCTGCACAATGGCGCAGAGATCGATCTCCAATAGATTCAAGCGCATCTGCCCAGTCGCCAATTTTTCCATATCCAAAATATCATTCACCAACGAAGTCAGGCGCTGGCTATTTTTATGCGCGATTTGTATCAGATGCAATGCCTTTGCAGGTAATTCCCCCATAACACCAGACTCCAACAAACCCATCGCGCCACGGATCGATGTCAATGGTGTGCGCAACTCATGACTCACAATCGAAATAAACTCGGACTTCAAATGATCAATGCGCTTCTGTTCGCGCAAATCCAGAACGAAGCCCACCCATTCATTTTCACTCTCGACGAGTTTGGCAATACCAAACATCACCGGAATCAGGCGCCCTTCTTTGTCCAATAATTGCGTTTCAAATGGTGCCACCGACTCGTTTTGATCGAGGCTGCGAATGGCATTGATTTGACGTGTCATTTCGGGTGCAGGACTAAATTCAAACCAATTTGCTTCGGAGTTTTCTATAGCATGACGTTCTAAACCTAAGATCTGCAGCAAGACATCATTGGCTTCGATCAAGACGCCTGTCGCATTACCTTGCAAGATACCAATGATGCTGGAATTCATGAGACGTCTTAAGCGCTGTTCACTTGCTTCCAAGGCGTGGTAGCTCTCGAGCACCTCTTGCTCAAGCTTTTTATGGCGCGCTTCCACCAAAGCTTGATCCGTAATATCGGCGATATAGCCGTGCCATAGCACGCTACCGTCGGCAAGTTTTTCAGGCTGCGCCTGGCCACTACGCCAACGCAAACCCTGCTTCGGCAAAATCACTCGGTATTGCGCGCGCCAGGGTTCTAGTGTCTCTGCCGAATGGCGAATCGACGCGATCACTTCATCTCTGTCATCGGGATGAATACGCTGTTGAATGATGGAGGAATTCTCCTTTACGTCCTCTGGCATCACTTCATAAATTTTCTGTATGCCTTCACTGGCAAACGGAAAGCAAGTGCGTCCATCTACAAAGCGTTGATACTGATAAATCGTACCGGGCACTTGCCGCGACAGCCTTTCAAACAAGCGTGTTTTCTCAAGCAGTTCGCCTTCGATCTTGCGGTGCTGATTGGCATAGCGTTCGTTACACATCAAGACAAAACCAAACGGCAATAACACGGAGAATAAATAGAAAATAATCAGCGATAAATCTTTAAATGCGCTGCCACTAAAGGCTTGTTGTTCCGCTGCGGTTTCGACCAATAAAAAGTAAAGGCTGCGCAATACCATGAAGCAGCCTGAGAACAAATACAGTCCATACATGAAACGACTACTTGGTAGGCGGTTACCATGTGTATTCAGAGTGCGGGCCGTCGCCAAAGTCACCGCAGCAACATAGGCTGACAGCATCACTGTACGAACCGCGACATCATTCTTAGCCGTTGAGAAAAATGCCAAGCCCAAAGCCATAACAACGAGGGCAATCAACCACCTTCGTACATCGCATTTTTGTCCTAAGAAGTCGCTGAGTATGAAGAAATAAAGCAACATGGAACCAACAATCAACAGATTCCCACCTAAGACCGACCACAGCTCAGGAATTTTCCCGCGCAACACACCAGTCAGTATCCATCCCAAAGCTTGCAGCGCGGTTGCCACGGCCCATTGAGAAACCGCTTTAATCTGTCCCAAAGGGCCGCGCGCCACCAGTGCCAAGCCGAGCGAGATCAGCAAAGTACTGATGGTAATGATGGTGATTACGGTACGCGCGTCGAGTAGCATGCAGAGCTAAAAACCTTAACAAGGAACAAGAATGCCATACGGAAACAATAACTTACCATCTTCGACGCCAGTTCGTCACCAGTTATGCATTGATGGCTCCTCCAAAACGACAATTAGGACTGATCGCCATCAGCAAAAAATAAAAAAAGACAGCCTCAGCTGTCTTTTCTTATCGAAGCTCTAACTTATGCTCGCCTCAAAATTACTTCAGGCTTTCTAGAAGTTCGCGAATCTTAGGCTCGGGTTTCCAATAACCAGGTCCCTTCATGACTTTACCGCGTTCATCATAAATTGGCTTTCCATCAGCGCCAAGTTTGGAGAAATTAGATTGCATAATAATCGCCAACACTTGATCCAATGGAAGTCCAAACTTCGCCATTTCGGACGCACAATACACTTGAATATCGCCGAGTAGATCTGCCAACATCGTCAGCACTTCCATCGGGTCTTTGCCTGCATTTTGTGCCGCGATGATTTCATCAATCTCATGTACCTCTTCGATCAAAATATCCTTGAAAGCGGCCATCCGTTCTGCCGCAGGAACACCAACATTCAAAGTGGGTTGGGTGTTGACGGGCAACTTATAGATGCCATTAAATTTCGCGATATCGTTTGCAAATTCACTCATAGATAGTCTGTTCCAAATTAAAACACTTAAAACCTTGCTCAATTATCGTTTTGCACCTGAATACGACGACGCACTTTATAGACCAAAACCACAATGACCATTGCAAGGAAAACCCATCGCAGTTCAAACAACCAAGATGACCAGCTAAAATCAGGGCTTCCGCGCCAGATTTCTATATCAACATCTTGAATATCGATATTTTCCCATTTTCGTGGTTCTAGAACGAGATAGATCGTGCGTTGATCGCTAAAACGCATTGAACCACTTTGCTTCACTAATTCTATTTTGGTGACGCCCTTTACCGCCTTTTGAGAGGGACCATCAAACAGAGTCGTATTGGTACCGCCATCAATTTTCCACCCCAGTCCCCATTGAGTTTGCACATCGCCCCGATGCTTAGTTTGCCCCCTCACACGCAATACAACAGTATAGGGACCAGACTCTCGTTCAACTTGAATTCCAGGCCCCATCCATCTTGCTTCCGCAATACGCTGATCGTCTGGGGTTTCCGAATTTGACTCTGAGGTATCAAGGTATTGTCGAAACCGTTCAATGTCTTGCGGCAGCAAATTGTAATGCGCCAGCATTTTCTTGCCGAATACCTGGTTTGAAGTCACTTGCGCCCATGCAGTTCCCGTCGTCAACAACAAAACGATGAGCAAGCACGAAACTAAACTATCTTTACAACGGCGGAATTTCAAAACCATAATCGTCTTTCTGATTCCCTATTTCACATATCTGTTTCACGTCTCTTATGTGCGCTGCTCATTAACATACGGCATCCAATCCAACACGGTAATCCCCAAACCCAAGGAAAACGGAAGCCGAAGATTACAGATACTATTAGGCTTGCTCCACACAGCACCACGACTAAGTTTCCCATCATCTTTACGAAACGAGTGGAAAACCATAGCCAAGCAGCTAGAGCGCTCATGACACCGCTTAATCCGAGCAATATCCCTGCATGAGGCCTACCAAATTGCAGTGCCTCTGAAAACCACAGTTCTGGCCTCAACAGGTCCCTCAAGGCCATACTTTCGGGCAAAAAAGTCAGCTCTATCAGGACTGAAAAGAAGATAGTAAGTGCAGCT
>CAYWNE010000124.1:0-12554 GCA_964459555.1 uncultured Burkholderiaceae bacterium | reverse complement strand
CACCGACGACGGCGACTTGCACGCAAAACTGCGATGCAGAAGCGCCACCTACGACTGCGACTTGCACGCAAAACTGTGCATCGACAACTGAGAGATTTGCAAATAAGTTGGCAGCACCTACGCAAGTGCAGCAACGCAAACAACAATACCAATCAGCGCCAGCTTGTATTTGTTAGTGTGTGGTTGAAGCTATGCGAGGTTGAAGTTAAGCGTAGCGGACGCCGTGAGAATAGGCAAGAAACCCGAAGTGAGCAATGCGCTTCGGGTTTTTATTTAGTGGTCATTGATCTTTCAGACATGTTCTTAACCGCATCAAACCTTGTTCACTATTTGATCGCCCGCAAATTGATTTGTTCGAGCGACGTTGTTGACGGATCCTACTCGGTTGTTGAAGCTGGACGGCACAATCGTAATTTTAAAGTCTTCTGCGGCCGCAAAGCTGGGATGTTCATTAAACAGATCCCAGTAGTCGATGACCTCAGTAAGCAAGCAATTCGCAAAGAAGCCCTCGGTTATCAACTTGCTCGCGACTTCCCTCGTTGGAATCAATGGATGTTGACTTTACATGACTATGATAGAAATCGTCACTGCTTAAGTTTGGAGCTTTTACTCGACGTTCAAAATCTCCGTGAATTCTATTACACACAAGACAGATTTCCTCTTCACGTTTCGAGTCTGGTTGCTCAGTCACTCGCGGATCTCCATAGTGTGCGAATTGAAGAAATTGAGGGATACAACCATCAATCGGATTTTAGTAAAAGCACCCCTTGGATTTTCACCTATCATGACAAGCCTCGTTTTAATCCGAGTTCGCTCAGTGGTGGCGCAGTAAAGTTAGGAGAGTACATCAGACAACGTCCCGAATTCATTGCTTTACTAGATGCAGTAGCAGCCCGATGGCAAGTTCAGTCACTTGTACACGGTGATGTGAAGTGGGACAACTTCTTGCTGAACTGGGAGTTACACGCTCCCGATAGCGATCACGAGTCTGCTACTTATCGACTGAAATTGATTGATTGGGAACTGTTAGACATCGGTGATCCCGCATGGGATGTTGCCGGAATTTTGCAGGCCTATTTGTCGCATTGGATCATGCGGCGGTATCGGGATAAAAGTCAAAGCAAAGAGCATTTGCTTGAATTGACTTATGAAAAACTGACGTCTGCGTTTCCGAGTATACGGTGTTTTTGGGATACCTACGTCGAGCATCGGTCGCTAGTTTCAAGCAATTTAAACGAGTTCCTCCTGCACTGTGTTGAACTCAGCGCTGTGCGGCTTTTACAAACGACTTTCGAATCCTTATTTGAATCTGAGGAACTTACGGCCCACTCGTTAGCGATGTTAAGTCTTAGTGAACAAATTCTGACGCATCCTCAGCAATCGGCTCACTTACTATTTGGGCTCTCTGTATGAAAACGAAAGATGCATTACTAGTGGATTTAGCTGATGCTTTTGAACGAGTTAGGGTGATTGATCAGTCCAGGTTTTTGATTGGCGATGTTGAATTTGAGGTGAAGAAGGACGCCAATCAGGATTTGAGGTTAGACGAGACCGATGAGTTTGGACGCTTAATTAGCCGGTTGACTTCTGCATTTTATGGCGACTTGTATACCCGTCGAGTTCTGTTTTCACCTGAACCCAGCGGTACATTGCTTGACGTCGATTTGGTCTCGGAGTTTCAGCGCGTTAATGCAAATAAAGACGGCTGGGATCCAGGTTGGTCGGTTTATAAAGTCGTTGGTGATGGAAGACTACTTGTACATAAAGGCGACCGAAGCCGTGGCGTTCTGCCAGGTGAGTATTCTACATACAAGTGGCCGGGCGTCTCACCGAAGCCAGGTGATCTCATCAGCATTCGAACATTTCCACATTCGATCGATGTACAGCCAGCATTCTTCTTTGCATTTGGACGCACTCTTAATGATCAATTCGACGACTGTATGACGCTGCGGTTTTACTTTAACGTTCCAGCGGAAGCGGTTGTTGAGTTAATGGCAGAACTCACGCGCGTTTTGAATCAATACCTGATCCCATTCAAATTTAAAGCGGTGGTAGATCCCAATAAGTATGATCGTGCAGATGCAGCGGTTCTTTACGTCGCACGGCGGTACTACAATATCGTTGCTTCACTTGTCACTGAAATTCAGTCACGCCTGCAACCAGCGCTTCGCGAAGTTATTCCTTTATTTACAAAGCGCTTGGTTGCTGGTGTTGGCATGGCCGAAGAGCCAGATGAGAAAGGGAGTTTTGGTATGCATCGTTCCGCAATTGCGGCAACAGCGATCGTCAATGCATGGCGAAATGGCGCGCAGGATGTGGCGGCGCGTATGCGAGAAATTGAATTACTCTTCGTCGAGAAAGGCCTTACACTTGAGCGAGCCTACCTGAATCCGAATTCAGAAGATATTTTTGAACAAACCGTATTTCAACAAGAGTCGAGATGGTAATCGCATCGAGAGATCACTTCCTTCAAACTGCCGATCGTATTGCGAACAGTTTGTGTCGCGATGCGTTATGGGACGGAGCACGCTGTACCTGGTTAGGCTGGGTTGATGCCTACGAGAATAGCAAACTTGTGCCGCGTTACGCGTCTTCAGGCTCTGATTTATATAGCGGAAGTTCGGGGATTGCCATGTTCTTGGCGGCGCACTATCAATATAGTCAGGACCGCCAACACCTGCGCGCGATCGAAGGCGCTGTGAACCAAGCCCTTTCGCTCCAAGATCAATTGATTTCACAAAAGCGTTATGGTGTTTATTTCGGTGTAAGCGGTTTGGCGCTCGCTTATCTCAGGATAGGGAGATGCTTGCACAGAGAAGAACTGGTGAAGCGCGCCATGAGTTTGTTGAGACTGACTAAAGACATGCCGCATGATTTGAGTATGCTCGATCTCATCACCGGAAGCGCAGGGTTGATATTGGTGTTGCTCTCTTTTGCGCGTGAGTTTGGATCGAGTGAATTTGTTGAAATGGCGATAGCCCATGGCGAATACCTATTGCAACAAGCCTGTCGTAGCGAGCGCGGCATATCATGGCAGACATTTGTAAATGCAAAGCATCAAAACCTGACAGGATATGCACACGGCGTCTCAGGAATTGCGCTCGCACTACTCGAACTACATGCAGAGACGGGGGATGATCGATTTCACAATACCGCACGGGAAGCTTTGCGTTATGAGTCATCGTGGTTCTCAGAGAAGCAGCGCAATTGGTTTGACTTGAGGATGTTGAATGATCTCCCGGACAAACACCATGAACCTGATTGCAAGTGTGGACTCGCGTGGTGCTACGGTGCTCCTGGTATTGGTATGTCGCGTTTGCGTATCAGTGCATTGTTGCCTCAAGACGTCGAGATTAAATCTGATTTGGAAATCGCTCTATCAACGACTGTGGCGTCCATGTCTGCGCCCTGGCAACCCGGAAATGGTAACTACTCTCTGTGCCACGGCGCGAGCGGTAATGCCGAGTTGCTACTGATGGCCGGGCAGCAATTGGGGCGACCTGAATTAACGCGTCTTGCCGAAAAAGTCGGGGAAGACGGTATCGAATATTACGTAAAGCAGGGTTTGCCCTGGCCTTGCGGAAACCGCGGTGGAGGTGAAACTCCGAATCTGATGCTTGGCACAGCTGGCATCGGTTATTTTTACCTACGCCTGTATGACCCGGTGAATGTGCCTTCGGTGTTGTTGATTTCGCCTTAGACCACAGTTTGAAAGGTGCTTTGTTAGCCTATTCCGATTAGAATAAGCGCTGCTTTTTTTTGGAATAGCGATTAGTACCAATGAATGATTCACCTGAGCTCAAATCACACCATCAGCTTTTGCATTATCAGCTGGGCGCAAGCTTAGGTGAGGGCGGTTTTGGCCAAGTGTATCAAGCTTGGGATACCAAGCTGCATCGGCATGTTGCGATTAAATATCTCAAAAATGTTACTGCCGGCGTTGATCTGACGCGCGAAGCGCGGTTGGCCGCCTCTCTACATCATCCGGCCTTTGTTAAAATCCACGCGCTCGAAAATACCAGCGATGGTCAGGCCATCGTAATGGAGTTGGTACCGGGACGCACCTTGCGCCAAATCTTGGAATCGAATGCGCCCGGTATTTCGTCGACATTAGAAATTGTGCGCCAGGTAGCACAAGCGATGGATGAAGCACATCGCGCCGGTTTGATTCATGGCGACCTCAAGCCTTCCAATCTGATGCAAGAGCCTAGCGGCGCGGTGCGAATTTTGGATTTCGGTTTGGCGACACAAGCCGACCGCGATGCAACGACCTCGATTGTACAAGCCGATCCGCAAGGCACCATCGCGTATATGGCACCTGAGGTTTTAACGGGGGCTTCCTTAAGCGCGACCTCCGATATTTATGCTTTAGGCGTGATTCTGTATGAACTGCTGATGGGTAAGCGACCGTTCGCGCAATTGTCCGGGCTTGCCTTGGCGGCTGCAGTCATTCAATCGAATTCAGATCAATGGCCTTGGAGTGATGAATTACCTTTGGTACTGCGTCACTTGGTGCGCGCCATGACAGAGCGACAGGTCGAAAATCGCGTCGCATCGATGCAAACCGTCGTGGAGAAAATTTCAGAGTTGATGGCGGTTGACCCCGTTTCTATGCAATCGGCCTCCTTGAAGTTGGAATTGCAGAAGCTCAATGCTTTGCATGTAAGCGAGGAGGCGCCGATCATCAATTGGCGACGCTTGGGCAAGTATTGGAAGGTCGTTGGTATTGGTGCGGCTGTGGTGTTAATGGCGGTCGGCACATGGCAGAGTTGGCCTTATCTGAGTAGTACTGAACTCAAGATCGCTAGTTTTTCTGCCGCGAATGAGATGCAAAATGGACTGCAATTGTTGGAGCAATTTGACCAAGCGAGCCAGCTCGAAAGATCTCGACAGCACTTTCAGCGCATTCTCAATAACGATCCGAAACACGCAGGTGCGCGCGCAGGTCTGGCTTTGGCGCAGGGTTTTCAGTATCTACTCGAGCCCGATAACACGGAATTGCTCGAGAGTGCTGATAAGAACGCGAAGATAGCGAATGAAGAAAATACCTTCGTCGCCCTGACACATGTGGCGCAATCGTTGGTTTTGAGCCTGAAGGAGCAAGGCGATGGTGCCTTCGCCGAAGTTGAGCGTGCTTTGTCACTTGATCCTAAGAACGTTTTCGCTTGGCAGATGAAGGTTCGTTTGTATCAGAAACAAGCGCAGTCGGAAAAGGCCTTGGCTGCTGCAAATGAGGGTGTTCGTTTATTCCCGCAGAATATCATTTTGCTTAGTCAACTCGCTGATTTATATCTTGCGATGAAACAGCCTGATGCTGCGCTCACACTCTACCAAAAGGAAATTGACAAGTCCCCTGCGGTTACTGGGCTATATATTGGTTTAGCGCGCACCTATCTACAGTTGAAACAGCTTGATCAAGCGCAAGCGACTTTGCAGAAAGGATTGGAACATAAGGTGAGCACCGAGCTTTATGTGGAACTTGGAGATTTATCATTTCTGCGCGGCGATTATGTCGGTGCCGCTGCTGCGTTTGAGAGTGCGGTTGCTCGTGGTCTGGGCAATATGGATGATTTTAGAGTGTGGGCTAAGTTTGCCGATACCTTGCAGTGGATTCCCGGCCGCAATGATGCAGCGCGTACTGCTTACAAAAAGGCTCGCGATCTGATCGCGACCAAGCTTGAAAAAGATCCAGATAATATCGAGTTGATGTCGCGGGCGATGCTGTATTCCGCCAAAGTCGGAGATACTCAGCAAGTCGAAACTTTGAATCAAAAGCTAGACGGAAAAATTTTGCAAAGACCTGCAGCTTTGTTCCGAGTCGGCGTGGCGCAAGAGATGATGGGAAACCGAGCAGCAGCTGTAAATGCGATCCTACGTGCAAAGGCTTTGGGATATTCGGTTAAATTAGTTGACGCCGATCCCGAATTAGTCGCCTTACGGCGTGACCCTATGTACTTAGGTAAGCCCGTGAAATAAGGCGCGCCAGTCTATTGCAAAAGACCGCTCAGCATTTCAAAGAAGGTCTCTTTGGCCACTGGTTTTTGCAAGCTGCCGACGAGACGTAAGAATTTCAATTGAGCGACCAATTCGGCACTGTGAATGACTTCGCTAGTTTGTGCCGACATGATAATGACGGGGATATTGGATTGCCGGTATGCGAGTTGCCATAGGAAGTCGAAGCCATCCATGGTTGGCATCATCAAGTCAGAAATAATCAGATCTAAGCCGTGATCGGGTTGATCAAGTACAGCGATGGCAGCGGTGCCATTGTCGGCAGTAGCGACATTCGTAATCGATAAGGCTTTGAGAAGTGCGACAACATAGGCGAGCTGCAAGGGATCGTCATCCACGACTAAGACCCGCATTTCAGCCGGTGCTTTTTGTGGAAACGAGGTTTCTGGCATTGCTTGCTCCGTGTGGGTTGAGCTGTCAGGATAAGTAAAAAGTGGGGCGAAGTGTCGCGGCAAATCGCCCCCGTTTATTGCTATATGGTATTACTATTATTGGCAAACTGATCTGAAAAAATCGCCTTGTCGTTAAAAAAAACCACAGTATCCGGCGATTTTTCAGTCCGATAATGACATTAAGCAATCCAACCTAAGCCTTTCAAGTGCCTTCTTAACGCTTCGCTCGGCGTTTTGAGTAGTGATGCGCATTTTTCAACATCACCAGCCGCTTGATCAAACTGCAAGCGCATCTCATCGGATGGGATTTGTTCGACACGTCGGATTTGTGAATTCGCTTCGATTAGTTTGTACATCGATGGACGAGAGATGCCTAGGTCTTCAGCCGCGTACTGAATTGTCCAAGCGTGCTTTTCCATGGCTTCGACTACGTCTGATTCGCTGAGGTCGCGCAGCTTTTTGCGTTCAACCGGAGTGGCATCGTTGACTTTGATTTTGCTTGCTGCAGCTAAGGCCTCTTCAATGTTCTGAGGTGGCTGAATCTTACGAAGTAATGCGGCATTTTCGACCGACTGCAGTTTTGGTGTCTCGATCATGTTTGCCAAGATCGGCGTTTCACCCATTTGCAGCGAAAGTACGGCGCGTTTTAAGACGTTGCCGAGTTGGCGAATATTGCCAGGCCAATCGTAGTTCAGAGCCGCATCGATAAAGCTAGACGGAATATGGCTAGCATCGATGGTCCCGCTGTCATTCTGATGCAGCATGTGCACCATCAACAAGCCAATGTCTTCGCGTCGTGCACGGAGTGGTGGAATGCGGATAATGAAGCTCTCCAAACGTCGTACGAGAGCATGATTGAAAGAGGAGTGGTACAGATCTTGATCAGTTGCAGTGATCAATCGTGCATTGGATTTGTTATCTCTGGTTGCACCGAGTGGTCGGTATTCGCCTGTCTCCAAGACCCGAAGTAGCATGGGTTGGATATTCACTGGCGTATTGCCAATTTCATCGAGAAAGAGGGTTGAACCTTCTGCCTCCGCAAAGAAACCGCTGCGTGCATTTTGTGCGCCGGTGTAGGCGCCTTTGTTGGCGCCAAATAAATCAGCGGCCGCAAGTGATTCATTAAGGGCAGCCATATTGACCGACACCATGCGTTGAGCAGCGCGTTTGCTTAACTGGTGGATGCCGCGTGCAGCGACTTCCTTGCCTGTGCCAGTCTCCCCAAGAAGTAGAACACTCGCGTCGCTCGCTGCGGCGAGACGAATGAGATCGCGCGCCATGATGGCGGAGCTGCCAACTCCAATAAAGCCTTCGACTGGGTTTTCTTTTGGTAGACAGCGCATCCAATGGACGCACAGGTAGACCGCGCGCCCGAGAGCGAGGATGGCACCGGTCTCAACTTGCTCTGCGCTCAGACAGATGGGATCGGCGATGATTTGTCCATTCAGTTCGACCACCATCCGACTTTTCGGTGGACAAATCGTGACGCCATCGCTGGTGTCGCGGACTATCCGCATCGCTTCGCGAGACACACCACCATGCCCGATTGGAAGCGCATCACCATGCGTCTTGCGGAACATGGGGATGAAGCGGCTGACTTCGACTACGCCTTCCTCAGTTGTACCAATAAACTGTTCACCAATACGTGAAGGATCGGGATGCCATGCGATGGTGATGGCGAGAAGGGGGCGACTTTCTTTTGCGACTGCGGCGAGTGGCGACGTGATGGTGTAATCAATGTTGTTCATCGTTGCATCAATAAGTAAGAGTTAGCCAAACTTAACGTGTAAAACTACGCGTCATTTACACGTTAATTTTTACATGCTTAATCGCTTACGTGTAAATAAAAGCGGTTTTACATGCTAAGTGCTGTTTTTTACGCGTTGCGAGTTAGCCTTTGCAATTTCCATACCTTCTTTTTGCACGTGTAAATACGTAGCCATTTTGTAGGTCGGAGATTGCGCTTTTGTCAGACAAACAGAGGGGTGCGCAGAACTGCTGCTAGTATTTGCTATTGTATTGCTAAGTTCTGTTGGCGAAGCACTAATTTCCCTAAGGGTATTCACTTAGGTGCTGGTCGCAATCCTATGTCGAGTCGCTTTCTTTCGACTAAATTGCTTCTTTTTTTCTACACCTGATTTTGGTTGGCACGTGATTTGCTATTACGTAGTTATCGCTCAAATTCTGAGCAATGAACTTCAAATCAAATTACTAAGTACTGCAGATTGATCAGCAAAGCGCAAAGCGAGGATCAAGGTACTAACGAGGTCAACATGAATAGCCAAAGTGACACAATGATCAAAGAAGTGGATGTGCTGGTGCTGGGTGGCGGCATTTCTGGCTGCACGGCGGGCATCGCATTGCTTAAGCGTGAGGATTTGCGCGTTACGATTATTGAGCGCAGCGACTATACCGAACATAAATACGGCGAGTCTTTGTCGGCGAACGTGCGCTCCACTTTGGAGTATTTGGGAGTCTGGGATAAGTTTTGCGCAACCCAACGCCAAGAAGCGTTTTATAGTCAAGTCAGCTGGGGTAGCGATGAGGCGCGTCGTTTGGGCTATATGTTCACCGAGAGCGGCACAGGTTGGGCTCTCAATCGTTTAGCTTTCGAAACCATGTTGGCGGAAACCTTTCTTGAACGTGGCGGCGAATTGCTGACAAAGAACCAAGTGGTGACTTGCGAAGCCCGCCCTCAAGGTGGCTGGCGCGTATTGATCAAGGACGAAAACGGCGATACCTATGTGACACACTGCCGTTTCATCATTGATGCTTCAGGCCGTCGTGGCGTGATGCGTACCAACTTGAACTTGGCCTTAACTGTCCATGATCGCTTGATCGGTGTAGGCTGCATTGGCAAAGCCTCAAGCACCGCTTGGGATAAGCTTGAAAATCACATTGAAGCCGCTGAATATGGCTGGTGGCACGTAACACCAATGGCCGATGGTCGCGTTTCTGTGGTTCTCATGAGCGACCCGGATATTTTGAATAAATGGCACGCTAGCCAACCGGCAGTATGGCGTGCTTTGTTAGGAAAAACTCAAATTGGTAAGCAACTCGAAGCCTTAGAGTTCGACGAAATGCCGCGCGCCTTTCCATGTTATTCATCTTATTTGCGCAATGCAGGTGGTCAAGATTGGGTTGCAGTTGGTGATGCAGTCGCGTCTTTTGATCCAATTGCCGCGTGCGGTATTCCTCGCGCATTAGCCACCGGCGTCCATGGAGCTTTTATTGCTGTTGATCGTTTGTTTTCGGAAGGGAGCTTGTTAGATACCTACGCCCAAGCGATTGAACAAGATTTTCGTCAATATTTGCAAACACAATGGCAGTACTATCAACGCGAGAATCGTTGGCCGGATGCGGTATTTTGGGCGCGCCGTCGGGCAGTCATCGCTTTGTCGAAAGATTCGATGATACAGCAAGTGCATTTTTACGAAAACCGCATCACGACTCAGCCTTTGCATCTGAAGAGCAATGAAATGCACGACTTATGGAATTTGTGTGTGGCCGGTAAGGTCTTGAAGCAAGTGGTACTCGAATTCCACGAGAAACACGCACATATTCCTGAGCAAAAAGTTTTGCTTGGTTTGCAAGAGCTGATTGAAAACAATTACCTTGAGATTAGCGTGGAAGAAGAAGAGGATTGTGTTTTCTTTAACACTGAGCGCTTGTATTTTGACTGAGTACCTCACAAGGCTAAGCACTTTGCGCTGAAATAGCGTGTTTTCTAGTGGCTGGCAACCTAGTCACACCTGTGCCCCAGCTCGAAATTAAGCTTTTTCGCTCGTTCCAGCCCTTCGCAATCAGTTGCACGCTATTGCACTCTAGATCACGGTCAGCAGGTAAAATAGCGGGATGAATACTGAACTTCTTTCCGCCCCGAACACTGAACTCGTCCCCCTTGGGTCCGAGTCTGTTTCACAACTACCTTATCCGCAATTTGTGCATCTTCGTATGCACTCGGAGTATTCCATTGTTGATGGACTGGTACGTATCGACGACGTCGTAAAAGCAGCGTTAAAAGATAAGCAGCCCGCCTTAGCTTTGACCGACCTTGGTAACTTGTTCGGTCTAGTTAAGTTTTACAAAACGGCTCGTGGCAAAGCGATTAAGCCTATTGTCGGTTGCGACGTTTGGATTAGCAATGATGATGATCGCGACAAAGCGTCTCGCTTGCTGTTGTTGGTCAAGTCTCGTCATGGTTATTTGCGTTTGTGTGAGTTGCTTGCACGTGCATGGCTGGAGAATCAGCATCGCGGTCGAGGTGAAATTCGCTTTGAGTGGTTGCAAGAGATTTTTCAGAACGATCAGGAACAGGGCTTGATTGCTTTGTCTGGCGCTCATACTGGCGATATCGGAATTGCCATCGACAACGGCAATTTCGATTTGGCAGAGCGTTGTGCGCAACGTTGGCATAGTATTTTCCCCGATCATTTCTATATCGAAATTCAACGTGCTGGTCAGCCGAACATGGAAAGCCATGTGAAGCAGGCGGTGAAACTGGCGAATCGATTGGGTTTGCCGGTGGTTGCAACCCACCCGATTCAATTCATTAGCAAAGACGATTTCACCGCGCACGAAGCGAGAACTTGTATCGCTGAAGGTGAAATGCTCGCTAATGGGCGTCGTGTAAAACGCTTCAATGATCAGCAATGTTTTAAAACGCGCGAAGAGATGGTTGAGCTGTTTAAAGACCTGCCTGGCGCTCTCGAAAATTCAATTGAGATTGCTAAACGCTGTAATCTCAAATTGGAACTTGGCAAACCAAAGTTACCTGATTTTCCTACGCCAGACGGCATGAGTCTGAATGACTTCTTGGTGTTCGAAGCCAAGAAGGGCTTGGAATTCCGTCTCGAAAATTTGTTCCCAGATCCAGAAAAGCGCGAGAAGAATCGCGAACGTTATGAAGCACGTTTGAAGTTTGAGACCGATACCATTATCAAGATGGGATTCCCGGGCTACTTCTTGATCGTTGCAGACTTCATTCAGTGGGCCAAGAACAATGGCGTACCAGTCGGCCCCGGCCGTGGTTCTGGTGCAGGTTCTTTGGTCGCTTACTGCCTCTTGATTACCGATCTCGATCCTTTGCAATACAACTTGCTGTTCGAACGTTTCTTGAATCCAGAACGCGTTTCCATGCCCGACTTCGATATTGACTTCTGTCAGGAAGGTCGCGATCGCGTGATTCAATACGTGAAAGATCGCTATGGTAAAGACGCGGTGTCGCAGATTGCGACCTTCGGTACCATGGCAGCGAAAGGTGCGATTCGTGACGTTGGTCGTGTGCTCGACTTTGGTTATAACTTCTGTGATGGTGTATCGAAACTGATTCCATTCAAACCCGGTAAGCAAGTGACGATTGCTGAAGCGATTGTCGAAGAACCCTTGTTAGCTGAGCGCCTTGAGAACGAAGAAGAAGTGAAGACGTTGCTCGACCTTGCGCAGCAAGTCGAAGGGATTACCCGTAACATCGGTATGCATGCCGGTGGTGTATTGATCGCGCCCGGTAAGCTGACTGACTTCTGTCCGCTCTACACACAAGGCGGCGATTCGGGCGTGGTTTCGCAATACGATAAAGATGACGTTGAAGCCGTTGGTTTGGTCAAGTTCGACTTCTTGGGTTTGACGACTTTGACGATTCTCGATCGCGCGGTGCGTTACATCAAAATGCTCGACCCAGCTATGCAAGATTTCGATCTGGCGAAACTACCACTCGATGATCGCGCGTCCTACGAGTTGCTGACCAAAGCCAAGACGGTGGCCGTGTTCCAGCTTGAAAGTCGCGGCATGCAAGGCATGTTGAAAGATGCGCGACCTGATCGTTTTGAAGACATTATTGCGCTGGTGGCTTTGTATCGCCCGGGTCCTATGGATCTGATTCCTGACTTCTGTAAGCGTAAGCACGGTGAGAAATTCGATTACCCTGATCCGCGTACCGAAGGCATTTTGTCTGAAACTTACGGCATTATGGTGTATCAGGAACAGGTTATGCAGATGGCGCAGGTGGTTGGTGGCTATTCACTCGGTGGCGCTGACTTATTACGTCGCGCCATGGGTAAGAAAAAAGCCGAAGAGATGGCGGAGCATCGTAAGATCTTCCGTGAAGGTGCTGGAAAAGGCGGCTTGTCCGAAGAGAAGGCCGACGAGATC
>CAYWNE010000123.1:0-12678 GCA_964459555.1 uncultured Burkholderiaceae bacterium | reverse complement strand
TACACCTTCTTGGTGCCGCCCAACCGGCCATAGAAGTTGATGCCCTTGGCCTTGCAACGCTCTAACAACGCCTCATCGAAATGCAAACCCGCAGTGGGTGCAGCCACCGCACCTGGCACGCGTGAATACACGGTCTGATACCGCTGCTCATCAAAATCATCAGCTTCATGATTGATGTACGGCGGTAGAGGTAGACGACCATATTTTTCGATCAGTTCAAACACGTCACCAGGAAAGTGCAAAGTGAAAAACTCGCCCGCTCGCTCGCCAACGGTCACGTCGAAGGCATCTGCTAAGCGAATTTTGCTGCCAGGCAGCGGCGACTTGGAGGCGCGTAACTGCACGTGAACGATATGCTCATCGTCGGTGTTTTTAACCACGCGCTCAACCAACATTTCCACTTTGCCACCGGTCGCCTTAGCACCAAAAAAGCGAGCCTTTAGCACGCGAGTATCGTTAAAGACCAGGAGATCGCCCGCATTGAGTTGCTCAATGATGTCGACAAACTGACGATCAACCGGACCTTGATCGGTCACGTGCAGCAAACGCGACGCCGTACGATCAGGCAACGCCGTTTGCGCGATCAATTCTGGCGGCAATTCGAAATCAAAGTCACTCAGTGAATACATAAGAAATACAAAAAAACAAATTCAGATAGATGAGAAGCATGTAGGGCGCAATGGTCTCACCAGACGATTAATTCGGTGCGCGGAAGATCCATAGAGCGCGAAACCCCACACTGTTTTGCATAAAACTTGACAACACTGTACAAAAAACCAGTAGAATCGCGCAAACCAACCCAGCATTTTACCCTATGTCGGATCGCGCCACGAAACCCTTGCATACCCCATCTGCCGCCAACAATGCGGCTGGCGTTGCCGATTCCGACATGGTTGCAGTGTCTTCGCCTCCAAACAAGTCCAAGAAAGCAAGCGGCAGAGCGCCAGCCAAACCGGTACGTCTCGAAGAAAAATTCGCCAAGCTCGGCCTGCGCAAAGACATGGATTTTGTCTTGCATCTTCCTATGCGCTATGAAGATGAAACTGAAGTTGTTTCTATGCGTGATGCCGGGTTTCGCGGCGGCAGTACGGTACAGGTCGAAGGCGAGATCACCGAGAACGAGATTCAGTATCGCCCTCGTCGTCAGCTTGTGGTCACCATCAGCGACGGCACGGCGCAAGTGGTGCTGCGCTTTCTGAATTTTTACGGCAGCCAAATCAAACAAATGGCGGTCGGGCTCAGAGTCCGAGCTCGTGGTGAGCTACGCCATGGCTTTTTCGGCGCCGAGATGGTCCACCCCAGCTACAAAATGGTGAATGAAGGCGCGCCACTGCCGACTGCGCTGACACCGGTTTATCATGCTGGCGAAGGCGTTTCACAAGTGATGCTGCGCAAGGCGATCCATCAAGCTTTGCAGCGCGTCGATTGGCATGACACCTTGTCCGCAGAGATTCGCGCTCGTTTTGGCCTTGGCGACTTTGAAGCCGCCGTTAAGCTCTTACACAATCCACCGCCCGATGTAGATCAACATGCGCTACTCGAACATGAACACCCCGCTTGGGAGCGCATGAAGTTTGATGAGCTCTTAGCGCAACAGCTTTCGCTCAAACGAGCGCAAGCATCACGTCGCGCAAAAGGAGCGACTGCCCTACCTATCGTCGGCGCCCTCACCGCTGCCTTCATGTAAACCCTGCCGTTCAAACTGACCAAAGCGCAAGAACGCGTGTTGGAAGAGATCCGAGCTGATCTCAAACAAGCCTTTCCCATGCAAAGACTTTTGCAAGGCGATGTTGGTAGTGGCAAAACCATCGTTGCCGCTCTAGCAGCGACCCAAGCCATTGATAGTGGCTACCAAGCGGCGCTGATGGCGCCAACCGAGATTTTGGCGGAACAACACTTCCGCAAGGTTGCTGGATGGTTAGAGCCGCTCGGTGTAAAGACCGCATGGCTCACGGGTAGCCTCAAGAAAAAAGAAAAAGAAAAGGCGCAAGAACTCATTGCTTCCGGAGAAGCACAACTCGTGATTGGCACCCATGCTTTAATTCAAGATAACGTGCAATTTTCCAAACTCGGTTTGGTGATCGTCGATGAGCAGCACCGCTTCGGCGTGGCACAGCGTTTGACCTTACGCAACAAAGCCGAGGCAGGCAAGATTCCGCATCAGCTCATGATGTCCGCCACTCCGATTCCACGGACCTTGGCGATGACTTACTACGCCGACCTCGAGGTCAGTGTAATCGACGAATTGCCACCAGGACGCACGCCGATTGTGACGCGTGTGGTCGATCAAAATCGACGCGACGAAGTCATCGAACGTGTACATGCCGCGGCTTTGGAAGGCAAACAAGTTTACTGGGTCTGCCCATTGATTGAGGAATCCGAAGCGCTACAGCTGCAAACCGCGACCGATACCCATGCCATGCTGAGTGCCGCGCTACCCGATTGTCGGGTTGGTTTGGTGCACGGCAAGCTTAAGTCAGCAGATAAACAAATCGTGATGGACGCCTTTAGCCGCAATGAAATGCAAGTGCTGGTCGCGACTACCGTGATTGAAGTCGGGGTTGATGTCCCCAATGCCAGTTTGATGGTGATTGAGCATGCAGAACGCTTTGGCCTTTCACAACTGCATCAACTACGTGGCCGCGTAGGTCGTGGCGCGGCTGCCAGCGTCTGTCTGCTGCTGTATCAGAGTCCGCTCGGCCACACCGCGAAGCAACGATTGCTGACCATGCGCGAAAGCACCGATGGTTTTGAAATTGCACGTAAAGATTTGGAGTTACGTGGCCCAGGTGAATTTCTTGGAGCGCGACAATCAGGTGAAGCTTTGCTCAGGTTTGCCAATTTGGAGAAAGACCAACATTTGGTGGAACAAGCCCGGAGCCTAGCTATTGATTTATTGGCTAATGATTTAGATACGGTTGAGGCTCACTTACACCGTTGGATGGAGCAGCGCGAAGAGTTCTTACGCGTCTGAATACTTCGAAACTCGCGCCTATACAAAGCCCACCCCTTTGTTTTAAGATGATTCGGTTCGCAATACGAATGATCATAATCATGGTTTCGAGCATCAAATTCCATCACAGGCTGCTAGCTCTTATCGCTTTCATAAGCTTTGGCTTGGGATTGTGTACGACCAGCACGAATGCGGCTCAAACCATGGGGAACAACTCCCAGCCCGATCGCTTCACCGAGTTTGAAGTCAGCCTTGATACCATCGCTAAGCAATCTACAGGAAATGCGCGCATTACTCGCGATCGATTCGAACAACTGCGCAAGTTAGTAAAAAGTCCAACCGAGCGCGCGATTCTCAACACCTACAAATGTGAATTCAATCGACTCAACAACCAGCAAAGCGAGATTGAGCCAGTCTTACAAGAGCTTAATGAAAGCATTAGCAAAAACCTCGAAAACTATGACTTAAGGGCTGCGCTTGAACTATGTTCCTTCGCCAAAGAGTCGGAGCTCTCGGCACAAGCGCTGCATGTCTCCAAAGCCTATCAATTCGCGCGCTTCGCACGCTCTGCAAGTCTGCGTTTTTTTATTAGCAGCATATACATCGAGCTCACCGCAAGCCAGGGACGCGCCAGTGACGCGGTCACAGCGGCACAAACGGTTTTGTCGATAGCCGAAGCGAATGACGACAGTTTTCGCAAATCACTTGCCCTTCGCGCGATGGCAGCGATTGAACTCGACTATGGCGACAAAGAGGCGGCACTCGACTACATCAATCAAACTATAGAACTCGCTCAGACTATTCCCAATCGTCAGAATGAGGTCCTTTATCGCTTCAATCGGGCCAGCATCATTCTGTCGATGAAGCGCTTATTGGAAGCTCGCAGTGCAGTAAAAGCCGCCGAAGACTTCGCCAATGAAGTAACAAAAAACATACCACAAGATCTCATTGGTCCTGAAATTAAGGTCTTGCAGCTTGCCAATGCTGCCGATCTCGCTTATCTCGAAGCTGACTACGCGCAAGCAAAAAAACTAGCATCTGAATTGCAATTGCTGGGTAGGCAAACCAAGTTGCCATTACTGATCGCAAGTGCTGACGTGAGTTTTGCCTTAGCGTCCGTACGGCAAGGCAATGACAGCGTGATTGAAACGCACTTTAAACCAGCCATACAAACGTATATCGAACAGAAGCGTGCCGTCGAGGTGCGCGATGCCTACGAGAACATGGCGGAAGCACTTGCCAGCATCGGTAGATTCAAAGAGGCGTACTACTGGCGCAAAGAGAAAGACAATTACAATCAAAACTTGGCGAGAGAAAGCCGAAATCTTCGTGCTGCGGAATTACGTGAATCGCATCAAGCCAAACAACGAGAAGAAGAGAATACTGCGCTAAAAGCACTCACCAACAAGCAACAAGCGGAAGTGGAGTCTGCGAATTTGAGGTTACAGCGTTGGTGGCTATTTGCGATCGTCTTGTTGATGGCTCTAGCGTGGGTCGCACAATTGACTTGGCTTACACGTCGTCGGAATGAGGCACTGCAAACAATCAATCAACAATTGGATGACCAGCGTTCGCACGATGCCTTGACGGGTCTTGGTAATCGACGCTACCTGATGCAGCACCAGCAACAACTTTGGTTAGCTAGCAATGAACGCGCCAAGTTGGGAAAACGATCGGCCATGCTGCTGATCGACGCAGATCACTTCAAACACATCAACGACCAACACGGACATGCTGCAGGTGACGCCGCATTAATAGAAATTGCGCAGCGGCTGCAATCTTGCCTACGCGACTCTGACGTTTGCGTTCGCTGGGGTGGCGAAGAGTTTTTAGTCTACATCGAACAAAGCGATCAACTATCGATCACTGCATTATGCGCCCGCATCATGCAAGAAATTGCCGCCACACCACTGATTTATGAACACGTGCCGATCCGCCTCGCGGTCTCGATTGGCTACGTCATGCTACCGATGCACGCTCAGCCCATCGACTCTAATCCTACCTCGACCACACACGATTACACTTTAGAGGATTATTTCAAATTGACTGATGCCACGCTCTATCTGGCCAAACGCTTGGGTCGCAATCGCGCCGTTGGACTACATGCCATCCACGCACACTGCAGGGATAAAGCACAATTGCTACGCGAACTTGAAGAGGCTTGGCAGGCCAAGGAAGTGGAACTCGTCGTCAACGAAGGACCTCCACCACAACGTCATTTACATCGCCTACCAGACAGCAGTGCAGCTTAAGCTGGCGGCCTATGGTAGAGTTCAGCGTCAGAATTAAAGGCGACCATCGCCAGAACAAGCAATTCGACGCATTGAATTCAATTTAAAATTCGAGTTGTGTTTTCACTTTATTACGCATTTCACTTCATATCAGTTAGAGGAGTCTTCATGAGTTTAGATTTTTCCGGCCGCGTCGCCATCGTTACTGGTGCAGGTGGTGGTTTGGGCCGCGAACATGCTTTGGCCTTAGCAAAACGTGGTGCCAAAGTCGTGGTCAATGATTTCGGCGGAGCCCGTGATGGTACCGGTGGATCAGTCAGTGCCGCTCAAGCAGTGGTTGATGAGATTCGTGCAGCCGGTGGTGAAGCGATCGCCAATAGCGCTTCAGTCACTGATTTCGAAGCGGTACAAGCAATGGTGCAAAATACCATGGACACCTGGGGTCGCATCGATATTTTGATCAACAATGCAGGTATCTTGCGCGATAAATCTTTCGCCAAGATGGAACTCGAAGATTTTCGCATGGTGCTCGAAGTGCACCTGATGGGTAGCGTTAATTGCTGTAAAGCCGTGTGGCCTATCATGGTGGCGCAGAACTATGGTCGTATCATGATGACGACCTCTTCTTCGGGTTTATACGGGAACTTTGGTCAGTCCAACTACAGTGCGGCAAAATTAGGATTAGTGGGCTTAATGCAGACCCTGTCGATTGAAGGCGCTAAATACGATATTCGCGTGAATTCTCTGGCACCCACTGCGGCCACCCGCATGACCAATGGTCTCTACCCTGAAGCGATGCTGAACGCAATCCAAGCCAGTGATGTAGTGCCTGCGATGTTGGTATTAGCAAGCCAAGACGCACCGAATCGCACTATTCTGTGTGCTGGCGCTGGCAGTTTTGAGGCAGCGCATATTAGCCTGACCAAAGGCGTTTATCTGGGTCGTGGTGACAATGTTGACGAAGCCTTGCTGGCACAATTGAACGATGTCAAAGCGACTGACGGACAAACCATTCCAGAAAATGGCATGAGCCAAGGCCACCATGAAATCATGGCAGCGATGGCAGCACATCGCGACGAATAGACTCAAACGAGCGTCGGTTTCAAGCTCCCGACGCTCATCCCCAGCTCTCTGCGATATCTCCTGCAACTACTGTATTGTCGCTGTCAAACTCACACCATTTATCGCGCCAGCTGATGCATTCAGAAGAATGTAATAGGTGCCAGCGGCAGGATTATTGATAGTGATGTTTTCCACTGTGGTCGCTCCTTCCGACGCTTGTTGATAAGACGCGATTGTAGGTGGTACACCAAGTCGCACATACAGATCCGCGTCACCCGTACCACCGGAGCTAGCAATCATCAACTTCGTCTTGCCAGTCGGTACATTGATGGCATACAAGCGACTCGTATCGGCAGCGAGACCAATATTGTTCACCGCTGTGCCGCTCGTGAGTGGAATCGCTACAGGATTATCAACCCAAGCATTCGGGTAGGACTTAGGGCCTCCGGGCAAATTCAATGGATAACCGACATTCATGCCACCACTACTCAAATTGAACACGCCATTGGCGTAATCAAATTTGTAGTTAGAACAGATCTCGTTATGATTCGGGGTATACACTGCGTCGCCGGTCGCCGAATTGACCGCAACCCATGCCTTGCTGGCGGCATCGAAGTAACTCACATTGCTGTACGTTACACTGCGTGCAGCGGCATTAAGACAGCTCGTTCCTTCGGTGTACCAGTCCTCGACGAAACCGTTCGCACCCTTTTGCTGCTTAATCACCGGCATACGCAAGGTGGCCAATTTCTTTTTCACATTGGTCGACAAATCGGTAAAGTACATCGTGTAATCTTGCTTGCCAGCGACCACGACGGCCGTCTGCAACTCGAAACGATAAGCGACATTCACCTTGGGATTAAATGGCGCCTCACATTTGATGCCAGTTCCTTCGCCGCCGAAGTTGGAGCAAGTCGAAATCCCTTTGTCGACCACCGTAGGACTTACCCCATTCACATCCCACAGTGAAAATATGGTCTGGGTGCTTTGAATGCCGGTATAGCCCCCATCAAATCCCATTGCCATGTAGTAGGTCGTTGGTTCCCAGGTACGCGGCGTCACATCAACCTTGAATTGTTCCCAAGCAGGTGTCGACCAATTGACATAGATCGAGTCACTACGCGTGCTATGTGGGTAAGCTGTTCCCGTGATGTTCGCACTCTTAATCACGCCATCAGTCTGCTGCATACTGACATTCAGGCTTTGATTTTGCGCAGTGCCAGCAACCCACCATGCCGAAGCGTAACCATTGGCATCAGTCACCGGGCTATCTGGAAAAACCCAACCACTGGCTGTACCATTTTGCGGTTGCCAAATGACTGAGCAATTGGCCTTTGCCACACCATTCTTGGTGACCCGCACTTGCAGTTTCTTAGGATTATGCGTGGTGTTATTGGTTTCTTTGGTCGGGTCATACAGACTGCTAGAAAACACCGAGCCGATACGCGCAACGCCCGCATTACTTGTGACAGCAGTGATCGTACTACCAACTTCACAGTCATTCGTGTTTGGTCTGGCTTGCGCTGAGGCATGTCCCGCAACGGCAGCCGTTAATGAAATGAGCGCGATCCGCGCCCCAATGTGTGCTACTTTTTTTCCCATTTCTTGTCTCCCAAAAATTAAAAGAAATGATGCTCGCCGCTTGGTGCTAAACACTCTTTTTGTTCGCAAGCCATCAGTGTCAACAGCATGCGCCCAAACAAGAAACTGCAACAGCGACATATTTTTGAGATTCGCGTAGAAAAATTTAATGCTGGTCTGACATCACAGAAAGATGTATCGATCATCTTAAACAAGAGCTGTTCTTGATTAATGTAGTATTGGTGTCAAGTTAAACCTGTTTCATACACAAAATCCGCAGACTTATCCCGAACTTGCAAACCGCCTTCAAAACCTGCGATAGTAGTCGGTATCAAGTCTCCGATACACGCAGAATTCATATGAACACTTCGCCATCAAACGAAGCTCGCATGAGCGAACAACCCTTACCCGGAACCATCATTACCAAGCTCGCCAGCTGGTCAGTGAAAGCGCAGCACTACCCTATCTTCAGTCAAACTTGGTTCAAATATCGTGCGCTTGGCTTTGCCCTTCCTATGGGAGTAGTAGGCTTAATTCTGGCGGGCATTTCGCTACTGATCGCCTTAGAACCGAGGGTAACTGGTGGTGAAATTAAGCCACACCTTATGTTTCTGGTGATGTACATTGGTTTGCTGGTAACGCTGTTGCTCGGACGCTGGTTTGCTTGCTTGGTAAGGCGGCGGCAGCTGCCCGAAAAGCAGGAAAAACTCGCCATCGCCACCGTCCTGTGTATCGGCATCGCTATCGGTTTTGGCATTACCCGTTCAGCCGATTATTTTCTCAACGAAGAAGCGAAACAAATCCGCGAGACGCGTCAACTTACTTCAAGCGAGAAAGCATCCTCAGCGCCCCTGAGCTCGTCTGAAACCAAGTACCAAGCCATCAATCCAAGTACCGAAAACGTCAAGAAAGATGTCGCAACCGAGCGAAAAACGTCTATCGGTGTATTTGTTGAAGATGACAAGGAAAACACCCCCAAACGAAAAGAAAGCCTTGCCAACACGATTATCTGGCTGGTGCTCGTCGTATGGTGGGGTGGCGTCTTTGACTTCATCAGCTATCTCAAACAAGGCCGCGTGATTCAAGCGGCACTGATGCAAGAAAAGCTCGAGCGCTACAAACGCGAACGCAATCAAGCCCAAATGCGATTGTCCGTATTGGCAAGTCAAGTTGAGCCGCACTTCCTTTTCAATACACTCTCCGGCGTCCGCGCTGCAATGCTGAGCGATCCAGCGCGAGGTGTTGTAATCATCGATCATCTGGTCGATTATTTGCGCTCAACCATTCCGCAAATGCGGACCGATGGCAGTCTCAAACACACGACGTTGAGCAATCAGTTTGCCTCGGTCAAAGCCTATCTTGGCGTAATTCACACACGGATTCCGAGACTGCAATTTCGCGTAGAAAGTGATGCCAAACTAGCTGATTGTGTGGTGCCGCCTTTGATGCTGATTAGCTTGGTGGAGAACGCTGTCAAACACGGGATCGAACCGAAAAAGGGGCCGGTCGAAATTATCGTCAGTGCTAAACAATTCTCAGAAAATGGACGCGACTATTTGCGTATGAGTGTCGCGGACAATGGCGTGGGCTTCGGTGGCACAACTTCAGGCACCGGTATCGGCCTCACCAATATTCGAGAACGCTTAAAACAATTGTATGGTGATGAAGCGCGACTCGAGCTCGCTATGCGTGAGCCGGACGGCATCGAAGCGAGTATCGTGCTGCCTTTGAGCTATGATTTCGAAGAAGACGCTGAATCCGTGACGCCTACCACCTAGTCCTACGACGCAGATTGAGCCCCATTCTTTACAAGCAAGTTTACCAATACCGAATAGACTATGACCCAAGCCACCGCCATTATTGCCGACGACGAAGACCTGCAACGCCTCGACTTAAAACGCATGTTGAATGCGATCTGGCCAGAACTCCAGATCGTCGCTGAATGCGAAGACGGGGGCGACGCACTCGATGCCATCGTCAAGCTGCAACCAGATATCGCCTTCCTTGATATTCGTATGCCTGAGATCAATGGGCTCGACGTGGCGCGTGCCAGTGATGGAAAATGTCGCGTCGTTTTCACGACGGCTTTCGACAACCACGCGATTGAAGCTTTCAAGTTGGGCGCGATTGATTATCTTCTGAAACCCATCACCGATGATCGTCTGCGTCAAACCATTGAGCGCATCAAGCAACAATTGGAAAGCGGTACCTTGCCGCAAAATCTACTTCAAGTGATGGCGGCACTCGATCAGAAACTCAAAGGGCCCAGTGAAGCAGAACGGATTAAGTGGATAAGCGCCAGTTCCGGCAATACCATCAAACTCTTCCCTATCGAGGAAGTCCTGTTTTTTGAATCCGATCTACGCTATACCCGTGTCGTCACTGCCAAAGATGAGGGGCATATTCGTACCTCGATCAAAGAACTGCAAAAGGGTTTGGAGCTCGATCAGTTCTGGCAAATTCATCGTAGCGTGATGGTGAATCCCCATGCAATTTCGCGTGCTCGTCGCGATGAGATGGGGAATATTTTTGTCGAACTGCGTGAGCATCCGGAGCACCTCAAGGTGAGCCAAACTTACGCTTGGCGCTTCAAAGGCATGTGAGCTGACAGGTTCAACACAAACGTCATCATTTCGTCATGCATTCGTAACAAGCTTGTCAACTATGCACATTAAACTCTCTTCCAACTTTTATGTAGGAGAGACAGATGCACGGCAGTACCGCAGCCAACTTACACCCATTTTGGTTTTCATGGTCGACAGTTTTTGCTAAGACAGCCAAGGGACGCGATGAAGTGATTCGACGCGTCACGGGCCTCAATGTTCGTGAGCGTAGCGTCTTGATTATGCTCGATGGTATCAAGCGTTTAGATCGCCTTCTCCATGCGATGCCGCAAGAGGAATTAGGTCGCATCGTCGACCATTTGGCAAAACATGAATTGATCGAAGTGAGCGCGGTCGAGGAGCAAGTGCCTGACATCGAAGCACATAGCTCATTGATCGCGGTCGATACTAAGGATGAACCGCAGCCGATTACGCGCCCCGCCTTTCTATGTGACGGCGCCAAGTTACGCGAAGTCAAAAATTTTATGACTAGTACCGCGCAAACCTATTTGGGTTTGCTGTCTGCAGACTTAATTCATCGCATCGAACGCGCGCAAGATGCGCCACAATTGATGGCGGTCGTCGGTCAATGGTATTTGGCACTGCGCGATTCGAAACACGGGCATCGCTTTGCCTCAGGCTACATGGAAAACGTGTTGGCGGCGCTGCGAGGCGAGGACGGTGAGTTTCTGCCGAAGCCCCTGTAAGGCTCGATCAGTATTGTTCAAGACTTACCGATTTACTAAGTAAAATCATACTCACAGGATGTGTGGCGCAGAAAACTGAGCATCTGCGCCACACCAGCCGATTTCTACGAAAAATCAAGGGAAAAATTTTCCGCAAGAGTGCTGACGGACGGCGCGGACTATGCGACACTTCGCGCATGACACTCACAGAACTCAAATACATTGTGGCGGTCGCCCGCCAAAAACACTTTGGTCATGCTGCCGAAGCCTGCTTCGTGGCACAACCAACGCTGTCGGTTGCGATCAAAAAATTGGAAGATGAACTCGGCGTTACGATTTTTGAACGCGGTGGTACCGAAGTTTCAACCACACCCTTAGGCGCACAGATCGTCGCCCAAGCCGAACGGGTGTTAGAACAAACCGCCGTCATCAAGGAAATCGCCAAACAAAATAAAGATCCTCTGAGCGGTCCATTTCGCCTTGGCATCATCTACACCATCGGCCCCTATTTGCTGCCGACCTTGGTCAAGACCATGATCGATCGTGTGCCGCAAATGCCCTTGGTCCTCCAAGAAAACTTCACCGTCAAATTAATGGAGTTACTGCGCCAAGGCGAACTTGATGCAGCCATCATGGCATTGCCATTACCCGATCAAGGTATGATGGTGCAGCCACTGTATGACGAACCGTTTATGGTGGCAGTACCGAAAGATCATCCCTGGTCAGAACGCGACAGCGTCTCCGCCCAAGAACTCAAATCGGAGACCATGCTTTTGCTCGGCAATGGCCATTGTTTCCGCGATCAAGTGTTAGAAGTCTGCCCTGAGATGGCGCGCTTTTCCACCGCAAGTGATGGCATCGCCCGCACCTTTGAAGGCTCTTCACTCGAAACGATTCGGCACATGGTGGCGTCCGGGATTGGCATTACGGTCTTGCCACGCGCCTCAATTCACGATCTCGACAACAAAGACAGTATGCTGCGCTATATCCCATTTAGCGATCGTGCTCCGGATCGTCGCGTCGTCATCGCTTGGCGCAAAAGCTTCACACGGCAAGCGGCAATTGAAGCGATACGACAAGCTGTATTAGCCTGTGAACTGCCTGGTGTTGCCATGCTCGACGAAGAAGCCAGCGCACAATAAATACACAGGGCGCGGCATCTTGATCGGCGCCTTCCTGATTTATAATGTGCGACAAGCTTGTTCGCTATCGTCAGGCGTCAATGCCCCACTTACTTACTCGCTCACAAGTTCCCACGCACAATGCAAGCCTTACGCCAACGCCTCTCTTGGTATGTCAAACTAGTTCGCCTCGATAAACCCATAGGCATACTGCTCTTACTCTGGCCCACCTTGAATGCCCTGTGGTTAGCGAGTGATGGCATACCAAATTGGCAGATCCTGCTGATCTTTTGTCTTGGTACAGCTCTGATGCGCTCGGCTGGTTGCGCCATCAATGATTACGCCGATCGTGACTTCGATAAGTTCGTTAAACGCACGGCTGAACGTCCCATCACTAGCGGAAAGATTAGCGGCAAAGAGGCAGTGCTCGTCGCGACGGTG
>CAYWNE010000122.1:0-12758 GCA_964459555.1 uncultured Burkholderiaceae bacterium | reverse complement strand
ATTGATTCCGAGATCAATAATTTGAGTTTGTTGGTGGATATTCATAATTTTTGTAGATCGATGAGAATCTGCCGAGTTTTCAGTGACTGTCCATGCAGATGATATTGAAGTAGATAACGCATCAACTGCTTACTTTGCACTTGCGTTGTTGGGTCACTATAGTCGCCCACACTCATGTCGCGCAAAGTTTTGCCTTCCACAACCGGCCCCGACTCCGAAATGTGCGCCGGTTGTACGCCCTCTTCTGGATTCACAATATACCGCAACTGTTCGCGTACTTGCGAACCACTTACTGTACAAAAGCTTAAATCGCCCAACAAACCGGATTGCTGCAATAAGGCGATCTCAAATTGACGCAGCACGATCGCCGCACTTTCACCATGCGCCAATTGATTGAGGGTGGAAACGTAATGCTGAAAAAGCGTCGGTGAAGGTTCACCGCGCAATAGGAACTTGGTCAACAACTCGTTCAGATAATAACCACAAAGCAAAGCAGACCGCTCCAGTGGCAACATGCCACCAACCCATTCAGCGTTGGTCATCGTACGCACCTCAGCGCGCCCGGTCCAAGCAACGTTGAGAGGTTGAAAAGTTTGCAGTACGCTGCGCAGGCGAGAATGAGGACGCTTCGCCCCTTTTGCGACGAGCGCCAGGCGACCGTAGTCGCGAGAAAACAAGTCAATGATCAGACTCGTTTCTTTATAGGGATAAGAATGCAGAACGAAGCCGGGCTGATGCGCCACTTTGACTTCGATTTTCTCACTCTTATTTTTTCGTGTTGGACGTGCAGGTATCGCCGCAATCGGCGCGAAATCTCCGAGTTCTTCCAGTACGATTTCGTTCTCTTCAGTCGGCAATTTGGCCATCCTACTCAGAGTGCGGGATTATCGCAGTGATCATGTAAGATCGATTACTCGTAACCGTAGGCACGCAAACCGGCCTCATTATCAGCCCAGCCGGACTTCACTTTCACCCAGATCTCCAGATACACAGGGCCACCAAATAGCTTTTCCATATCCTGTCGAGATTGGCTGGAAATCTCTTTGAGGCGCGCACCTTTATTACCAATCACCATCGACTTGTGACCATCTCGATCAACCAAGATAGCGACAAAGACACGGCGCAAGTTGCCTTCTTGCTCGAACTTTTCCATGACGACGGTGCTGGTGTACGGCAATTCATCGCCGACAAAACGAAATAACTTTTCGCGAACGATTTCCGTCGCCAGAAATTTTTCACTGCGATCAGTGATATCGTCCTCATCGAAAATCGGATCCCCCTCAGGTAGATACTTTCGAATTTCGCGTTCTAAACTATCGAGTTGAAACTTTAAAGTAGCAGAAACTGGAACAACCGCAGTGAATGGATAAGCCGCCATGACCTTCTGTGCAAACGGCATCAAAATCGCTTTATCCTTTACGCGATCAGATTTATTGATCACCAAAATGCACGGCACTTTCTTCGGTAACAAATCCAAGACTTGCTGATCGGCAGGACCAAATGTACCGGCTTCGATAATCATCAAAATGACGTCAGCGGCGGTTAAGGTATTCGTAACGGTACGGTTCAATGTACGGTTCAGTGCATTTGAGTGCCGTGTTTGAAAGCCGGGAGTATCGACGTATACAAACTGAGTTTGGTCTTTGGTTTGAATACCTGTAATGCGATGACGTGTCGTCTGCGCTTTACGTGAAGTAATACTCACTTTGGCGCCGATTAAGGCATTCATCAAGGTAGACTTACCTACGTTCGGGCGCCCAACGATGGCGATGTAGCCACAACGAAATGGGGATGTCTCAACTTGCTCGTTCATACTTTTTCGCCTTGCGGCGCCTCTGGCACAGCGACATCAAGGGACAATTGAGCGCTGTCATTAATCTCTGGCTCTGCGCCTGAAGGTTGAATGGTTGCGATACCCGCCAACTTCATTTGGGTCTTACGTGTTTTGCTTTTGCGACTTGCTGGCGTTTTTGCCAGCAAACTTACTGCCGTTTCAAGTGCCAATTTTGCTGCGGCCTGCTCGCCGGCCCGGCGACTCCCACCTGTTCCGAAAACTTGGATCTCAAGTTTAGGGACAAGGCATTCCACTTCGAATTCTTGATTATGCGCTGCGCCATGCGTTGCGACAACGTTGTACTGTGGAAGTGCTATTTTTTTACTCTGCAAAAATTCCTGCAGTAATGTCTTGGCATCTTTACCCAAAGTGGTCGGATCAACCGTTACCAATATCGGCGCATACAATGCCTTGATGACTGCTCGGGCAGCATCAAAACCAGCATCAAGGTAAATCGCACCAAACAAGGCTTCTAGCGTATCTGCGAGAATCGACGGTCTTCTGAACCCACCCGATTTCAATTCACCCTCACCAAGACGAAGGAATTGCGACAACTCCATCTTCTGGGCAATTTCGAACAAGCTTTGCTGCTTCACCAAATTCGCACGCACGCGAGACAAATCTCCCTCGTCGATACGATCGAAAGTTTCAAACAAAATTGACGCCACAACGCAATTCAGAATCGAATCACCGAGAAACTCCAGTCGCTCATTATGACTGGTACTATGACTACGATGAGTGAGAGCCTGCTGCAGTAACGCAACATCTTTGAACTGGTGCCCCAACCGTTTTTGCAGCAATTGTTCGTTCATATTCTCTATTCAGCTCTATGAGAACTGGGTTTTGCTTTTGCGGTACTACCTTCATATTCCAACAAAAGACTCGCTGGACCCGCCAATGGAATCTTCTTCGCGTAATAGAAAGAAACATCGTAACCCGCATCCGTCTTATCAATGACTAAATCACCGCCTTTAATCGAACTGATATAGCTGACATCTGCTTGCTTATCAAATGAAGCTTGAATCTCCCGAACAGAATTTCCCGAAGCCTTAGCCGTCACAATAGCCCGCTTGACGGCCATATACTCAATAAATGTCGGCGTGATTTTAGCCGCCAGTAGTGCTAACAGTGCAATAATGCTGAGCATAAAAATGAGTCCAACCAACGACATCCCATTTTGAGATTTGAAGCATCTATTTGTAACCATTACAGCTTGTTTCATAGCAGACCCTCCCTCATTTATTGAAAGCTACCTATCCTTTTTAGATCACTAGAATTCATCCAGATAAACACTGCCTTCCCGACGATATTCGCATCAGGCACAAAACCCCAATAACGACTATCTTGGCTATCATCACGATTATCTCCCATCATAAAGTAATGGCCAGCCGGTACCTTACAAGAAAAACCTTCGAAATCCGACTCACATAATTCGGATTGAGGAAAATTTAGACGAGGATTTCCAGGCGGGTTAAGGTCATTATTCAATATTCTGTGTTTAACCCCGGTCAAGTCTTCCAAAAACTGTGCAGAATAGCGGAGTTCCTGCCCATCATGCAAAAACTGGTTTTGTGTTTCATAGCCTACTTGTACACCATTGATAGACAATCGCTTGTTCTTATAGGCCACTACATCACCTGGTACGCCAACGACACGCTTAATGTAGTCAACAGTAGGATCTACCGGATATTTAAAAACCATCACATCGCCACGTTGCGGGGTATTTATATCAATGATCTTGGTGCCAACAATCGGTAGGCGAATACCATAGGTAAACTTGTTCACCAGAATAAAGTCTCCAACATACAATGTTGGAAGCATAGAGCCGGAAGGAATCTTGAAGGGTTCAAATAAAAAGGATCTCAATATAAACACCAAAGCAATCACTGGAAAGAAACTGCCGGTATATTCAACCCAAGTCGGCTGTCTCATAATTGGAGCCGCAATTGCATCTTTTTGCTCGGCGGTTAATTGCTCGACGCCACCAGCCTGCGCAAGTGCACTTTCAGCCAAAGTTTTACGTCGCTTCGACCATACAAACAAATCAATTGCCCAGATGATGCCTGTCACCACCATGAGAACAAAGAGAATCAAAGCAAAGTTTTTTACTAAGAAATCGACACTCATTTTTCTTCCACTTGTAAAATCGCCAAAAATGCTTCTTGCGGAATCTCGACTGAACCCACTTGCTTCATACGCTTCTTACCTGCTTTTTGCTTTTCCAAGAGTTTTCGCTTACGTGAGATATCACCACCATAGCACTTCGCTAAAACGTTCTTACGCAAGGCTTTCACGTTCTCACGCGAGATAATGTTTGATTCAATTGCAGCCTGAATCGCCACATCAAACATTTGACGCGGTATCAGTTCGCGCATCTTCGCCGCCACAGCACGACCGCGATATTGCGCGTTCAAACGGTGAACGATAATCGCCAACGCATCGACTTTTTCGCTATTGATCAGCATATCGACTTTCACGACGTCAGCTGCGCGATTCTCTTTGAACTCATAGTCCATCGACGCATATCCGCGTGAAGTCGATTTCAATCGATCAAAAAAGTCCAACACGATTTCAGCCATCGGCATTTCGTACGTCAATTTCACCTGACGACCGTGATAACTCATATCCATTTGTACGCCACGCTTCGAGGTGCAAAGCGTAATGACCGAACCCACATACTCTTGTGGCATGTACAAATTCACGGTCACGATAGGTTCACGAATTTCCTCGATTTTCGAAGGGTCCGGCATTTTCGATGGATTATCGACTTGGATAATACTGCCATCGGCGAGCGCAACCTCATATACGACTGTTGGCGCTGTTGTGATCAAGTCCATGTCGAATTCACGCTCAAGACGTTCTTGCACAATTTCCATATGCAAGAGCCCCAAGAAACCGCAGCGGAATCCGAAACCCAAGGCTTGCGAAACTTCCGGTTCATACATCAAGGCAGCATCATTGAGTTTGAGTTTTTCAAGAGAGTCGCGCAAGGCATCATATTGATTCGCTTCCACGGGAAACAAACCCGCGAAAACCTGAGGCTGAACTTCTTTGAAGCCAGGCAATGGCGCTGCTGCTGGCTGCGAAACGAGCGTTATCGTATCGCCGACTTTCGCCGCCTTTAGCTCCTTAATACCTGCGATAATGAATCCCACCTGACCTGCTGTCAGCTCATTTCGGCTAAGTGACTTCGGCGTAAAAACACCAACGCTTTCAACCAAGTGCTGCGCCTCTGTGGCCATGAAACGAATCTTGTCTTTGGGACGCAAAGTGCCATTGACAATACGCACCAACATCACCACACCAACATAATTATCAAACCATGAATCGATGATCAGAGCCTGCAATGGCGCCTCAGGATCGCCCTTTGGCGGAGGCACTTTTTTGATCAAACTCTCCAAAATATCCTGCACACCGAGACCCGTTTTCGCCGAACACTGCACTGCATCGCTAGCGTCAATGCCAATCACTTCCTCGATTTCACTTGATGCATTCGCAGGATCGGCAGAGGGCAAATCAATCTTGTTTAGTACTGGCACCACTTCAACGCCAAGTTCAATCGCTGTGTAGCAGTTCGCGACCGTCTGTGCTTCAACGCCCTGAGAGGCGTCCACCACCAACAACGCACCTTCGCAGGCAGACAAAGATCGACTGACCTCGTAGCTAAAGTCGACGTGCCCTGGCGTATCGATCAAATTAAGGTTGTACATCTGGCCATCAAGAGCCTTGTATTGCAACGCAGCCGTCTGCGCTTTAATGGTAATGCCACGCTCCCTTTCAATGTCCATTGAGTCCAAGACTTGGGACTCCATTTCACGCTCAGACAAACCACCACACAGCTGAATGATGCGATCAGCCAATGTGGATTTACCGTGATCAATGTGAGCAATAATTGAAAAGTTACGAATGTTATTCATCAGAATCTACTAGCGATTACAAAAAAAGCGCTCATGACTGGGCAATGATCCCCAGGCGAGCGCCTTTTCAATGGGTTATGCAAAAACGACATTTTACCGGAATTCGGTGCTCATGACCTATTTTTCCTCTATAGAAACAAGCAAAAATAACTAAATTACAAATAAATCACAGTTTTGACCTCGATCTAGACTCTTCCAAAATCAAACCTAAAAATGCATTGCCAAAGGCAAATTCGGTTTCTCGCTTTCAGGCAAGCCCCATTTGGGGTCATAGTTAATCTTAGCCAAATACAAACCATCTGGCATAAATGTTGGCGCGGCCAAGCTACGATTCTTTGCCGACAATAACTCAGCGATCCACTCTGGTGAGCGCCGCCCAGAGCCTACATACAATAACGAACCGACAATATTCCGAACCATGTGATGCAAAAATGCGCTTGCCCTTAAGGTGAATACAAAAGCCTCACCCGATTGACGAATGTCGACCTCATACATGGTCTTGACTGGAGATTTTGCCTGACATCCCGTTGCGCGAAAGCTTGTAAAGTCATGCTCGCCAACAAGAAAGCTTGCACCTTGACGCATTCGATCTATATCAAGCGGTCGAAAAAACCATCCTGCTCGGCCACTCAAAGTCGGCGAACGAACAATACTATTCAACAAGACATAGTGATAGGTACGTGAATAAGCACTAAAGCGTGCATGAAATCCTTGATTATCAAAGCTTTCAGCGTCCCCGACCTCTCTGGCCCATTTAATTGCGACACTATTAGGCAAAAATGAGTTAACACCGTTTACCCAAGAATACAAGGCACGGTCTAAAGATGTATCAAAGTGCACAACCTGCTCAAGCGCATGGACTCCGGCATCAGTTCGCCCTGCGCAAACTGTATGAACTGGGCCACTCGTAAATTTAGACAAGGCACGTTCCAAAGCATCCTGCACGGTTTCGCCGTGAGGTTGCGTTTGATATCCTTGAAATCCGGCACCATCATATTCAATGCCAAGAACAATTCGCTTCATAAAAAAATTTCAGAAACAAAAATGGGCGCGACCAGTGCGCGCCCACTTTGAGAAACATCATCAAAACTAGGCCATTTCTTCCAACATTGCACGCGCCTTTTCTACTTGATCTTTCGAGCCACCACGTAGCACCTCTTCAAGTAGTTCACGCGCACCCTCCTTATCGCCAATTTCTTGATAGGCAACCGCCAAGTCTAGTTTTGTAGCCATCTCCGCATTGTACGGTGAAACATCTTCAGCACCTGCAAGATCGGCCGCGCCCAACTCAACACTATCAGCCTCAGGCATGACAAATTCGAGCTCAGAAGATGACTCTGGCGCACTCACCTCAACGGCTTCCGCTTTTCCGAAATCTAGCGAAGGAACTTCTAAGTCGAAGTCACCAGAAACCGCTGCAGCCGGTGCTGGGACAGACTCAGCAACTGGTGCGTCAGCAGTCTTAGCCTCACTATCATCACCCAAATCAAAGTCGATGGATCCAAAATCGATCACGGGTGCAGGCTCTTCCGCTGGTGCTTCATTGACAGTGCTAACCGCATCAATCTCAGGCAGAGTTGGCGCGAAGTCCAAACTGTTATCGGAATTCGAAGCCTCTGTCGCAGTCAAGGAATCAGAGATATCAAGATCAAAGTCCAAAACAGCATCATCACCTTCTGAAAAGGCCGCAGAATTTCCAAGCACTACAGGAGGCTCTGTATGCCCCATCTCATCAGATAGCGCATGTGCGGTATCAATAATGCTAATCGATTCCAGCATATCTTCAGACAATGAACTATCCAGAATAGGATCTGGCTCCAAGTCCTCCAAAGGCTGTGTAGGCACACTCAAACTGCCAGGATTGAAGGACTCAGGTGGCGCACTCGCACCCGCATACAATGGATTGTTTGGATCAAGTGCCACACCCATTGACGCCGCTTGCGCCCACTCCTCACCTTCACCGTGAGTCATTCCATACAACTCACCAGCGTACACTTCGTATGAACGCAAATCCTTGCGGCCATAGTAAATCTCCAATAACTTCAAGCGAACCGCGTGGCGATCAGGTTGCGTACGTAAGGCTTCTTTCAAAATCTCTTCGGCCTGAGTATCGCGACCATAAGCGATATACACATCTGCTTCAGCGACTGGATCAACCTCATTCGCATCAAGTTGGCTGGCTGATGGCGCAAAATTGGAATTAAACACGCTGTTATTCGTATCGACGCTTTGCCCACCAGTTGAACCAAACATCGAGTTCGCCTTCAAACTAGAGCCTGTCAAAATGCTGTCTTCGAACTGATGCGCGGCCTTCTTACGGCGGCTCAAGTAAATACCAATACCACCGGCAATTGCTAGCAACAAACCGCCAGCAATCAAATAACTTGTCTCGAACCAGCTTGGCTCCTCAACTGGTGCAGGTGGTGGAGCCGGGCGTTTTGGCTTTGGCTTCTGTGGGGCTGATGCAGTTGCCGACGCACTTGCAATTGCGCTACTCGACGCACTTGCAGAAGCACTAGTCGATGCACTACTAGATGCCGACGCGCTTGCCGAAGCACCACTCGAAGCAGAAGCACTCGCTGAAGGTACTGCTTTTTCTGCGACTGCCACGGCTGGAACGGTGGCACTTGCAACTGCTGTCTTCGCGGGCGCCTCAACTGGTTTTGTTTCAGCAACTTTCGCCGACGCTGAAGAAGTTGCAGATTTAGCTGGCACCGCGAGTAAGCGATTCAACTCACTCACATTCTTCTCAAGCTCCTTCACCCGCGCATTTGCTTCTGCCAGTGCTTTATCTTTGGCAATGCGATCCTCTTCAGTCATTCCCTTGGCACTAGCTTTGGCGCTAGCAACCGGCACTTTTGAAAGTTTCAGCTTATCAATCGCTTCGTTTGTCGCGGTCGGCGTCTCTTTGACTTTCGCGGTAATGGTGCCAGAAGACGATTGTTTATTCGATGGAGTTTTTTCGGCTGGTGCAGCTAACACTTGGCCTGCCAGCTTATTTCGATACGCACTAAAATCAGAAGAATGCGCTTGCACAATGGAATGCGCCTCGCCAGCAGTCGTTGAACGTGCAGTCTCCGCATCCGGTATATTCAGGATCTGTCCCGCTTTGAGGCGATTCATGTTGTCACCCACAAATGCCTGAGGATTAGCACGGTAAATGCTGACCAACATCTGATCTAAGGAAACGCCATTCAAATTCGCAGAAGCAATCTTTACCAAGGTATCGCCAGGCTTAACGCGATACTCGCGCTCGCCTCGGATTTGCTCGGTCTCCGGCTTTACATTTCTACCCGAGTTTTTTTTTGGCGACACTGGCGTGTCTTCACGATTCGTTGCACGCACCTCTGTTGGGCGTACGATCGGAGTAACTTGCTTTACAACCACATTGGGTGTCGAAGGGTTAACAATTTGCGCAGCCTGACCGACAGACAATTCAGCAGGATCGAGCAAAGCCGTATATTCGCGAACCAGCTTTCCGTTGCTCGCATTCATTTCAAGCAAGAAATCAATCCATGGCTCATTCATTGGTTGGGTCGAAGTCACACGGATGATATAGCCATTTCCGCGCGGTTCAATTGCAAAACGCAAAGACAATAGAGCAGGATTAAATTCGATGTTGGCCTGACGAAATGCTTCTATCGAGGCCACTTTTGGCACCAAAGAATTGATTTCTTCTTTATTGGGAGAAGTCAGCTCAATCTCAGCGCGCAGAGGCTGCCCAAGATGTGAAAGCACGGTCAACTTCCCAAGACCAGTCGCGTATGCATTTGAAAAGACGAGCAAAGAAGAAAAAGCTGCAGCCTTCAGTGCCTTGCTTCCCAGCAATCTTGTCGATAGACGTTTTTGTTTATGCATTTTCAGAACATTTCCAGGGAAATTTAAACAATACAAATTTATCTTGTTTTTATAGTAAATTTGCACGAGAGGAAGATATGTTGAATCACGATAACATTACCCACCTTACGACGCAAGCTTAACGTGAATTCTAGATATGGTAAATACATTAAGAGGCGAAAACCCTCAATGCATGTAAATTCGTTGTTACCACTAGACAATTCCATGCAAATATTAAAACATTGAGTTAAAAAAAAGGAACGCGAACGCGCCCCTCTTTTTTCTAAGCATGTCGTTAATTAGCTTCGCATCAATCAATCAAGATGCGCAACATGCGTCGCAACGGTTCCGCTGCACCCCACAAAAGTTGATCTCCGACCGTGAACGCTGACAAATAATCGCCGCCCATTTGCATTTTGCGCAAACGACCAACTGGAATAGTGAGGCTTCCTGTCACGGCAGCAGGCGTCAAATCACGCATCGAGTCATCACGTGTATTGGGCACGACTTTTACCCATTGATTATTGCTGGCGATGATATCGTTGATCTCGTCGAGCGGCACATCTTTCTTGAGCTTAATCGTCAAAGCTTGTGAATGGCAGCGCATTGCGCCAATGCGCACACACAAACCATCGACCGGAATTGCTTGAGATCCAAAGGCTTCGCCAAGACCTAAAATCTTATTGGTTTCAGCGCCGGCTTTCCATTCTTCTTTCGATTGACCATTATTCAGATCTTTGTCGATCCAAGGAATCAAGTTACCTGCCAGTGGCACACCAAACTGTTTAGTTTCATCTGCTGAGAAACTATGTTGCTTGCCAAGCACCTTACGATCAATTTCGAGAATAGCGGAAGCTGGATCATCCAATAACGCCTTTACCTCGGCATTGATAGAGCCAAACTGGGTCAACAATTCGCGCATATGTTGCGCACCACCACCTGACGCCGCTTGGTAAGTCATGGAAGACATCCAATCGACCAAGTTGTTGGCGAACAGACCACCCAAGCCCATCAACATGCAAGAAACTGTGCAATTGCCGCCAATGTAGTTTTTCACGCCGCGCGACAATGCCGATTTGATCACATCTAAATTCACAGGATCCAAAACGATGATCGCATCACTATCCATGCGCAAAGTTGATGCAGCATCGATCCAATAACCATTCCAGCCGGCAGCCCGCAACTTTGGAAATACTTCTGACGTGTAGTCACCGCCCTGGCAGGTAATAATAATTTCGCACTTCTTGAGCGCTTCAACATCATTTGCGTCTTTTAAGGTCTTTTCATTTTTCGCCATCGCAGGTGCGGCACCACCTGTGTTTGAGGTCGAAAAAAATACAGGCTCGATATGATCAAAATCACCCTCTTGCTGCATGCGCTGCATCAAGACTGAGCCCACCATCCCACGCCAACCTACCAGTCCAACTAGCTTCATCTTCTTTCCCTAAAAATCGCGGAATCACCGCATCAATTACAAACTACGCCAAAGCCTTAACCACCGCATCACCCATTTCAGACGTACCGACCTTGGTACATCCCGCTTCGAAAATATCGGGAGTGCGCAAGCCATTGGCTAACACGCTTTTCACCGCATTTTCGATACGATCTGCTTGCTCTGCTTTTTTCAATGAATAACGCAACATCATTGCAGCCGACAAAATCGTCGCTAAAGGATTGGCAATACCCTTTCCAGCGATATCTGGCGCCGATCCGTGTGACGGCTCGTACAATCCTTTGCTATTCGCGTCCAGTGAGGCCGATGGCAACATGCCGATTGAGCCCGTCAACATGGCTGCAGCATCAGACAAAATGTCGCCGAACATATTGCCGGTAACGATTACATCAAATTTCTTCGGCGCGCGCACGAGCTGCATCGCCGCATTGTCAACATACATATGTTCCAAAGCGACATCCGGATACTCTTTATGGACATCGGTGACAATGTCTTTCCAGAATTGGAAGGTTTCCAGCACATTAGCCTTATCAACACTCGTCAAACGCTTACTACGCTTCTGCGCGGCTTGAAAGGCGACATGGGCAATCCGTCGAATTTCACCTTCAGCATAGCGCATCGTATCAAATCCTTCGCGTTGACCCTTGAATGGACCATCTGGGCACTCACGTACGCCACGCGGTTGACCAAAATAAATATCGCCAGTCAATTCGCGGATAATCAAAATATCCAATCCTGAAACGACTTCAGGTTTCAGAGTCGATGCACCTGCCAACTCAGGATACAAAATCGCCGGACGGAAATTCGCAAATAACTGCAAATTCTTACGCAGTCCCAAAATTGCTTGTTCTGGACGTAAAGCACGCTCTAGCGTGTCGTACTTCCAATCCCCTACCGAACCAAACAATACGGCATCTGCGTCTAGCGCCAATTTGAGTGTTGCCGCTGGAAGCGGATGACCACTTGCTTCATAGCCTGCACCACCCACAGGCGCAAATTCGAGCTCAAATTGTTCATCGAGAGCCCGCAAAACTTTAACGGCTTGATCAATAATTTCTGGCCCAATGCCATCACCGGGCAATACAGCGATTTTCATGCGATTATTCTTTAGATTGTGTTGAGCAACCAAGGTTGCGATTGAACATGCTTTTGTTCGAAGGCACGTATCTTTGCTTCGTGCTGCAGCGTCAAGCCGATATCATCCAGACCATTGAGCAAGCAATACTTGCGGAAAGGATCAACATCAAAGTGCAACGACAATGCCCCATCTTTGGTTGACACGATTTGCTTTTCTAAATCAACAATAATCTGTGCACCCTCGTTGGAATTAACGTACACGAACAGCTTCTCCACAACATCTTCATCAAGACGAATTGGCAACACGCCATTCTTGAAGCAATTGTTAAAGAAAATATCCGCAAAACTCGGCGCGATGATGGCACGAAAACCATATTGCTCAAGAGCCCAAGGCGCGTGTTCGCGTGAAGAGCCACAACCAAAATTCTTGCGTGTCAAAAGAATTGAAGCGCCAGCATAACGTGCTTGATTGAGAACAAAATCAGGATTCAATGGACGTTTCGAGTTATCCATTCCCGGTTCGCCATGGTCGAGATAACGCCATTCATCAAACAAATTAGGACCGAAGCCGCTGCGGCGAATCGACTTCAAAAACTGCTTGGGAATAATGGCATCCGTATCGACGTTAGGACGATCAAGT